>DBDG01000074.1 GCA_002293475.1 Lachnospiraceae bacterium UBA938
AAAATAATACATAGTAAAATAATGCATAGTAAAATAATGCATAGTATCAGAGGAGACCACATGGATAGTATAGCACTATATAAAAGTGACATGAGACGGATCATGAATAAAAAGAGGAGACAGCGTCAGCTCAGGCGCAATATTATTACCGGTGTTATCGCCTTGATTCTGATTATTTCCCTAACCGTTGCATTAGGCAGCATAATGGTTTATGCCCAGTCCAATGATAAAGTAACTATGTATAAATACTATACGAGCATAGAAGTCCAGCAAGGTGAAACCTTATGGTCAATAGCCGAAAAAAATCTAGAAACCGGCCAGTATGAAGACTTAATATCTTATATTAAAGAAATATTACACATCAATCATTTAAAGGATGATACCATAATTGCCGGCCAGAATTTGATAATACCTTACTTTTCAGAACAGTTTGTGGGTGGCTACTGATTTTCTCTAAGTTTCACGACATTGGCAGCTTTTCTTCGCCGTTCATCCTCAAGAGCGGCATAATGCTTACGGGTGGTGTTTACATCTTTGTGCCCAAGTACGTCGGCAACCAGATAGATATCCCCGGTTTCCCGATACAGAGAGGTTCCGTAAGTGCTTCTTAATCTATGAGGGGTTATCTTTTTTAATGTAGTAACGGTCTGGGCATATTTTTTCACTAGGTTTTCTACGGCGCGCACTGATAACCGCCGGTTCTGCATCGAAAGGAAAAGTGCGGTCTCATGTCCGGATAAAGGGATAATATGGAGCCTCTTTTCAAGATAATCATGCAATGCATCAGTAACTTCATCACCAAAATAAACGATGGCTTCATAACCGCCTTTTCTTCTTATCCGGATAGCGTTATTCTTAAAATCTATATCCCCGATATCCAGACCGACACATTCCGATACACGGAGGCCTGTCCCCAGCAACAGAGTCAGCAAGGCAATATCGCGCACTTTGGTCTTGGCATGATATCGCAGCTGATTTTTTGTCAATTTAGTCCCAGCCTCTACCTGATCCAGAAGAATTGCCACTTCGTCAACATCCAGACGCACTATTTCTTTTTCGTGTTGTTTGGGCATCGGCACGAGAGCGGCCGGATTAGTCTGAATCAGCTCAGAACGAAAATAATAATTGTAGAAACTTCTTAATGCCGCCAATTTCCTAGACTTACCGCGTTCTTCATTCGTGATTTCTTTGCCGTCCTTTTGATATAATGTCACATAATCAAGATATTCCTCAATGTCCTCCCGCTTAATTAAATCCAGTATGCTTAACGGAAAATCTGTTATCTCCATTTTTTTACAATGACTGTTATTCAGGTGCATATATTCAAAAAAAACACGTATATCATAAGCATAGGCAAGCCTAGTGCGAGATGAAGTATATTCCTGTATCCCCCTAAAAAACTGTTTGCAAAAGAGCGGGAGAGTATCCAATACTTCCCTCATTCTTAGGGTATTGACCCTATTCTGTTCATCATGGTAGTTTTTATTATGATAATTACTGTTTTCCAAAATAATTCTGCCATCCTTCCATTTTTCCGCGGCGGATTGCCGTAAACATACGTTCCTTGACGCCAGGATTTTCGGTGCTCAGTTTCCTCAACAGTTTTTTTACATATTCACGCTTCGTGTATCCGTCTACCGGACAGGGACTTTTCACTACCGGCAGCTCATAATACTTTACAAACCCGATCACATCGGCCTCATCCATATACATCAAAGGCCGGATCACTTTTAAGTCCATCCTGTCCAAATATGTAACCGGTGAAAAAGTATGAAATCTCCCTTCATAGATCAGAGATAAAAGCATAGTTTCCACAACGTCATCCTTATGATGGGCATAAGCCACTTTATTGCAGCCCGCGGCCTTTATTGCTTCATTTAAAGCACCTTTACGCATCTTGGCACATAAGGAACAGGGATTACTTTCCCGACGGTCATTAAATATAACAGCGGCAATATCTGTATTAATGATAGTATAAGGTATAGCCAATGATGCACACAGTTCCTTGATCTTATCCAGATTCAGATTGTCAAAGCCCAGATCTACCGTAACCGCATGAAGTTCGAATGGGCTGGGATAGTATCTTTTAAGGCCATGCAAGGCATGGAGCAGGGTAAGGCTGTCCTTGCCGCCGGATATACCGACAGCGATCCGATCACCTGCCTCAATCATATGATAATCGTCCACGGCTTTTCTGACATGGCTCATAACCTGCTGTAATTTCATCTGCTTATACACTCCGTTGCTTACTTCAATTGAATTTCCGTCCTTAATTATATCAAAAATAAGCCTAAAAGTCTTGTACTATTCGCCATATTTTAAATAATCACCTTTTTACGCTCACAATGAGATCATTTACTTGTAATCACTATGGTTTTACAGTATTATTAATAGGAGAGTACGTTGAAGGAGTTAGATTATGAAATTTCGACCCAATAAAAGAGATGTTTCCAAAGGAATCACAGCACTGCTTGTTATTATCTTAGGCATCAGTTTCTATTATCTTTTATTTAACGGAGCCCAGTTTAGTTCAGGGCTTAAGTCAGTTTTTCAAATATTTATGCCGGTTACATATGGTTTTATATTTGCTTATCTATTGACCCCGATAGTCAACAAACTAGAAAGCCAAGTGATTTTCCCTTGTCTGCGCAAATGGAAAATAAACACTACTGTAAAAGTACAAAAAATAGCAAGGGGATTTACTGTTTTTCTGACTTTATTAGTTGTTCTTTTGGCAATATATAGTTTCTTTGCTCTGATTATTCCCGAACTGATCAGCAGCATCCGTAATATTACCGTCCAGTTGCCTCTTTTTGTAAGGGATGCAACAGATTGGATAAATAGTTTTCTGGCAGATAATCCAGATATCATAGATTTTATAAGAACTAATCTCCCTATATACACAGCAGAGTTAGAAGGTTTTTTCAGGAATATTCTTCCACAGCTGGAAACCGTTTTCAAATCCGTTACGCTCAGCATATTAAGTTTGTTACAGGTGTTATGGAATTTCTTGATCGGGCTCATTATTTCATGCTATGTGCTTTTTAACAAAGAGCTATTTGCTGGTCAGGCCAAAAAAATCCTCTTTGCTTTATTCAAATTGCCGACAGCCAACCACATTATTCAAAATGCCCGCTTCACCCATAAAACATTCAGCAGTTTTATCGGTGGCAAGATTTTTGACTCGCTCATCATCGGCTTGCTATGTTTTATTGGCGTCAGCCTTTTAAAGATGCCATATGCAGTTCTGATCAGCGTCATCGTCGGCGTTACAAATGTCATCCCTTTCTTCGGCCCTTATGTCGGCGCTATTCCCAGTGCCTTTTTAATCCTAATGGTTAGTCCGATAAAGTGCTTGTATTTTTTAATCTTTATTTTAATACTGCAACAGTTTGACGGCAATGTCCTAGGCCCTAGGATCCTCGGGGAATCAACCGGCTTAAGCGGCTTCTGGGTAATCTTTTCGATTACCATTTTCGGCGGCCTCTTTGGTGTTATGGGCATGATTATCGGCGTTCCTTTTTTCGCCGTCCTATATACCGCCGTCAAAAGCTATATCAACAAAAAACTTTCCAACCGAGGCTTACCCGACAGCACCATTGACTATTTAGATGTAGGCTCCATAGAAAATAATAATTTCATAAAAACAAATTGTGATAATAAGCAAACCCCAGTCCACCCGGCCAGCAATGACGCCAATCCGAACCCTATAACCAAAGACCATTCTACTAACAACACTACTAACAACACTACTAAAAACACTACTAAAAACACTACTAAAACCAATTAAGACCCAAAAAAGATTTAAGTAACAGGAGGTCCTAATACAATATGAGCATAATTATCATCATATCCATTATTTTTATAGTCATAGTATATATCTATTCATATATACAGCAAAAAAAAAGACGGAATAGTAACCAAAGAAATCTAGACACATTCCGCCTTCAATATCACAATCGTTTAAATAAAAACAAACCCCACAATCCGGCCAACAAAAATTATGTCTCAAAACACAACAGCCAAGAAGACTACCGCGAAGCCCCCCGCGAAGCCCCCCCAAACACACAAACCCTCGACTTTAACGAATAGTTGGCTCATACCTGATAAGACACCACCAATCCGAGCCCAACTATTCGTTAAAGTCGGCTTTTGCGAATAGTTGGGCAGTCTATTTATTTTCAAAATCCTCAATATATTGCGCGATCAGTCTCACGGTGCCGGCTGTCCCTAAAACGCTGCTGTTGATACACAGGTCATAGCTGTCAGCCCGCCCCCATTTTTTAGAAGAATAATAATTATAATAGCTTTGGCGCTGTTTGTCCGTCTTGATACACATTTCTTTGGCTTTGACGGCATCCACGTTATATTTCTCACAGACAAACTTTGTTTTTTCTTCCTCGCTGCCATAGATAAAGATATGGACACAGTTCTTTCTGCCGCTCAGGGCATAATCCGCACAGCGCCCCATAATGACGCAGGGACCTTCATCAGCGAATTTTTTGATTGTATCGAATTGGGCCAAGAATACCTTGTGACTGATCGGCATATCTACAAAATGTGCCGCATTATAGCCAAATGAATACGTATCCATAACCAGATTGTATAGAAAAGAATTGGTTGGCCGTTCGTCATGAGTGTAAATCATTTCCTCACAGAACCCGCTTTCTTTGGCAGCTCTGGTAAGCAGCTCTTTATCTAGAAAACGGATATTGAAATGATTGGCAACCTGCTCGCCTATCTCATGTCCTCCTGCTCCGAACTGTCTGCTAATGGTAATTATGGTTTTCATAATAGCACCCCCATCCTTTTTGATATATGTTATTTTTGGATTATATGACTTATAATTATTATAGCACATCGCTATATGTTTAGGCAGATATATTTCAGCACTATCTGTTTACATAATATTGTTATGTAAACCTGACAGCAATTTATCAAAATATGCCGGCAAGGGGGCCTCCGTATGAATCGCTTCTCCTGTGACCGGATGGATGAATCCCAGCGTTTTCGCATGAAGAGCCTGCCCGTTCAGATCAAATGGAGATTTTCGGTGTCCATATACCTGGTCTCCGACTAAGGGATGCCCGATATGAGTCATATGCACCCTGATCTGATGTGTTCGTCCAGTCTCCAAATGACATTCTATATAGGTATAGTTCCCGAAGCGCCGGAGCACCCGGTAATGTGTTATGGCTTCTTTTCCGTCAGCGGTAACTGCCATTTGCTTGCGCTCTTTATGATGACGTCCGATCGGCGCGGCGACTGTTCCTTTGTCTTCTTTAATATCACCAAAGACGACGGCTTCATAACAGCGCTCCATGTCATGGTCTTTTAACTGTCTGGCAATGCCATGGTGTGCCACGTCACTTTTGCAAACCAGTAAGGCACCGCTGGTGTCGCGGTCGATCCTATGAACGATACCGGGACGCAAGATTCCATTGATTCCGGAAAGCCGTCCTTGGCAATGATAGATAAGCGCATTCACCAGGGTTCCTGAATAATGTCCGGGGGCTGGATGTACCACCATGCCTTGCGGCTTATCGACGACCAGCAGATGATCATCTTCAAAAATAATAGAAAGCGGCAGATTCTCCGGCAAAATGTCCGGAACTACCGCTTCAGGTATTGTCAGATAAATCCTGTCATCACATTTCACACGGTAATTGGCTCTTACCGGCTGCATGTTTCCCGGTCCCTTTTCCAAAAGGACTAGTCCGTCTCGCAAAAGCTTTTGCAGATAAGACCGAGATAAAGAATCAACAAGCAGGCTTAGCTGCTTATCGATACGCTCCCCTTCTTCATCTTCTGTTATCTGAAACCAAAAATCATTTTTCACTTAATGCTCCGTCATTGTGAGTATATTATTATAATGCCGCAGATTAATTACTTTAGTTCACGGTATTTCTTCTGCTTGAAGCTCAAAAAATCAAAATCAGCGTCCTTATACTTAAAGAAAATGAGGATAACTAAAATCAGTGTGGCTATTGTTACGTACATATCTGCAACATTAAATATAGGAAATGTCTGTCCGAATAAACGGACGGCTACAACATGAACAAAGTCAACCACATAGTTAAGGCGAAGCCGGTCCAGCATATTACCAATTGCGCCGCCGCCTATCATCGTCAGCAATACATGCAGGGCATCATATTTCTTCTCCCCCGGTGCCTTATAAAGCACAAAAGCTACCACCCCAAGAAAGATCAGGGCAATAAAGATAAAGAAAAACTTTTGATTGGGTAGCATGCCAAAAGCCGCGCCAGTATTTTCAAGATAATTAAATTCCAAGATATTATCAATAATACTGTAGGCCGGCTGATTCTTCAGCCTCAGGGTCGCCAGGTGTTTTGTATATTGGTCGGTTATTACCAATATGGATAAAAATAATATGTCAAATATCAATAGCTTGACTTTCCTAGTCATTTTGCTTCCTTTCAGGTTCATTTATATTCACAAGCCCTTCAATTATTATCTTCTATATAATGTATTTCATTCAGGGCATTTATGATATCTTCATCAGTGACATTGCGGTCTATAACTGCTTTGCCGACTTTTTTCAACAGGATGAATTTGAGATTGTTGCCTTCCTTCTTTTTGTCGGATTTAGTAAGAAGAAGGATTTCCTGAGGATTGATATGTTCAATAGTAATTGGTAGGTGAAAAGGCACGAACATATCTCTTATCTCATAGTATTCATCCATGGAAAGCCATTCATGCTTCCAGGATATATAAGCCGCCGCCACCGAACCTAAAGCGACACATTCACCATGATGCAACTGGAATCCGGAAGCCTTTTCTATGGCATGGCCGATTGTGTGGCCAAAGTTCAAGAGGGCACGTTCCCCTTTTTCCAGCGGATCTTTTTCCACAATCAGCTTCTTTATGGAACAGCTGCGGGCGATCATTTCTTCCAATGTATCCGTATCTTTCTCACAGATTTCATACATCTTCTCTAACAGCCATTCATAAAAAAGACCGTCTTTTATCAAGCCATGCTTCATAACCTCGGCAAAGCCGCTGAAATACTGCCTGTCCGGGAGCGTATGCAAGGTGGATACATTGATGTACACCAGCTTAGGCATATAAAAGGCGCCTACCATATTCTTATAGCCGTCAAAATCAACGCCGGTCTTGCCGCCGATACTGGAATCAGATTGTGATAACAATGTTGTCGGAACTTGAATGAAATCAATCCCCCGCAAATAAGTCGCGGCAACGTAGCCGGTCAGGTCTCCGACGACCCCCCCGCCAAGGGCAACCAGCATATCGTGTCGGTCAAAGTTTTCACTAATTAAGAAGCCATAAAGATCCTTGACCGTCTGAAGTGTCTTCTGTTCTTCTCCCGCCGGAAAAACAAAACGGGCCGTTGCGGCGCACCGGTCTTGGAGCAGCAGCTCAATTTCATCCCCGTAAAGCGGGGACACATTGGAATCAGTTACGACACATATTTTTTTGCCCGTTGTCGCTAAAACAGACAGTTCATCGGCAAGTTCTTTAAAGGTATGGGAAATCAATATATCATAAGAAGGTTTTGAATCATATTTGATGCTTAGCCGCTGTGACATAACGGGTCTCCTGTGATAATGAAGGTGTCCCGTATGCCGTTCCGGCTTCGGGAACACCCTCAAAGATTTGGTAGTATTAACTATATCCCGCCATTAATCGGAACATCAAAAGAACCGGATAATATCTCTTGGAAATCTCCCGATATGTCAACACTTGGAGGAGTAATAATAAATATGTAGTGTGAAATCTTCTGCAAATTACCGCTGATAGCGAAAGTCGAACCAGAAGTAAAATCAATGATCCGCTGGGCAATATCCACGTCTATCCCTTCAAGATTCAGTACGACCGTGCGGTTGGCCAGCAAAGTTTCGGTTATCTCCCGGGCATCTTCTACGGAAGTCGGCTTGATCACGCATACTTCCATGCCTGTACCCATTTTTTTCACCTGTCTTGGTATCGGAGTCACCTTGGGAACCGTCTTTTTACGTTCATCTGTACTATCAGTTACATCTTTAGCGGCCTGTTTCCTGGGAGCTTCAATTAACTCATCATCTTCGAAGTCATCATAAAAATTATCTTCATCATCTTCATTCAGCTTCATGTAATTAAGAAACTTGTCCATTACGCCCATGTCTGCACTCCTTCAGCTTTTAAAAATACCGGTTCCGATTCTTATCATATCGGCGCCTTCTTCTATGGCCACGGTATAATCTCCGGACATGCCCATAGATAATATATCCATATTAGTATTATCAATGTTTTTACTTGCGATGTCAACAGATAATTGCTTCAATTTCACAAAGTGACTACGATTATCTTCCGCGTTTTCTGTTAGCGGCGCTATCGTCATCAGGCCTCTTATACGAATCCCCGGCAGCATCGATGCCTGAATTACCAGTTGTTCTGCCTCTTCTATGGCAGTTCCGTACTTCGATGTTTCCCCGGCTACATTCACCTCTATCAGGATATTGACCGTAATGCCGCGTTTCTCTGCTTCTTGGCTGATTTCTTCCGCCAGCCGTAAAGAATCAACGCTATGAATCAAGTATACCCTGTCAACAATATATCTGACTTTATTCCGTTGCAGGTGGCCGATTAAATGCCACTTGATATCTTTAGGAAGCAAATCCATCTTTCCAGTTAATTCCTGTACTCGGTTCTCCCCAAAATGCCGGCATCCTTCTTCATAAGCCGCCATGATTTTCTCTGGCGGGTTATTCTTACTAACCGCTACTAAAGTAACCTCGTCCCTTTTGCGGCCGGCCTTTTCGCATGCCTCGCTTATGCCCTTTTCTATCGCGCCCAAGTTATCCCTGACCATAACTGACTGTTCCTTCTTTCTGCTGTAGGTTATTCGTAGATCAATTCATTTTCGTTAACGGTACTGGCATCCAGAACAATATAATCATATACGCTCAAACCATATTGGGTATTGGAACGTACAATGGCATACTCATCGTTCTGGTACAATATATTTATCTGTTTAAAATCCGCATATCCTTTGTTTACATTATAGACACCGATAAGACTGCCACGTTTGCTGATCGTATATTTCTCAGTGGAATCTGGTTTGATCAGATAATCCCCGATTCGTAGCATCATATCATCCAGATAATATTCTGTATCGGTTTCATGATAAATAGTGGTTTCAATAAATTCCGCGGTCTGCTCGCCTTCTTCGGTAAAGGATTCCCTCAGGACACCTTGGACATTGTTAACGCCTCCTCTGGTGATATAATCCTGTGGCACAATAAAGAATTCTTTTTCCACAATTGATGAGTTCGGAATTTTCAGCCCGGTTTCTTCTTCAACAATCAGTTCTATATCAATAAAACGGTCCATACAAAAGGTGATCATCGAATTGGTAAACCCCAGTTCCACAAAGGTTTCACCGGCTTCGTTGGTAAAAGGTGTTACTTTGCCCCATGACATATATTGATTTTTAAGGAATTTTACCTTCACATATTCCGCTTCTGTTAACTCTTGCGCTTTTTCTGCATCGGTCTGAATGACAATCGACCAGTTTTCATTCGTGGAAACCTTGTAGACAGGGTCTCCGCTTCCGACCAGGTTATTGCTGATCAACTGAGTCTTGGCATAGTCTTTTTCTTCAAATAAAGCACTGGTGATATGTTCCAAGGTGAGTTCTTCATAACCGTCAACAGAATAGACTACGATTCCTGACATCGGAGAACTGCCAAAGTAAATCTGCTCTGCGTCGGAACTATTGATCTCATTGATCCCCTGCAAAATATTTTGATTAGCCAGCTTTAGAACAGTACCTTGGACATTATATTTAAAATCATAGACACTGGAAAAACTGGTTTCATCAAAATCATTTACAAAGCTCAATATTTCAGTTTTTAATTCCGCCAGATCTGACGTTGAAAGCATGTTCTCGCCCGGTTCTTGATTGCTCAGATATTCACTTAATTCCCCCAGCTGATCAACGGCATAAACCGGATTGCCGACACCAGTGCGGACACCCTCGCGGGCAAGATAGCTGATGTAACCCGCCTGTTCGGCCGTGACGATGGTCTCGTCCCGCAGAGCAATCCCCCGGTAAATATTATTGGAAGACAAGGAACCGGCCTTTACCTCATAAGGAACGACATGTTTTTGCGTGAAGAACATAAAGACGCAGATGATTATATATACAAAAATAATCGCAAAGATAATCATTCCGATGTTAAGATTGATCGGTTTTCTGTACTTGGTTATTTTCGGTCTTGCTGCCAAGTTCCTGCCTCCGTAAATTTATCTAGATAGTATAGTCTGCTATTCTAAAGACCCCGGAAATCTCCGGGGCCAAAGAATTAACTCTTACAACGAAACAATAACTTTTGATTTCAATGAATCGGACACTTCTCCGGCATCCAGTGATGCGCTCAAAACAAATTTAACATTGAACTTATCGCTGATTTTTTCTAATTCATCTATGATATCATCTATATGGCCGTCTTCTTTACAGGCAATTGTCAGGAAACTGTCAAAATACATCTGTTCTAAATCATGATCCTGTGAAATAATACCACATACGAATCCTAAGAAGCCGTTGCTGTCCGGTATCATATGCTCTGATACGTCGATCAGCCTGATTTTATTATTTAATTCATACATGTGCTTGGCATTCTTATCGAGGTAGACGATGTTTCCAGATGCTTTCTGGATTTCGTCATTAACGATTTCCAACAGATATTTTGTTTTGCCTTTACCTTTTTTGCCTAAAATTAACTGCACCATTGGTAGACCCTCCTGTAGTGAATAATATGATATTACTATTATAAGTGAAAGCTATATAAATAACAACCTTCAATAACTTAATCATACATTAACAATATCGCCAAGAACCAGTTGAGCATTGATAAAACTAAGCCGACTATGGCACATATCCGGCCGGCTGCCGCCAGATTTCTTCGAGATGAATTCATACCTGACCTAGCTATTGACAGTGAGGCAGCGCCAAGCACAATACCGACAAGAGGGATAAGTAGCCCGCCGGGAATGGACATAATACCGGTCATCAGTGCTGCCTTGGCTTGTCCGATATTATTAACAGTCACTACCGGTATGGGCTTGGCATGACCGCCAGCAGCGGTTCCATACGCTGTATTTACTTGGCTCATATCAGGAACGGACTGCTGTAAAGTCAATATCAAGGCTTCTAAGTTGTCTTTGTAGATTTTTTTAGGCAGGGCACTGACAAATCCGGTCAGTCCCATTTCGCCGCCGAACATTCCCTTCATCCAAGCTTCTAAATGAAATATGCCGTTGATATAAGACCATTTCAGATACTTATAGCCTTCCATGCTATCGCCGCATCCTAAACAGGCTTCTGTCTTCCATTCCGCAGGTGCGTAGCCGCCCTTTCTCAAAAAATCCTCCATCATAAAATTGACAAATTCCGTGGGCTGGTGCAGGTTTACATCTTTTACATATCTGGCCATTGGTTTCTCCTTTATATTAATCTTTATTTTGTAATTTCACTTTCCAGCATACCTGTCATCTGGTCATATAGGGTATCACGGCTGTCAGAACGCATAATTATGGAAATATAAAGCTTTTCCGATGTGTCTTTGCATACCAGTGCCAGACAGTGGCCAGCGGCGTTGGTGGTGCCGGTCTTGCCCCCCAGCACCGTGATTTGTTCCGGGGCTGTCTTATCGCCTTGAAGATAAAGATTAGTCGTGTTGACGGGAATCTCCCGCGCATCGCCGGCAGCTGTGGTTATCGTGGTAGTATATTGGGTCATCTGAATAATCTGGTTAAAGGCTTCATATTTCACTGCCTCGTTCAAGATCAGATAGATATCATAAACTGTAGTATAATGACTGTCATCGGTCAAGCCGTGGGGATTGACGAAATTACTGTTCGTAGCTCCTATTTTTTTCGCTTCCTCGTTCATCATCGCCATGAAGCCGTCCAGCGAGCCGCCCACGCCTTCCGCAACGACGATAGCGGCGTCATTGGCAGAGTTGATCATCATCAGATGCAAAGCCTGAGAAAGCGTCAATTGATCTCCCTGCTTAATTCCGCAGACCTGCGCGCCCGATTCCGTAATCTTGACATTCTCGCTGGCAGTAATGACGGTGTCCATAGAACCATATTTTATGGCCACCAAGGCGGTCAGTATCTTGGTGAGGCTGGCTGGTGACAGCTGTTCATGGACATTTTGGGCATACATGGTATTTTGGTCGGACAGGCTGAATAATCCGGCACCCAGAACCTCCTTGAGAGTCTCCTTTTGATTGTCCGTGTTCCCGTTTATAACACAAAGCCCGGCGGCAAACGGCGACGCGACGGGAACTTCATCCTCCAGACTGACAATCCGGTAACTGCTGACAGCACTGTCGGGAACATATGCGAGCGGATAGTTATTGCTGCCGCAGCCGGACAATCCGATTAGCAAGGACATAATCACGGACAGTAAAATTATTCTTTTAACAGGGGTCTTATTTATACATCTCACGCCACTCCATATCTCCTCTATCCAGTGATTTAATCAATAATTCGGCGGTTGCCAGATTGGTTGCCAAGGGAATGTTATGCATGTCGCACAGGCGCACTACATTATTCATATCCGGATCCAGCGGGGAAGGTGAAAGCGAGTCCCGCAAAAAAATAACCAAGTCGATCTGATTATGTTCTATCTGAGCTCCGATCTGCTTTTCACCGCCGAGATGTCCGGCCAGATATTTATGGAGCATCAGATTCGTGGCATCTTCAATCAGCCTGCCGGTCGTTCCGGTCGCAAACAGATCGTGTTTATTTAATATACCCCTATAAGCAATGCAGAAGTTCTGCATCAGTATTTTCTTGGAATCATGTGCTATTAACGCTATATTCATAGGTAACCCTCCTACACCCATCACTGTCTATTTACGTATCCGCTGCAGTCCGACGTTTAAAACAAATCCGATCCCGATGAAGGAACTCACCAGCGAGGTCAGTCCATGGCTGACAAACGGAAGCGGCAGGCCGGTGTTGGGAAGCATGAAAGTCGCTACGCCGATATTGATAAAGGCCTGAAGGCCGATCATACACCCTACCCCCGCCGCAATAATGGTACCCGCAAGATCTTTTGCTCTTCTGGCAATCAGCAGACATTCGACCGAAATCAGAAAAATCAGGACAATCACCCCGCACGCCCCGATAAACCCAAATTCTTCTCCGATCACGGCATAAATAAAGTCGGTTTCCTGTTCAGCGATGTAGTTGGCGTTCTTAACAGAGCTGATCAGGTTGTTTTTATAACCCTTTCCATATAACTGGCCCGAACCGATGGCCATAACGGAGTTTTCCTGCTGATAACCCTCTGCCATAGAGTATTCTTCTTGGTTGATGAAGGCCATGATGCGGTCGCGCTGATAATCGTCAATGAGATTCTGGTCAGGCCGGATCACTATGAGTAAGAATATCACTGCCGCCGGAACAGCTACCGCCAAAACTCCGGCAATGATCTTCCAGCTTAACCCGCCAATAAACATAATAACACAGAAAATCAGTGCTACAACAATGCTTGTGGATAAATCCGGCTGCATGTATATCAAGACGATCGGTATGCCAAACAGGACACAGCAAGATACAATCCTGCTGAACGTATTAAGTTTCTCTTTATGTTTCATAATAAACTGTGCAAAGAATAAAATCAATATTATTTTTGCGATTTCTGAAGGCTGAAACTGAATACCAAACAATACCAGCCAGCGCTGCGCCACTCCCCGTGCCACTCCCATTACAATGACCATGATCAGTAAGGCCAGGTTGGCAATATACATAATCCAGTGCAGGTTAAGGATTACTGAATAATCAAAAAGAGAAATCACCATCATCAGAAACAGGCCCGTGAGGAATCCGGAAACCTGCCGATCCTGCAGGGATTCATCCGCGCTTCCAATAGCCAAAATTCCGATGATGGTCAATGCCGTCACCATTATAACTAGTTTAAAATCAAAATCACGTATCCGGTAATGCTTTAGCATCCAGTTCCCTTTCTCAACCGTTATTTAACTATATTACGAGTTTTTATTAAGATCCAAGATGGGAATGTTCGCGTAAAGGGAAGGATTTTTCATGTTGCGCCCCTTATTGTTCCCGGTCTGGTTAATCTGTATTTCCATGCTTTTACTGTCAATTTTCATGTATTTGGACAGCACCTTGACGATATCCTGTTTAATCATTTCGATCATTTCCTGGGAACAGTTGACCCGGTCGGATATCAGCAGGATCTTCAGCCTGTCTTTGGCAATTTCATTGGATTTCTTTCGTCTGAACATATTTTTAATTTTCATTTTACACCAAGCCCCTCTGACTCTTATGAAAAATGCCGGTTACTCTTGTCCAGAATGATATGCTTTTGTCAAATTCCATAAAAGGAACTTCTTTTCCCAAGACGCGGTGACAGATGTTCTGATAGGCACGTCCCGCCAGTGTACTGTTTCCGACCAAAGGTTCGCCTTGGTTGGTAGCGATAACGACATTTTCATCGTCCGGCACGACGCCGATCAGCGGAAGCGCTAGGATCTCTACTACATCAGCAGCGCTCATCATATCGCCCCGTTTCACCATATCCAGCCGCATCCGGTTGATCATCAGATCAATCTTTTTGAACTCTTCGGCTTCCAGAAGACCGATGATCCGGTCGGCATCACGGATCGCCGACACTTCCGGCGTCGTTACCACCAAGGCTCTGTCCGCACCGGCTATGGCGTTCTTAAAACCCTGCTCGATTCCGGCGGGGCAGTCAAGGATCACGTAATCAAACTGCTCGCGGAGCTGAGAAACCATTTTGATCATCTGGTCGGGGCGGACGGCGCTTTTGTCCTTGGTCTGAGCCGACGGCAGCAAATAAAGAGTCGGATGACGCTTATCCCGGATCAGGGCCTGCTTAATGCGGCATTTCCCCTCCACTACATCGACCAGGTTATAAACAATCCGGTTTTCCAGCCCCATGACGACATCAAGATTACGGAGCCCGATATCAGTGTCAATCAATACGACCCGTTTTCCCATAGCCGCCAGACCCGTTCCTACGTTCGCGGACGTAGTTGTTTTACCTACACCGCCTTTACCTGAAGTGACGACAATTACTTCACTCATTCCTTATCCTCCTTAACATGAGTTATAATTGTCCCCTGAGTCCCGTTACGCCGTCAACAGCCCTATGATGCCTGCTATCTTAATATGGGGATTTCACTCAGTAATTCTTTCGTAACCGGTTCCATCACTACTTGTCCGTTTTTCACATAAGCAATCTTCGGCTGTATTTTCAGTCTGATTGACCATTTGGATATCTTCTCTTTTGTTTTATATTTGAAATCACCGATCGTTAATTTCTCCGGCGACATTTCAAGCGCCACGATAAAATGTCCTTCACTGCCGTTCGCACCGGCATATGCCGTACCATAAAGGCCGCCTAGGATCACGATATCTTTGGTGGATATAATTGCTGAACCAGGGTTGACATCGCCGATAATGACAATACTGGACTCGGTTTCCAGCATCTGCTTATTTTTCAAAGTCCCCCGATAAAACTGCCCTTCACTAGCTTCGCTATCATAATGCAGCATCTGCAGGGCTCTCAGATAGTTTTGATTGGCATCCCCGTCTTTTCCAACCAGACAGATGATCTGCAGTGCCGAGTTTTCGCTGATGACATCGACTACCTCGCGTTCTTCGGCATCCGTCAGGGTTCTTCCATCCAAGGACAGCGCCATCTTGGCATCTTTAAAAAAAGCGGCCGATTCCCTGAATTTGATAGCTACTTCTGCTAATAATTCCGGAAAAGGGATATCTTCATCTAAATATAGTGAGAGACCGTTTTGAAAGCTTTTAATTACTACAGCATTTTTCATGATAATTCTCCCTCGCTTTTTAATCGGTAACTGAGGTGCCGCCTTCTAATTGTCCGGCCACACCGGTGATGATTTCTTCCGGCTCAGCCAGTCCATAATAATACTTGATTACTTCCCGGGTAATCTGTGCCGCATAATCAGAGCTGTAGCCAAAGGCCACTCTGGTTGCAATCCCGATCTCAGGATTCTCATATGGTGCGTAACCGACGAATAAGGCGTGGTTGGCCCGGCTTAAATTCTCCTGTGCCGTACCGGTCTTGCCGGCCACATTGACAGAAAGATCGTTAAAATACACCTTTTTTTCCACGACCTGCCTCATTCCCTGCCGAATCGACTGCCATTCATCGTGTGCCATGTCAACCGTGTTGCGTACTTCGGCATCATGCTGTATTAGAACATTGCCGTTGTGATCGGTCACCTTATCAATCAGGGTGAGGTCATAGCAGGTGCCGCCGTTTGCTATCGTGGTAATATATCTGGCAAGTCCGGTGGTAGTATAGTTGCTGTTTCCCTGGCCGATTGCCGAACGTACCGAATCCACGTCGGACATCTGTGGGGCATATTCCTCGATCTCGACACCGGAAACTTCGCTAAGGCCATACATATCTGAATATTTATTCAAAACCGCAATACCTTCGTCAGAAGAATAGATATTGTCAATAACGCCCATACGGTAACCTAGGTCATAGAAGAAAACATTACAGGAATTCCCGATTCCTCCCGAAACATTCAAGGCTCCGTGCCTGCCACGGGGATAAATCCAGCATCGCGGTGACGGCGTTATCGACTCAAATATCCCTTGACAGGTACAGGTATCGGTAGGGGAAATAAGGCCTTCCATCAGCCCGGCCGTGGCCGATACCATTTTGAACGTGGAACCGGGTGCCGTTTTCTGCTGCGTGGCATAATTGAACATCGGCTTGGAAAGATCGTTCAGCAGGCCGGAATAGTAATCCGCATCCACGCCATTAGCCATTTTATTATTATCGTAGCTGGGGTAAGAAACCAAGGCCAGGACATCACCGGTATTCACATCGGTGATGACCACCGAGCCGGAATAAGGATCCAGAGCCAGCTGAGCCGGCGTTATATCCAGCTGAGCTATCCGCGTCATCAGAAAATCATAGGGGCTGATTTTTCCTTCCCTGAACTGGATCACTTCCTCTTCTTCCACTTCTATGGCATTCTGTTCCAGCAGTATCTCACAAAGCTGTCGTCCGGTTATCAGATCGTCCTTGATCATATATTTATATATTTTCTTGTCAAACTCCGTATTGTTTGCCAGTTCCTCCGTTATGTAGCGCAGGATTTCTTCATATATTTCCTCCGAATCAGAATACTGGCCGTCCAGTTCCAGCATGGTAATATCAATCCAGTTCATGGAAATACAATAATAAATATACTCACGTAAACTGATGACTTCCTCGGTGGTCCATGCCTTATAAGTGGCATCCTGCACGTCCACCCGGTCTCTCATGATAATGCCTTTGCTGTACAGCAGGTCGGCAATAAAGCTTTGATATACTTGATATTCCAAGGTAAGAGCATTGTAGGGGGTCTGAACCTCACGCAGTTCGTTCTTTAATACATCCATGACCTCTGCCTGATGGACGATAAAAGCTTCCCCGACGGCAATTTCGTTATCCCGTGCCCGTGGTGTACCGAAATGGCCGATATCGATGACGTTGTTGTTGATCAGGGCAAAATAGACATCATAAATGGGAATCACGATACTGGAGCTTGATGTATTTTCATCAGAAGTAAACTCCTTTATATTCTTTACCTTAGTATATAAGATACTGGCAATCTTTTCTTCCAGGATATGATATACCGCTTCCTGAAGATCTTTGTCAATTGTCAGATAAACATCGTTACCAGCTATCGGTTCCACGTAATCACTTGTGGAAATGACTTTGCCCACGTTATTGACAAATACCGTTTCCTGGCCCTTATTTCCCTGGAGGATATTTTCCTGTGACTGTTCGATCCCCAGCTTGCCGATGGTATCGTTCATGTCATATTGCATATCCGGATAATCTACATTAAGTCTTTCCAGCTCTTCCTGGGAAGTTTTGCCGGTGTAGCCGATAATCTGTGAGAAATAGACACTGTCAATATATTTGCGGATAGTGTCCTCCATAATGGTCACCCCGCCAAGCACATCGCTGTTTTCCATGATGACAGCAACTGTTTCCTCATTTACATTGGTGGCAACCGTAGTGGCGATATATTTCTGGTAACTATTGTTATTCATATCAAAGCGGATGGTCATGATCTTCAGCACTTCTTCCCGCGAATAGCCCTTGCCGACGACAAAATTGCTCCGGCTCTCTTCGCCGTCATAGCCGCCGATCCCGAATCTGTCATAGCCGCCAAGGTAATTCACTACCTCTTCGGCAGTGGCCGTCTGCTCTTCATATTCCAGGTCATTATAGTTCCTTTCTCCAAAAACGTCGGCCAAAAATCTTTTCAATTGGTTATCTTCACGGTCCTCGACCGTAAAGCGATAGTTGCCATCTGAGTCCAGAATAATTTTAAAACCGCTGACTGTCTTATCCCCGCATCTTTCAATAAGCTGTATCAATTGGTGTATAACCTCATTCAGATTGGCATTTCTGCTCACGCCCGATTCAAATATGTCTTCTATTGTGACCGAATAAGAAAGATCATTATAGGCAAGCAGGTTGCCGTTACGGTCATAGATATTGCCGCGGGCGGCCGGAATCGTCCGCTCTTTCCGGATTCTCAGCTGGAAGGTATCCAGATATTCCTCCCCATGGACAATCTGAAGGTCAAAAATCCGTTGAACCATAACCGCACTAATCGCAGCCATCAAAACAAAAAGAAAAAACAGCCGGGATGTGATCATATTAAGTAAGTTCTCTTTTATTTTGTTGATCATTCCTTAAGCCTTCCTCTTTCCATGTTCCTCCAAGCGGTTATATATCCAAAGAATAATCGGATATAAAAGCAGCGTAACTAAAATAGTGTATACGATCTCCGGCAATATTACATTAATGAAATAGAGCCGGAATGAGAAGCGGCTTCTCAGCATAAACAACAGCAGATAAGTCAGTATTCCATAAAAAAGATCACTGATCAAGATGAGTGCCATCGGCAGTTTAATATCCTCCGGAAAAAATATTCCGCTGAATTTGCCGTTCATATAACCTATATACATATATATCATCGCATACATGCCAATGGCGTCGCCGAAAAAGATATCCGTCAGCAGGCCGCTGATAAATCCCACCACCAGTCCGGTTATGTCTCCCCACATAAAGCCGCAGGCCGCCGTTACCACGATCAAAAGATTGGGGACAATCCCGGCAAAGGCAATCGCGGGAAAAACCGTAGACTGCAGTATGTAACATACAATGATCAATAAAGCTGTTATAATAACCCGCCTCATATTTCCTGTGACCTCATTATGTGTCTTCATTATGTGTCTTCATTATTCTGTTTCAGTTCTAATATAACCAGCACATCGTTAAGATGTTCAAAATCAACGGCCGGTATCAGCTGTCCTGACTTGGTCAGGTTATTGGAATCACGGTTCAAGGTGCTGATATAACCGATCAGGATGCCGGGCAGATATTTGTCGCTGATATTGGAAGTCACGATCTTATCGCCGACCACCACTTGATCGGCATTATCGATCAGATCTCCGAATTCCACGACCCCGTCGGCATAAAGTTCCAAGCTGCCCTTGACAATAAGATTGTCTTCGGTGGAAAGCACCTGGCCGCTGACATTAAAATTGTCCGCAATGACGGTATTTACTTTGGCCCAGTTAGGTCCTACCTTGACGACTCGTCCCACTAGGCCGCTGCCGGCAATAATATTCATATCCACTGCAACGCCGTCCTCATAACCTTTATCAATCTGAAAGGAATGAAACCAATTGCCAGGATCCCGGGCAATTATACGGGCACCGATCTTCTGATAATCATCATATTGAGCATCAAGCCCATAAAGCTCCCTAAGGCTGGTAAGCTCATAACGGTCCTGCTGAAGCTTGGTGTTTTCTATCGTTAGTTCGTCAATTCTATTGTTAAGCTCTTCGTTTTCCTCTAACAGCACCCTGATCTGTACCAGTTCTTCCGACCGCCTGCTCAGCCAGCCGCCTAGCGAACTAATGCCCTGCTGTAGAGGGGAAATCACATAGCCGGCGACAACCGTCAGCGGCCTGCTGACATAATCCGTATTGAGCGTTAAGACGATTAAACCCGTACAGAGGATTGTTAAAATAAAAAGGAGATATTTACCAGGCAGTGTAAACTTCTCTCCTCTTTTCTTTACTATTGGACTCATTTGCTCATTCCTTCAATTGCGTACGCCACTGATTTGTAGTTATCATCCTTAATAATCTTGGAAAGACCTACCGCCACGCTGGTTATAGGATTTTCAGATACGTTTACATTCAGTCCCGTACCTTTTCGCATGAGTTCCGCAAAATGACTGACCTGAGAAGCACCGCCGGTCAGATACAAGCCGTTCCGGTATATATCAGCCGCCAGTTCCGGCGGGGTCCGTTCCAGAATCACCTTGACATTGTCTATGATGGCGGCAAAGTGTTCGGTCAAGGTCTCATCAATCAGCCGCGTCGGAATCTCTCTTTCCACCGGCAGGCCGGTTACGATATCCCGGCCATATACGAGCGCGCCCTGACCGTTCCCCTCCAGTTCCTGAAGGTCGATCTTGACTTTTTCCGCCGTTTTGCCTCCGATGATCAGACTGAACTCTTTGCGGATGGCATTGCGGATCGCATCGTCAAATTTCTGGCCGCCGGTCTTGATTAAACGGCTCAGGACAATGCCGCCCAGCGACAGGATGGAGATTTCCGTGGTGTCATAGCCGACGTTTACCATCAGGACTCCTTGTGAATTCTTGACGTCGATATTCATGCCGAGCCCGTCAGCAATCGCTTTTTCCACGACCATAATCCGCTTGGCCTTGACGCCGGCTTCGCGGACTAGGTCCTTAAATGCCCTTTTTTCTACCTCAGTGATATCGGTGGGAACCGCAACAAAAAAATCAGCCGGCCTGACATTACCTTTTGAAAGGTCAGTAACAAAAAATTTAATCAGCGTTTCCATGTTCTTGATATCGGCAATGACGCCATTACAGAGCGGATAAGAAATCTGGATATTGCCCGGAGCCTTCTCATGCATCTCAAAAGCTGAGTCACCATAAGCAAACAGGGTGTTCTTATTTTCAATGGCAATCATATTCTTTTCGACCAAAATCACGTCATCGGACTTGCTGTAAATTTTTATATTGCTGGTACCAAGATCGATACCAAAAGCGTTGTTAGACAATTCAGCACCCCTTTCGCATCACCGCATTTATTATGTCGTATTTATCTCATCTGCTTTTATATGGTATAATAATTTGTCTTTTATCTTGCTTTTCAGGCACGGGCAACTATCATGCCAGCAGCCCGTCTTCTTTAAAGCTTGTATATCTATTATCCCCAATTATAATATGATCAATCAAGGGAATGTCGATCATCCGTCCCATCTCGCATATGTGGGCGGTAATCTCTTTATCCTTGCTGCTGGGAGTGGCATCGCCGCTGGGATGATTGTGCAGAAGCATCAGATAGACCGCCTGTACCTTCAATGCCTTGACAAAGATTTCCCGTGGTGACAGCAGGGAAGCCTTTACCGTTCCTACCGACAGCAGGTATTCCTCCAGCAGATGCAGCCGGCTGTCCAGCAGCAGCAACAGGACGGTCTCCTGCTCATTATGGCGCAGTGTTTCCTTATAATAGTCCGCTACCGACTGAGGACTGTTGAACTTAAGCCGCTCTCCGGCACTTTCCCGGGACATCCGCATGGCGAGCTCGGTAAGACAGCGGATCTTGACGGCCTTAACCTGACCGATTCCTTTAATGCTCATCAGTTCTTCCAAGGTGACATGGTGAAGGCTGTTAAGTCCCTTATGTCCGCCGCCTGCCAGCTGTAGGATCTGGTTTCCCAGTTCGACAGTAGAGCACTCCTTGGTTCCGGTACGCAGGATGATTGCCAGCAGTTCGGCTTCAGTCAGGCTAGATGCCCCGCTCCCCAGAAACTTTTCATATGGGCCGCTTTTCTTACTGCGCCGACCGCTCTTTGGCACGGAATCACTACCGTGGCCGGTAGTCTGATCTTTGGTAAACTCTTGGATGCTTTTTCTTTTTTCCATGGCATTTCCCCGCTATGCGTTCTCTCTTCATCCCGCCTGTAAGGAAAATGTAGTTATGTGGCTCAAATAAACCGATAGATCACAATGGCAATCGCAATGCCGATGATGCTGGCAATTGATATCCTGATGGTCAAGGCAAATGTAATGCATAATATCCCGATATCAAATACGGCCGGTTCCACTAGGCCAAAGGTTTGTCCAAAATCAAGCCAAGTGCCGGGAAAAAGACTTCCGATGAACCCGCCGATCACGATCCCGGCCAGTATCATCAGGAAGCAGGCCCACTTGTTTTTGCGCATATGCCACCTCCTCTTTCGTGCCCACAACTATAAATCATATTAACACAAACCAGAAATTATGTATACCAATTTCAAGCAAAATTTTTCTTAAAATTTCCATAAAATTAATCCATAAAACGTGCTTATCCGACATCGGCGATGCCCTTTTCCACCAGCTTCTGCAGACTTTTCAGGATGCCTGCTTTGGCATGTGTGAAGGTCAGACCGCCCTGCAAATAAACCGTATAAGGCTCTTTCATGGGGCCGTCGGCACTGAGTTCAATTGAAGAGCCGGAAATAAATGCGCCGGCCGCCATGATAACCTGGCTGTCATAGCCTGGCATATCGGCAGGCAGGGGCGTCACATGACTGTCAATCGGGGCGGCGCTCTGGATTCCGTGGCAGAATGCCGCCACTGCCTCCGGCGAACCTAGCGTAACGGCTTGGATAATGTCATATCTTGGTTCTGTTTTGTCGGGGACAACCGTAAATCCCAGCTGCCCGTAAATATTGGCGGCAAATATGGCACCCTTCAGCGCCGCCCCCGTTACGGAAGGAGCCAGGAACAAACCCTGATAAAAGGAGCGAAGGCTGTCAACGGTAGCTCCCACTTCCTTGCCAAGTCCGGGGGCGCTTAGGCGGTAGGCCGCCTGTTCTACACAGGATCTGGTTCCGACGATGTAGCCGCCGCTGGGGGCAAGGCCGCCGCCGGGGTTTTTGATCAGAGAGCCGACCGTCATGTCGGCACCGACGTCGGAAGGTTCGTTTACTTCGACAAATTCACCGTAACAGTTATCAACTAGGCAAATGATGTCTGGTTTCAGGGTTTTGATAAACGCGATCAGTTCCCCGATCCGGCTTGTCGATAATGTGGGCCGCAGCTGGTAGCCTTTAGAACGCTGGATGGTCACCATTTTGGTCTGTTCCCGTATTGCCTGTTTGATTCCCGTCCAGTCGAAGCTGCCGTCTGGGAGCAAGTCTACCTGCCGGTAGGTGATCTGGTATTCCGCAAGCGAGCCGGCGGCAGGGCGGATGCCGATTACGCTTTCCAAGGTGTCATAGGGCTTCCCGACCGGCGAAAGCAGCTCGTCACCGGGACGAAGGTTGCTCAGCAGGGCAAGGGCAAGGGCGTGTGTTCCACAGGTAATCTGGGGGCGTACCAAGGCGTCTTCGGTATGGAAAACAGAAGCATATACCTTTTCCAGGGCAGCTCTGCCGATATCGTTATATCCGTAGCCGCTGGTTCCGGAGAGATGCGCTTCGCTGATCTGGTGGGTCTGCAAGGCATTGAGGATTTTTAGCTGGTTGAGTTCGGCGGTGTCTTCGATTTCTTTGAAGCGGGCGGTAAGGCCTTGCAGTATGGATTCACCATAGGCTAGTACTTGGGATGATATGCCTAGGTTGTAGTATTCGGATTTAAGGGAGGCTTTGGTTGTCATTGTTTTGGTTGCTTCTTTCTGTTTTTAATTTATGGGCAAGATGACGTTTTAATTTATATAATGTTTTTTTCTTTGATTATGTGGCACATCTTGTTTATGATTTGATCTGTGTCGAAGGCGTAGTCTTTTAGGGGGATCCAGATAACATCTTTTTCGCGGCGGAACCAGGTTAGCTGCCGTTTGGCAAAGTGACGGGTATTGCGTTTTATTAGGTTTACTGCTTCCTCTATGGTTATTTCCCCGTCTAGATAGGAAAACATTTCTTTATATCCCAGACCCTGCATGGAAACCATGTCCTTGCGGCAGCCCCGGTTTCTGAGCCTGATGACTTCATCTGCAAGACCGTCTGCTATCATTGTATTGACACGCTGATCGATGCGCTCATATAGTCGCTCCCTGTCATCTTGTAGCACGAAGTAACAGAAATTATATGGGGAAGTCCGTTTACGTTCCTCGCTGTTGTGGCGGGAAATATTGATACCGGTATTATGCCGGAACTCTAAGGCACGGATGATCCGCTTCCGGTTGTTTTCATGAATGATCGCTGCTGAATCGGGGTCTGCTTCTTTTAGCATTGTGTATAAAAAAGCGTTGCCTTTTTTATTGCCTAGGCGTTCCAGTTCCTGGCGATAAGAATCATCGGGGGCATGAGATGTAAAATTAATATCATAAAGCAAAGCTTGAATGTAAAATCCTGTTCCGCCGGTAATAATGGGGATGTTTCCTCTTTCATAGATATTTTTAAGGCAGTTGTGGGCCATGTTTTTAAATGTGAATACATTAAAGTCCGCTTCCGGCTCAAGGATATCAATCATATGATGCGGGACACCCTGCATGTCGGCAAGGGGTATTTTAGCCGTGCCGATATCCATATGCCGGTAAACCTGCATAGAATCGGCCGAAACAATCTCCCCGCCGATTAGTTTGGCAAGCTGTAAAGAAAGGGCTGTTTTACCTACTGCCGTAGGGCCTGTAATAATTACTAGCGGTTCCATGTATACTTAACTCCTGTTATCAACTCTTATTATTAACTCTTATTATTAACTCTTATTATTATCTCAAATTATTACCTGTCATTAATTCCTATATTAGCCCTTGTTAAAGAATTCTTTTGAACTTCTTCTCGACCTCATAGCGGCTCATAGCTATCATGGTCGGCCTGCCATGTGGACAATGATAAGGGTTATCAAGTAAAAGCAGTTCCGTGATCAGGCTCTCCAATTCCGCCCGGGAAAGTTTTGTATTCCCTTTTACCGCGGCCTTGCAGGCCGCCGAGGCCAGTCTTCTTTCGTAAACAGTGGCTCCGTCCCCTTTGCCGTTTTCCGCCAGCTCATCCAAAATTTCATGGAAAAACGCGGCTTCATGGCAGCCGTACAGATCCATCGGTACACCGCGTATGGCATAAGTGTTTTCCCCAAAAGGTTCAATCTCAAATCCGGCTGCGGTGAATGAAGCTTCATGTTCTTTTAGAAGGCTCTCTTCTCTGCCGCTGAGCTGGAGCACGACCGGAGGGCTGATCGTCTGGGACTGCACTGTTTTCATCGCGAGTTCTTTCATAAATCTTTCGAACTTAACTTTCTCGTGAGCGGCATGCTGGTCAATAATGACCAGGCGTTCCTTGAAGGCTACCAGCCAATAAGTTCCAAAGACCTGGCCGAGGATTTCATAATGTGAACGTGCTTCCGCCGTCAGGAATTTATCATCAAAGAAATTCATCTGGGCAGATTCGACCAGGATATGATTCCCTGCCTTGATTATATTATCGTGAATTTGCTCATTTTTTTTATTGTTCTCGCTTATGTCTCCTAAGACCTTCCTGATGCCAGATTTTTGAATCTTATCTTGCAAGTTTTCATAATTCTCCTGCATTCTTAAGGCTTTTTCTTGCAACTTGTATTCCGGCTCTTCCTTAACCACCATATTTGCCGTGCTCTCGCGCTCCGCTTTGATCCGCCGTATTTCAAACGGTTCCGGTGCTTTGGGGTTAACCGTAGCGGTTCTTTTTTTATTGACCAAATCGGTCGATGGAATAAGCTCTTTTTGGGCAAAGGCTTCCTTGACTTTTTCCGCCAGAAAAGTAATCATCTCCACCTCTTTGGCAAAGCGGATTTCCATCTTGGTCGGATGAACATTGATATCAACCATATCGGTACTGATCTCAATCTGCAGGATGGCAAAAGGAAACTTATGCTGCATTAAAAACTGTTTATAGCCTTCCTCAAGCCCCTTCGAAAGCATTTCGCTTTTGACATATCTCCCGTTTACAAAGAAGAATTCATAGCTGCGATTGGCACGGCTCAGTTCCGGCTTGCCCAGATACCCGGTTATGCGAATATTACCGGGTTGCACGTTATCATGCAGAGAAGCCGCCGCCGTGCGCTCTGCATGTATCGGCAAGAGGCTGTTGACGACATCCCTCCCATATATCCGGTAAACGACCTCTTTTAAGTCATTCCTGCCGGAAGTATGAAAACGGGTCTGCCCGTTATTGACAAACTTAAAAGCAATATCCGGCCGTGACAAAGCCATATGCTCCATCAGGTCAGCAATATAGCTGCCCTCCGTAGGCGGCTGCTTTAAGAACTTACGTCGCGCCGGCACATTATAAAATAGATTACGGATAAGAAAAGTCGTCCCGTTCGGCGCCCCGATTTCTTCCAGCTGCGGCGGCTGTCCCCCCCAAAGGCTATAACGCAGCCCCGTCAGATTCTCAGTAGTTTTGCTAATCACTTCAACCTCAGCAACAGCTGCTATACTAGAAAGCGCTTCCCCGCGGAAGCCCAGGCTGCGGACCCTGGTCAAGTCCTCGGCAGACCGGATCTTGCTGGTGGCATGGCGCAGAAAAGCTTTGCTGATCTGCTCTTTCGCAATTCCGCACCCGTCATCGGTAACCCTGATCAGGGCAATCCCGCCCTCTTTTATTTCCACAGTGACAGCAGTGGCTCCCGCGTCAATCGCATTTTCCACCAGTTCCTTGACCACGCTGGCAGGCCGCTCCACCACCTCACCGGCAGCTATCTTGTCAATTGTCGCCTGCTCCAATAAATTGATCTCCAACACGCATACTCCTCTATCTAAATCTCAAAAAGTCTCTGCCACCATCCAACAAAAACACCACCATCCCAACAAAAACGCCACCATCCAAGGAGAACGCCCCGCGTTGTCCGAGACGTGACTTAGAATATCTTAGACGGTGTCTTCTGCCGACTTAGACATTCTTCACGTCTTATTATCTCCAGCGGTTTTTCAGCCTGTTCTGCAGCCGGTATAAAGTATTCAGTGCATCAAGCGGGGTCAGGTTGGAGACATCGACCTGGCTCAGCTCCTTCAGAACATCCTCATCGCTTACCGCATCAAATAAGTACATCTGCGCCAGATCCACCTCATCGTAAGTAACCGGCTTTTTTTTCTCTTGTTTAAGATCCACGGTAAGGTCTTTAAGCTGCTCCATAATATTATTGTCACTGAGCTGCCCGGCTATTTCTTCGGCACGGTCAATTACCAGATCCGGCACCCCGGCCAGCCTAGCAACGTGGATGCCGTAACTGCGGTCGGCCCCACCTCTGATGATTTTCCTTAAGAATACAATATCATCCCCTTTTTCGTGAACGGCGATGCAGAAATTATTGACATTGTCGATCTTCCCTTCCAGTTCGGTCAGTTCATGATAATGGGTGGCAAACAGGGTTTTGGCGCCTAGGTATTTACGGTTGCTGATGTGTTCGATCACGGCCCAGGCAATGCTGAGACCGTCAAAGGTCGAGGTGCCTCTGCCGATTTCATCTAGGATCAGCAGGCTGTCCGGCGTGGCGTTGCGCAGAATATTGGCCACTTCGTTCATTTCTATCATAAAGGTGCTCTGGCCGCTGGCAAGGTCGTCGGAAGCCCCTACCCGGGTAAATATCCGGTCTACTATACCGATATCGGCCTTATCAGCCGGAACAAAGCTGCCGATCTGTGCCATCAGCACAATTAAGGCGGTCTGCCGCATATAAGTGGACTTGCCCGCCATGTTGGGGCCGGTGATCACCGCAATGGCGTTTTTCTTGTTATCCAGATGGGTGTCGTTGGCAATGAACATGCCGCCCTCGATCATCTGTTCAACCACCGGATGGCGGCCGTTTTTGATGTCGATACTGCCCTTTTCATTGATGGCGGGACGGACATAGCGGTTGCGCTCTGCGACATAGGATAAGGCGGTCAGGACGTCTAGGGCGGCGATGCCTTTCGCTGTCCGTTGAATCCTTTCCATCTGCGCCGCGATCGTTTCGCGGATCGTGCAGAAGCTGTCATATTCCAAGCCGTAGAGCTTGTCCTCGGCATTCAGGATCATATCCTCCAGCTCTTTGAGGCGTGGCGTCGTGTAGCGTTCGGCGTTCGCCAAGGTCTGTTTGCGGATGTAATCGCTGGGAATGAGATTAAGATAAGAGTTAGTGACTTCAAAATAATAGCCAAAAACTTTATTGTATTTGACCTTCAGATTCTTTATTCCGGTCCGTTCCCGGTCAGCGGCCTCCAGCTGCGCCAGCCAGTTCCGCCCTTCTGTCTTGGCATTGCGTAACTGGTCAATCGCGTCGTCGTAACCGGCCTTGATGATGCTACCTTCCTTAACGGCAAGCGGCGGTTCTTCTACGATAGACTGTTCCAGCAGGGTGAGGATGTCATCCAGGCTATCAATTTCCGACTGAATCCGTTCCAGCAGGCCGGTTTCCAGATCGGCAAGAACCGTTTTGACAGGCCGCAGCATCCTAAGGGAGTTGCGGAAGGCAATCAGGTCACGGGGATTGGCCGTCTTGTAACTGATTTTCCCTAGCAGCCGCTCCAGGTCATATATCGGATTCAGGTATTCCCGTATCTCATCCCGCATCATCGTTTCCTGGCTAAAAGCCTCGATGCTGTCCAGACGTTCCTCCATCTGCTCCTTGTTAAGCAGCGGCTGCTCTATGTAAGAACGCAGTGTCCTAGCTCCCATGGCCGTTTTCGTCTTGTCGAGCACCCATAACAGTGAGCCTCTTTTTTGTTTCTCACGGATGGTTTCCGTTAACTCCAGGTTCCTTCTCGTCGAACTGTCCAGAAGCATATAGGTTCCGGTCACATAAGGATGCAGGCTGCTTATATGCTCCAAAGAAGTCTTTTGTGTGTCATAAAGATATTGGAGCAGAGCCCCTGCGGCAACTTTGCCGACCGGGAAGTCATCGAGCCCCAGACCCCTTAGGCTGTCGGTTTTAAATTGCTTCCGCAGGCAGCGTTCACAATTCTCATCATCAAAAAAATACTCTTCTAAGGAATGAACCAGGATGCCCAGACGGTCCTGTAAGTCATTGACGGCAATGCCGCTGACCAGAAAGGCGGCATTGCAGATTATTTCCGTAGGGGTGAACTTGTGGATCTCGTCCAGCAGTTTTTTCCCGTCCTCAGCTTCCGTAATATGAAAATCCCCGGTCGTAATGTCAGCCAGGGCAATTCCCGATTTACCTTGAAAATAAGCCACGCAGCAAAGATAATTGTTTTTGCTCTCATCCAGTGAATTGACATTAAGGTTCGTTCCTGCCGAAACGATCCGGATCACTTCCCGTTTGACCAGACCTTTAGCAAGCCGGGGATCCTCGACCTGCTCGCAGATAGCCACTTTGTATCCCTTGGCTACCAGTTTGGATAAATAACCTTCGACGGCATGATAAGGAACCCCGCACATCGGTGCCCGTTCCTCTAGCCCGCAGCTTTTCCCGGTCAGGGTTATGTTCAGTTCCTTGGCGGCGGTAAGCGCATCGTCAAAAAACATCTCATAGAAGTCCCCCAGCCGGTAAAATAGGATACAATCCGGATATTCTTTTTTTGTGTCTACATACTGCTGCATCATCGGAGTAAGCTCAGCCACTGTTTCGACCCTCGTTATTCATTGTTGTCTGGTTTGTTTGTCCGCCGCTAAAATAAAAACCATGACATTCTTTCAGTTCCACCGTGACGATCTTGCCGATCAGGTCGTGGCCGCCCTGAAAATGAACAACCATGTTGTTGGACAGTCTGCCCGTCAACAGCGAACTATCCTGCTCATTTATCTCTTCTGCCAACACCGGCATAATCTTTCCCTGTAGCTGTCCGGCTCTTATCCGGGCCGTTTCCTGAACGGTCTTTAACAGCCTGTCAAAGCTTGTCTTGATGACCTCCTTAGGTACCTGTCCGCTCATGGCTGCCGCCGGTGTCCCGGTTCTGGGGGAATAGATAAAGGTAAAGGCATTTTCAAACTGCACCTCTTTTACCACGGCTATCGTTTCATCCACGTCTTTAACTGTCTCGCCCGGGAAACCGACAATAATATCGGTAGTAATAGCAATATCCGGCATGGCTTCGCGGAGCTTTTGTGCCAGCTCCAGATACTGTTCCTTGCTGTAACGGCGGTTCATTGCTTTTAATATCGCCGTGGATCCGGACTGTAACGGCAAGTGAAGATGCCGGCAGATCTTTGCCGAATCCTTCATTACCGCGATCAGCTCATCAGACAGATCCTTCGGATGGGAAGTCATGAAACGGATTCGTTCCAGGCCCTCGATCGCCTCGATCCTTCTTAACAGCTCCGGAAAAGTGACCGGTGTACTTAAGGTTGCTCCGTAGGAATTGACATTCTGTCCCAGCAGCATGACCTCGACGACACCGTCAGCCACCAGCCGCTGGATTTCATTGATGATATCTTCCGGCGACCGGCTGCGCTCCCGTCCCCTGACATAGGGAACAATGCAGTAACTGCAATAATTATCACAGCCAAACATTATATTTATTCCCGACTTAAAAGGGTATTTACGTTCCGCCGGCAGTTCTTCAACGATCTGGCTGGTATCCTTCCAGATATCAATGATCATTCCGCCGTTATCAAGCATCGTATAAAGCAGCTCAGCAAACTTAAAGATGTTATGGGTTCCAAATATCAAATCAACAAAGCGGTAGCTATGCCGTATCTTATCAATAACCGCTTCTTCCTGCATCATACAGCCGCAGAGGGCTATCTTCATCCCAGGATTGTTCTTTTTCAAGTTTCCCAGCCGTCCTAGCCGCCCATATATCCGCTGGTTGGCATGGTCACGCACCGTACAGGTATTATAGATCACAAAGTCTGCCGTCTCATCCGATGTCGTTTGGTATCCGGCCGCTTCTAGGATGCCCGTCAGCTTCTCGGAATCCCGGGCATTCATCTGGCAGCCGAAGGTAGTCGTACATGCAAAAAGCGGACGGCCCAGACGTTCGCTTTCCTTCTGCACATATTCACGGCACTTGGCCATAAAATAATACTGTCTGTCCGGCTCATGGAGCGGCGCTTCCTGCGCCGGATCTATTTTATCAAGATATTTTACCATTTCCTTCTGACTGTCGTGCCGATGCACCATCTCCTCATTTTTGTATTTATTATAAAAGATAAGCTACGGTATTTCAACTTATTTCGTTCTTAACTTCGCTACTTAATAGAACAGCATGGCCGAAATACTATTAAAACCGGCTATGCCATCCTGCGTAAGCTGATATTTTTGCTGGAAGGCCATTGTCTGATTTCTGGACTCTACCCCAAACAGACCATCCACGGTCAGATGGAATCCCATTTCCATAAGCCGTCCCTGCCACCAAGTGACCAGATTCCCGGACGATCCTGTTACATAACCATTGCCGGACGCTTTCGCCATCAGGCATACCTGCCGGCAGACAAACTGAGTCCTGACCCCGTTAATGCCATCCGTTTTTAGCGGCTTGCCCTCATAATCGCGATAACCGTCATTATTGGCTGCCAATTGAAAGTACTTGACATTTAATGCGCCTTTATCCCGTTCAGCCGGCTTTGGTTTAATATCTTTAAATTCAGTATAAAACTCATTGATATCTACATTTCCACTGATGCCGTCAACTTGGCCGGTACTGGATTTCTGCCAGATATCGGCTATCTGCCGTTCGCTGCTGTCTAGGCTTTTCGTATAGCGGGCATACCAGATATAGACCTGTTCCGCAAAGTTATCCCGTATCTGATCTATAGAGAAATAATTATCCATATAGTCTTTGTTCGTATAGAGTACCGGAATAAAACCGGCCTTTACTACTGTCTCCAAAAACGCGATGGCCATACTGGTCGCCAGAGCCTTAGTTATCTCCACCCCGTTTTTTCTGGCATAGGAAACGGTATCGTATTCTAGGTCAAAGGCAATGGGACAGCGGTCCCAATATCTACCGGCCGCCGCCAGCGCATATTCGCCTTCGGCTTTGGCCATGGCTTCGTTATAGCCGTAACTGAACCAATATATCCCGCCGTTCATCGATACGGCCCGGCTGGCCTCCGCATTGATGACATATTTCTGGTCAATATTGTTTTTACCATAGCCGGCCCGCATAAATAACCTGTTGTAGCCGGCTGTTTTCACGCTGTTCATATTTACGATGCCATTATGCACCGAAATATCAATCCCTAATTCCATCTTATATTCCTCGACTGCCTTATTAAATTACTATTATTTTATGCAGTTTATGGAATATTGTGTCGGAAAGGGCTGAAATCCCTCGCAAATGCGCCCATGAACATAACTTAGCAGTTACCGGTATAAACATATCGCAGATGCCTGCGGGCGATTTCGGCCAGCCGATAAATCTTCCTTACGTCCGTGGCATGCCGGTCCTGATACTGGTATTGCGGGAAAAAACGTGAGATATGATATGGTAGATCCGGATTAATAGCACCAAGCCAGCGGGAGATCGCGGCGATTTCTTCTTCCGCATCGTTTTCATCCGGTATGATGAGTGTCGTCACTTCCACATGGCAGACGGCCTGGGACTGCCTGATGGTATTCTTGACTGTTTCCAAGTCACCTTGCAGATGCTTGTAAAACCTACCGGTAAAACCTTTGAGATCAATATTCATGGCATCAATGTAAGGCAGCAGTGTCAGCAACGGTTCCTCACAGACATAACCGTTTGTGACCAGTACGTTGCGGAGGCCGCTTTTCCTTACCGACATCAAGCTGTCTCTCAGGTATTCGAAGCCGATAAACGGCTCATTGTAGGTAAAGGCTACGCCGATGTTTCCCTGTAGCACTAGTTCGGCCGCCCGTGCCGCCAGTGCTTCCGGCGCGATATAAACCGTTCCGGCGTCTTCCTCGCCACTCATGGATATACTGTTATTCTGACAAAACCCGCACCGAAGATTACAGCCAAAGCTGCCCACGGATAAGATCCGGCTTCCGGGAAAAAAACGGGCCAGCGGCTTCTTTTCAATGGGATCCAGTGCCATGGAAGTGATTTTACCATAATTAACGCTTATTATTCTGTCGTCAATATTACGCCTAGCCCGGCAAAAACCGGTTTCCTGCCGGTCAAGCAGGCACCCGTGCGGACAGATGGGACATTTCAGTTTCATCTTTGATCACCTATTTATTACCTATTTATTGCCCTATTGATTACCTTAGCCGTTCTTTCACCAGATACATATAACTATGTCCTCTTTTTCCGACTCTTTCTACGATCTGCAGATGAAGCAGGATGTTGAGCACCAGAGCAGCTTCCTGCTTCCTGATCCCGGTAAGCCTACCCAGTTCAGCGGAAGTAAAGGGCTCTTCCAGCTCCAAAGGGATGAGCATCAGATAGTCCTCCGGGCGTTCAAACCTGATCTCGTCAACCAGTGCCACCGGAATCCGGTCAAAGCGTTGCGAGCCTTTTTTCTTGTCCCGGCTCCAGCCATTCAGCAGACGGTATTCCTCCGTATCCACAAACGGAAAACACAGCCGCAGGTTCTTATGCGGCAGGTATTCCTTAATCTTGTACAGCTCGGCAAAAACACGGTAGATACTGCCTGTCACCGGCGATTTGCGCGGCTTGGAGCACTCTCCCGTATCCTGATCCACCCAAAGCAGCCACTTGCGGTAGGGAACCGGATGCACTATTGTTACCGGATAATCTGCTAGGAAGCAGGTAAGCTTGTCCCGCATCCGGTTAAACTGCGATGTCTGGATCTCAATGATTTCATCGCCCGTATAAATATCAGCCACAAAATGGCCGATCGGAATCTCATGCATATCCTCGTCCGGGGCATAGTAGTGCTTTAAGACCGCATGCATCGTTTTTTCCTGCAGGGTACCGATGCCCTGCCGCTGTCTCTTCGGGCCGACCACCTTTGCCTTGGCAGCCTCAAATCTTTTTTCATCCATTTACTTGTGTATTTTCTTTGACCCGGAAGGCCACGATTTCTTTAATCAGTTCCCGCGGCAGTGGCTTGCTCAACGGAAACTGAATGGCGCCCTTGGAATATTTGTAGCCGTCTAATCTGTCTATGAAGTATTTTACCCCGTTTTCGCCAGGATAAAATCCGATATGAGACTTATGCAAGGCAAAATGAACCAGATTGCCGTTCAAAAAAAATGTCGGCATCTGCCAGCTAATGCGCTCTGATGCTCCCGGTGCCGCCTCCTTGATAATCTGCCATATTTCCCGGAGCCTGATCTGACTTTCTTCCGGAAACTGCTGGACATACTCTTCTATTGCACTCATATAGCCGCTCCTCCTCGTAACCTTATAGAATAATCTATATTATATCATCAAACGGCTTACTAATATAGCTTTAAGCTTATTTTGATAACAAATAAAAACAGGCGGCATCCTCATAACAGATGCCGCCGCCGCAATTCATCGTAATACTCATTCCCTGACCCGTTCTGGAAATCCCACCTTTTTCTGCACTTTCCGCAACGTTTTATTAGCATAATATCCAGCCTTTTCGGCATTCTTACGAATAACGGCATCAATATAGGCCTTATCCTGGCTCAGCTCGGCGAACCTTAACTGAACTGGTCTTAAAACACTTACTACCGCTTCGCCTACCGCCAGCTTAAATTCCCCGTACCCTTTTCCGTCAAATTCCCGTTCTGTTTCTATGGCGTCTTTCCCGGTACAAGCCCCGTAAATATCCATCAGATTAGCGATGCCTGGCTGTTTTTCCGCATCATACCGCACACAGGCTTCCATATCGGTCACTGCTTTTTTGAATTTTCGGATTATCGTATCAGGATCATCCATTAGAAAGATGCTGGCATTAGGATTGTCGTCGGATTTAGACATTTTCTTTTCCGGCTCTTGAAGACTCATGATTTTGGCACCGGTTTTGCCGATATACGGCTCCGGAACCGTGAATATATTACCATAAACCGCATTAAAGCGCTGGGCAATATCTCTGGTTATTTCCAGATGCTGGAGCTGGTCCTTGCCCACGGGTACCGCATCTGCCTGATATAACAGGATGTCTGCCGCCATCAGTACCGGATAAGTATACAGTCCGGCATTGATATTGTTAGCATGCTTTGAGGCTTTGTCTTTAAACTGGGTCATCCGGTTCAGCTCGCCCATATAAGTATAGCAGTTCAAGATCCAGGCCAGCTCGGCATGAGCCGGGACGTGGGACTGATAATAAAGACAGTTCTTCTCGGGATCCAGACCAGCGGCGATATACAGTGTGAGCAGGTTCCTTGCCCGGCTGCGCAGTTCACTGGCGTCTTGCCTGACGGTAATCGAATGCATATCCACCACGGAATAAAAACATTCATATTCGTCACTTAAGGCAACCCAGTTTTTTAAGGCGCCCAGATAATTTCCCAATGTCAGGGTACCTGTCGCCTGCATTCCGCTAAAAAGTACTTTTTTGCCATCTATCATCGTATGTTCCTCCAATACTGCAGTAAAAGCCGATGTTTATTAGTTTAACATCTGATTCTTCTTTCGTCAATATAGGAGATTACTGATTCTGCCGCCCTGAATTGTCTTCACAGCCGCAAGTTCCGCCCGGAACGGCATAGTTACGCGTATCAACCCGGGAATTCATGCGGGGATCCATCCGTTGATCCATGCGCGGAGCCATCCGTTGTTCCATGCGCGGGGACATCCGCGGATCCATACGGGCATCCATACGTGGTTCGACCCGCGGACTTACCATCCGCCCGTCGCCCATTCTGACATCAGAGGTATCACGGGAAGCATCCCGTTCGCATCCACAGTCACCGGACATAAGCCCGAAGCCGGTATCCATGACATTATTGCCGGAGTAATTACTGTCACAACCACAATTATTGCCGCAGTTGTTATTGCCGCAGTTGTTATTGCCACAGGTATTATTGCCGCAATTATTGCCGCAGGTGTTATTATTGTTGCAGCCGCCGTTACAACTGCTGTTATTGTTATTGCCTCCACAGCATAGTAATAATAAAGCCAAAATATTCATACGTGTTCACTCCTTATTTTTATGATATATCCTATGCTAATAAGAGGAACTCTGTACCGTTTTGGCTTGGAAAGTAATGTTCATTTTAGTATAAAAACTATTTATTTGTTTTTCTAAGAACTTCTTTTCTGATATATGTAAAGGTCTCTTTTTCGCCTTTCTCCGCCAGCATTACCAGCAGACTTTCCAGAAGCCCCTTGGTATTTTCATGTAACAGGCTATGTTCTGTCCCGCGCCGGTAATATTTCAGAGGCATGTCATCCTTATAGGCTTCCCGGTTATATACTTTGCTGGCAGCAATTCTGTCCATCAGCATCTCAACGACGTATTTTTCCGGCATCGGCACCGGTGCCAGGCCGCCGGGAACCTTCTGAATGCTGTAGTCGATCCAGTATTCATGATGGTGCCGGTTACGGCCCTTGTGGTGAAGCCAGGCGCTGGAATATCCGTTATGATATCTTTCGGCATTATTGGGGCTCTGATTTCCTTGGAAATATCTGGCTCCGATCAAGAATTCACTGGGACTGAACTTGGACAGATCATGGAATATGCCTTGTCTATATAAACCTACCGCAAAACATCCTTTCCTGACCAGACGTTTATGCCGGACAATCGTCTTAAAATGATTCCAGGCTTTCATGTCATGAGGGCTCCTTATTTTCTTGATAACAAATTACGCCTTTGATACAAAGATACTGATACTGCGTTCTTTTACAATAATATGCTGGTCCCTGTTTGCCGGCTCCGGTTCCGTAACCGATAGGTCGGTCGATTTCACCAGATGCCACTTCTTTTCTTTAGGCAGTTTGGGCAATGCCAGCTCATATGGCCGCCAGTGCAGATTAATGGCAATATAGATAAAGTCATCATCTGTCCCATCCGGCCGTTTCGCATATTTCCCACAGTACATGATACCTACCGAACGGCTGTAGGGATTGAGGTCGGGGCGCCAGGCTTCCGACCCATGATAGGAAACATCCGGATAGCCGCATTTGGCCGTGTCCATAATCTGCATCTCGGTAGGCAGGCGGAGAATCGGATGTGCTTTACGGAAATCAATCAGGAAACGGGCAAACGCGGCTATTTCCTTACTGATAACCGTCGGGCTCCATTTAATCCAGCCGATGTCATTATCCTGACAGTAGGCATTGTTGTTGCCGTGGCGGGTATTTCCCAGTTCGTCCCCGCTAAACAGGAACGGTGTCCCCTGAGCTAGGAATATAAGCGAGAGGGCATTCTTGATCTGTTTGGTACGCAGCTCCTGGATGTTCTTCTTACGGCTGATGCCTTCCGTTCCACAGTTCCAGCTATAATTATAGTCGGTGCCGTCGCGGTTGTTTTCGCCGTTCTCCTCATTATGTTTGCGGTCATACGCCGTCATGTCAAACAGTGAAAAGCCGCCGTAATCGGCCATATAATTAACCGTTCCCCGGCCAAGCGGTTTGTTTCGCAGATGATTGATCAAGGCATAGGTCAGATCCTCATCGCCTTTTAACAGGCTCCGCATCTGGGTACGGAAATGATCCATTACCACTGCGGTATTAGCATAACGGGGATTGGCTACCCAATAAGAATATTCATGGTAAAGAATCTTGCTTCCGGAAAGCAGCGAATCCTGTGTGATTAGGGTAACCGGTAAGTCTTCGCCCAGCAGATGAATCCCGTCAATATGGTATTCTACAGTCCAATACCTTAGGATATCCAAGATATCGGCCCGGTTAAACGAGACCGGAAAATAAAAATACATCAACACTTCCAAGCCGGCCTCATGCAGCTTCTTGACCATCATCTTGAAAGAATGGTCCGGTCTTTTGCCGGCAGAATAGGCGGTTTTCGGTGCATAATAAAAGCCCTCTTTAAAACCCCAGCAATTGACGATGTCTTTTACGGCTTCGGTACCTGGACAGGGCAGCTGCTCACATTCGTCAAACTCATATGCCGGCAGCAATTCTACCGCCGTAATGCCCAGCTTCTTTAAATACGGTATTTTTTCTACAATCCCTTCAAAGGTACCGCGGTGCTTTACCCCGGAACTTCTGTGCATGGTAAAAGCGCGGACGTTCATCCCGTAGATCACGCTGTCTTCATAAGAAATATCCGGCGGGCAGTCATCCTCCCAGTCAAAATCATCGATATAAAAACCGCCGCACCGGCTCCCCCCGGCAGGTCTTCCCCATTCTTCATTGCCGGCTATCAAACCGGCATAACGGTCGGTTACTGTCTCCTGCTTGCAGTAATATTGATAGCGGTATTGTTCCGGTTCGTTGATGGCAATCCTTACCCCTAGAAGTTTGCCCCGGCGGCCTTCATTTTTAAAGGGCACCGTCAAAGATTGCCCTTCTTTTTTATATAAAACCACTCCACAATCCGTACCGCCCACCTGATCCGTGCAAAAACGGATACCATCCGCTTCGACCGTGATTCCTTTGCGGTCCGGCCTGAAATATGACGCCTCAATATGCTGTCCCATAAATATCTCCTTAAGTCAATGCGCAATATAAATTAATATATCACATTTTCTGGATTCTGTGTGAAAAATATTGCTAATTCTGCTTTTTCTTAGTACAATAAGATATGAATTATATGTACCGATTATTGTTTACAGATTATGTCAGATTATTAGTAAGTGGTTAATAATTAATTAAAACCTTTACAACAGGCAGTGAGGAGTCAGCATGGAAAATGAACATGTAAATGAATTTGAAGATGAAAAAGATGAAGAAATGACAGTTACCCTGGAACTTGATGACGGCACTTCGGTCACCTGCGCTATAGTCACTATCTTAACGGTACAGGAACAGGATTATATTGCCCTGCTTCCGTTAGATGATAAAGCCGAAAACAATGAAGGCGAAGTATGGTTTTATCGTTATTTTGAGGATGAAAACGACGAAGACAGCGACCCGGAACTCTCCTATATTGAAGATGACGCCGAATACGAGCTTGTTGCCGATGCTTTTGACGAATTTCTGGATAGTGAAGAATTTGACGAGCTAATGCCGGAGTGACGATTATTGGTTCCGGGCAGATCCCGCCATGCTTCCTGTCAAAGGAGCCAGAAAGCGGGAAGGGACGGCTTTCTGAGAGGCTGTATAGAGTAGCCAGAGTTGTTCCTTGGCCCTAGTCATGCCAACGTAGAAAAGCCGCCGTTCTTCTTCAATCTGTTCCGTGGTGATGGCCTTTCTGCCCGGTAATATGCCCTCATTGAGTCGCGGCAGGAATACCGTGTGGAACTCCAGCCCTTTGGCGCCGTGCATGGTAAGCAGGCGGATGCCCCGGCTTTCGTTCTGACTATTATTCTGATTATTAACTTGATTATTCAGGTTACGGTTATTCCCTGGTTGGCCTGTCTGCTGATTCCGGGAATGGATTTTCTCCGTCAGTCCGAACCATTCTTCAAAAGCTTGGCAGTTTCTGGCACTCGCCTGAATAGCATCGGCGATTTCCATCCATTCATCATACTCTCCGGGCCTGGCCCGCTCCCGCAGATAACGGTCATATCCGATTCCTTTTCTGATGTAATGGATGGCAAGATAGGGAGACATCCGGGCAATCCGTTGACAATCCGCGAAAAAGCGTTTTGTTTCGTTCATTCCGTCAATATTCCCCCGATAATACGCCAGTACCTGCCGCTCTTCCACCAATCCATCCGCGTCGGCAACCGACTTTCGGCTGATATACCGCATCGGCTTGTTTATGATATTCAGATACCTTCCCCTTGTCTTTTCCTGACTGGAAAAGCGGATATAGTCCATGATATCCGCCGCAATAAAGTGGGTAAACACGTCCTTGATCTTTCCGGTCGTCTGAACAGTGATCCCCTTCTCCGCGCATCTTGCCGCCAGCAGGGAAACCTCATGATTGGTCCGCAAGATAACCGCCGCTTCTTTTCTGATTGCCGTAGGCAGGCTTTGGATTTCTGCGAGCAGGAAAGCAAGTTCGCTTTCCTTGTCCGCAAAGGAACAGATCATAACCTCGCTTCCATCCCGCAAAGCCTGCCCCTGCTTCGCAATCCGCTGCCGGTTACCGGAAATCACCTTGTCAGCCGCCAGGACAATCGGCCGGGTGCTGCGGTAATTAATGTCCATAAATATCTGCCGTGCGTCCGGATAGTCATCAAGAAACTCCTGCATTACCGCCGGCTTGGCACCGCGAAAGGCGTAAATGGACTGGTCGTCATCTCCTACCCCGAAGATGTGATTGTCCGGGGCGGCCAGTAGTTTAAGCACCTGATATTGCAGACGATTGATATCCTGGAACTCATCCACCAGAATATGTGAAAAATATCCTTGCCACTCTCGCAGCAACCGGGGATTATCTGTCAGCATATCATAGCAGCTGCGGATCATATCATCAAAATCGAGTTTCCGGGCGCTTTTCAGCATGTCGCCGTATTCCTCGTATATTTCCATAATATGAGCGCTCGGGTGGCTGCGATCTGTTCCGGCTTCGGTTGCTTCCGTCTCTCTTATGACGTCTGTTTCCATATTTTTTATACGGCTGATTTCACTAAGGATTTCGGAACATTCTATGGGATCAACATGCGGTGTCAAAAAGCTGCGCTTAATTATCCCGGTTATTAATTTTCTCCTGTCTGCCTCGCCGATCAGGGAGTAATCTTGAAAATAGCCCGAACGTGACAGGATCTGATAATACACGCTATGAAAGGTGCCGAAATTAACCGCGGAATAAGAACGTCTGATTTCACGCAAAAAACGGGACTGCATTTCCTTGGCAGCCGCTTTTGTAAATGTGATAACCAGAATGTTTTCCGGGGGAACCCGCACAACCTCAATCAGATACTGTAGGCGGTTGACAATAGTAAAGGTTTTTCCGCTGCCGGGGCCGGCTAGGATCTGAACCGGACCGCCGGAGTGGCAGACAGCGCATCGCTGCGACTGATTCATAGACTGTAAGTAAGACAAATTTACTCCTTCGCCCTAATTGGATGAATAAAATGATTAAGATTCCTGACATTCAGATAAACAAGCTTCCCACCTGATAGACCAGTACCGCCGCCAGCCAGGCAAAGACAACCTGAAATACCAGCAGCCCTACGGTAAACCGCGTCGAGCCGCTCTCTTTGCGGATCGTTCCGACTGCCGCCGCGCAGGGAACATAGAGCAGGCAAAAAACCATCATAGCATAAGCATTCAGGGCTCCAAAGCCGGGATCAATCAGGCGGAGCTGGGCAACGACGTTTTCTGTCCCGTTAAGCTGGCCATTGGCTCCAAACAGTACCATAAAGCTGGACACCACTACTTCCTTGGCAGAAATCCCGGATATCAGCGCTATGGCAATCTGCCACATCCCCAGTCCGGCCGGCTTCAGCAGCGGCACCAGCCCCCTGCCGATCATGGCTCCGAAACTGTCGGCCGGACTGCCTACCATTCCGCTCGGCCCGACATTCAATATCGCCCAGACAATAATGCTGACGGCAAAGATTACCGTGCCCGCCTTAGTCAGGTAATGTGTCAGTTTATTCCCGACAAAAATGCGGATAGTCCGGAAGTTTGGCCGCTTATACTCCGGCAGTTCAATCAGAAGCGACTCGTTTTCCTGATTCTTGTCTAGGATGTGCAGGACTTTCGCGATCAGGACAGCACAGGCTACCCCCAGCAGATACATGGAAAAAGCCGCAAGTCCGGCAAACCTATCAAAAAACATGCCAGAAAACAGCACATAAATCGGCAGCTTGGCCGAGCAGGACATAAACGGAATGAGGATCATTGTCCGCCGCCGGTCTTTTTCCGCTTCCAGCGAACGGGCTGCCATAACAGCCGGCACCGTACAGCCAAAGCCGAGGATCATGGGCAGGAAAGCCTTGCCGGAAAGTCCGGCCTTCCCCATGATGCTATCCATGACATAGGCCACCCTGGCCATATAGCCGCTGTCTTCTAGAATAGCCAGTGCCAAAAACAAGATAGCTAGGTTGGGGGTAAAAGTAAGTATGGCGCCGACCCCCGCGATGATGCCGTCAACAATCAAGGAAGTCATCCATTCGGCAGTATGTATGGCTGTCAGCAGGGCATAGACCGCGCCGGACAGGTGTTCCAGCCATAATTCTAAATATCCTTTCAGATGATCGCCGATGGTAAACGTAAAAAAGAAAATCAAGCCCATAATCCCCAGAAATATCGGCACCCCCCAAAGCGGGCTGGTTAAAAAACGATCAGCCCGGTCAGTGCTTTCCTTTACTTTGTTCTGGTACAATATTACTTCCGCGATGATGGTTTCGATATAAGCATACCTTGCCTGGATAATTTCTTTTTCATAACTCTTATCAGCAATATCGGTGATCTGGACCGGATGGTCTGTTCTGACGGCTTCATCATCCTCAAGCAGCTTGACGGCATGCCAGCGGACCAACGCATGCGCGGGATACCTGGCCTTCATGATAACCGACAGTTTGGCGATCTTGTTCTCAATAAGCGGGCCATAGTCAATCACAAATTCCTGGGACTCCTCTTCATAGTGATGGACGATGGCATGGAGAAGAATATCCAGCCCTTTTCTTTTAATAGCCGAAACCGGTATGACCGGTATGTCTCCTAACATCTCCGGAAGCCGGTGAAGATCAATTTCCAGCCCCCGTTCTTCGACGATATCCATCATATTTAAGGCCAGGATGACCGGTTTTCCCAATTCCAGAAGCTGCATAGTGAGATAAAGATTCCGCTCCAGTGATGACGCATCAACGATGTTGATGACAGCTTCGATGTCTTCATCCATAATACATGTCCTGGTAATCTGCTCTTCGATGGTGTAGGAAGTCAGGGAATAGATGCCCGGGGTATCCACCAGTGATATGTGTATATCCTCATATATAGCGGCGCCTGTCTTTTTTTCGACGGTGACACCGGGCCAGTTGGCCACCTTAAGATGTGAACCGGTGAGGGCATTAAAAAGTGTCGTCTTGCCGCAGTTGGGGTTGCCGACCAGGGCAACATGGACGGTTTTCTTTGTACTGCTATTGCTCATAACGGTCCTCCTCCCGTTTTATCGTGCCGTCATCGTCGGGAACAGGTATTACTTCAATCGCATGGCAGATGCGCCGTCCTAGGGCGAGACGGGTTCCTCTTACTGCGATAATCATTGCTCCGTTCTTTTTGCGGTTCAAGACCTTGACCCTAATTCCGTCGTTAAATCCCAATGCCTGTAGCCGTCTGCCGGTCTTCTCGTCTATATAAAGATTCCTTACTCTAAATACCTGATTCTTTGTTCCTTCAAACAGTGTCATTTGTAAGCCTCTCTTACTATAACATATATAGTTTTATGTTAGCACAAACTAACTGTGCTGGTCATAACTTACCATGATATGTTAAAATTGTCAATATGGGTATGTAACCGGAGGCAGCTTTAATAGAATGTATAGGGCGGACATCTACGGACAACGTAAAGCTTAATGATCTAGGTCAGTTCTTCTTTGGCAGAATTTCAAGCCAATATCCGTCCGGGTCGGCTATGAAGTATATCCCCATCTGCGGATTTTCGTGACAGACACAGCCCATTTCCCGATGGCGGGCCAAGGCGCCGGCAAAGTCTTCCGTCTCAAATGCAAGGTGAAATTCATTTTCACCCAGGTCATATGTTTGTGGGTGGTCGGCCAGTTCTGTCAGTTCCAGCTGGTGACTTCCCTGCTGGTCACCTAAAAACACGATGATGAATCCATCGCCATTGACACGGCGCACCTCCTTAAGCCCCAAGGCCTGCTCGTAAAATGCCATGCTCAGGTCTAGGTCTGATACATTGATGTTGTTGTGAATCATCTTAAACTGCATGAGGGATCTCCTTATTTTTATCATGTCTTTCAAGTTTATTATTTATTATAATCCATTTAAGCATGAAAGGAAACCCAGAATTTTACATCCGGAGCATGTCCAGACTGACTATAACCAAAGATTGTCAGATGACAAGTTCCTCTGATTTTGCTCCAACATACTATATTATTAAATTTATTAAATTTTTATGAAAGGAATTGGATGCAAAATTATAATTGTACCGAATATATTGAACAATATCCTGTCGCGATGGCTTATGTCCCATGGCAACAGTCAACCAATGTATTTGAAGACCTGAACAAGGCTTTTTCAGTCGGCACGATATTCCCTGAACTGGAAAAACCCTTTACCGGAAGGAGATGTGTAAAATGAAGCCCAATATGACGAGCGAACGTGCAAAATTATATCATTCTATTAATGTCTACAGTTTTGTCATTGTGGAAATGATAGAATACTTGGATACCCATCCCAATGATAAGGAAGCAATCGGATACTTAAATCACTATGTCCGCCTGAAAAATCAAGCAATGTCGGAATACGCCGAGAAATATGGACCACTGAATATCACCGCCTCCCCGGAGGGTAACAGCGATGAATGGAAATGGGCTACCCAGCCGATGCCTTGGGAAGGAGGATTATAATATATGTGGAATTATGAAAAAAGACTGCAGTTTCCGATCAATATCACCCAGCCGAATGCCAAAATGGCCCAGGTGATCATGAGTCAGTACGGCGGCCCTGACGGCGAACTGGGAGCCAGCATGCGCTATCTGTCCCAGCGCTATACCATGCCCTATCCGGAAGTGGCAGCATTGCTGACTGACATCGGCGGGTCGGTTTCTAAGATGCGTATTATGACCAGAAGTAGGTTTTACGAGAACTATCACCGGGGAAAGGATTGCAGATTAGAGGCTGTGATCTTTTTCTTTTATTCTTTATTTAAAATCATGGATAATATCAGGGAAGCAATGACATGTCATGATACAGCACTTCGGGTCAAGTTGGCCCGCGCCGGGTTCTGCAAGTTTGGTCAATGTTTTTTACCCCATTTTACACATAATCATTCAATTAATCTCGTTACATTCTAAAATACTATATTTTGCAATTCATGAACGCTTACCGTGGAAATATGCTCGAACATCATCTGACGATACATATCCTTCTTCCCCTGAGCGTCTTCCATCATTTAGTTCACACATAAGCCGGAGCATAGCTTTGGTCTTTTCGAATTCATCCTCGGCAATATCACGGATAGTGTATTTGCCTCTGCCATTCACTGTCAGGTAAACAGGTGAACCTACAGAAACCTTTTCTGACACAGTGTTGTAATTTCGAAGATCAGATACTGGGCTTATATTTGTCATTATATTATATCCTTTCATTCTTTAATTTATAAATTAATAATATAGTATACTTCAATTCGTAATATAATAAAAATATACACGTGTCCGACTGGTTTAATATCTCCATCGGCTCATGCCATATATTATTCATCGCCAACCTCAGTTAAATCATGAGCGGAAAGATTCTTTCCCTCTTCAATATCCGCTATCCGGCGATTTAGTTCCGCTTGATTTGTTTCCCTATAAAACGGATCATAAGCATCTAGCATTTCTGTCAAGGTAAATAATCTGACTTCATGTTCCATGCGGAGAAGCTTTTCATTAAACCCATTTTTGGCAAAAATATAAAGGTGCTTCTTCTGATGCCTAAATATCATGCTTTTTCTTTCTAGATCTCTATAAACATCAATATCCAAGTCGGCATTCTTCCATTTGCACTCGGCAAATAACGCTTCATCTTTACGGGTTGCCATGATATCAATTTCTTCCTGCGAACGGGTTGCGGGATTTGTTCCCCACCAACGTCCTAGATTGCCAGCAAAAAACGGCAAGGTATTTCTCTTTGTCATTTCTAAAAGCCATTGTTTACATATTTCTTCAAAGATAAACCCCATATAGGCACTGAGCTTCTCTTCTACCTCATTATCATATACGGCTTCTCCGAGTCCGGCAGTGATTGCGCTTATGTTGGGAAAAACAAAGCGATACCAAAATCGAAACATGAAATCTTC
>DBDG01000013.1 GCA_002293475.1 Lachnospiraceae bacterium UBA938
TTCTTTTGATCTTCATGGCTGATACGGAAACCGTCGCCTACTATTTCGATCTTTATATTGCTGATTTTATCAGGCATCAGTTCCCATATGCTGCCGGGGCATTGATTGCATCAAGCCCTCATTGCCGGTAAGGCGGGTTCCATTCATAATACACAGATCCACTGCCAAATGATCCCTCAGAAATCTTTACTTTATATTCATCTAGGCCGTCCTCGGCATTACTGATGGGTTCTTCGCTCCACCAAGGGTCATCTGTCTGATGCAGAGTCACTCCGCCTAAATAATAAAGATCAACATATGCGATTCGGTCATCATATTTGATATTTAACTGTTTACACATGGCTTCCAGTTCTTCCTCGGTACTTTCAGGTGCTTGGATATAATATTTATCCATCATAGGTATTTCACCGATAATCACCCCTCCGATATCTTTGATCATTTCCATTACCTCCTCATCAGGGATATCATCCTCTGTGACCAGAACAAGCCACTCCATGACATATAGGATATCCCCTCCCCGTCTCGAAGGTCGTAGCTGGTCCTCATCATATGAAGGACTATCTGGGTATATGCAGTATGGCTGATTCTCTACTGCAAACTCTGCCGTTCTTCCGTACGTATCTTCCACATAAAATACCATATTATTCTTGATATCAGGTACCAATGATACAATACCTTCACTTAGTTTGATATCTGGATCGCCGTAAGTATATAGGCGTAATTCAACATCTTCATTGATCACATAATAAATTTTTGCTACTTTCGCCCCCTTGCCCGGCGTTACCGTATAGGTTATATCAAATTTGCCTTCTTCAACCTCCCCGTCCGGAATTTCTGTCCAGACGATTATCGACGGCTCCTCTGGGCCGTCTTCGGCATAATAGACCGTTTCACTTTCACTTGGCTCAGAGAACCTGACGGATTCATCCATTCGAAGATATAATGCAACTCCTGTGGCTAAAATAACGATGATAATCATTGCGGTATTGATTCCTATTTTCTTCATATGTTCTTTTCTTCTTTTCGCTTTACTAATGTTTACAATATGTAGCTATTAAACTTATATCTTCATGGCTGATCTGGAAACCGTCGTCTATTACTATGGTCTTTATATTACTGATTTTATCAGGCATCAGTTTCCATGCCGCCGGGCATTGATGGACCCCACTGCCGGTATGGCAGATCCCATACTGAATATATGGGATTTTCATATAAATCCTCATCAGTCACCTGTTTATACTCATCCAGGGCATTCTCGTCATGACTGACAGGCTCCTCGCTCCACCATGGATCGTCTGTGTGATGCAGGCTCCATCCGCCTACATAATAAAGCTTTACAAGTGCAATCTGATCTTCATACTTATCTTCTAACTGCCTGCACATGGCTTCCAGTTCTTCCTCGGTGCTTTCGGGCACTTGGATATAATATCTATCCATTATAGATATTTTACCGATGATTTCACCTCCGATATCATCAATCATCTCCGCCACTTCCTCATCAGGGATATCATCTTCTGTGGCAAGAATAAGCTGATTTGCAAGATACCGTCTGTCCCCTCCCTGTCTCGCAGGGCGCAGCTGGCTCTCATCAACCGGGGGACTCTTCTGAAACTCATGATATGGCTGGTTCTCTGCAGTGAATTCAGCGGTTCTGCCGTCCGTATCCTCCACATAGAAGACGATCTTGTTTTTCATATCAGATGCCAGCCATACCGTCCCTTCGCTTAGTTTTGTGTCCGGGTCGCCATAAGTATATAAGCGTCTTTCAATATCGCCGTTGATCACATAATAAATCTTCGCTACTTCCGCCCCCCTGCCCGGCGTTACCGTATAGCTTATGTCAAATTCCCCGTCCTCGACCTCCCCGTCCGGGATCTCCGTCCAGACGGTGATCGACGGTTCCTCCGGGCCGTCTTCGGCGTAATGGATCGGCACTCCTTCGCTTTCCTCAGAATAGCTGTCATTTCCGTCTCTGCTGATTCCCCAATATAATGCCGTTCCTGCAATTAATATGACGGCAATAATAATTACTGTTATGATTCCTTTTTTCTTCATAGTCATTTCTCCCTTTATTTTTCCTTGTTATATGTAGCCTGTTATACTATCATATTATTTTACAGAGTCACTTTTATCCGCTTCTTCGCCAATGTTCTTATATATTAGCTACGTCCAGCCTGTTTAAATCTTCGGGGCCAATCCGCAAATTATCGTCTATTGCCTCCATCTTTAAATTACCGATTATATCAGGCATCAGTTCCCATGCCGCCGGAGCATTAATAACATCGAGCCCTCACTGCCGGCAAGGCAAGTCCCATACTGAATATATGTTTTTATCCTATAAATCCTTATCAGTCACCTGTTTATACTGCATAAAATCGTCTCCTGTCCATTTATCAGCTACGCCATTTTCATCTTCAATAGTTTTGATACCTTTATTACTTTTTGTCTCACCGTTTAAATTTCCCTTCTCATTACTATGTTAAATCAATATTCTTTAAGCAAAATAAAAACCGACCGAGAATCATATCAGCTCTCAATCGGTTCCTTTCGTCCCAGTCCCCGTCTGTACAATTCCCCCATCACCTGTTAACAACTTATCACTTTTTAAATAAAAACGCAATATATTTTCTAATTTTTATTTAAATATTCTGAAATCCCTTGTAAATAAAAAAAAGTGTCACCACTTAATTATTCAACAAACAATTGTTCTTGTTAATCGCTATGCCTCTTCCTCACCATATGTTCAACCATTTCGACTCATTTTCATCAAATACGGATAGAGCAATGAAACAAGCAGGCCGATAAGTGAGCCCGCAACTGCTCCGGCTATCAGCAGCGCCGGTACATAATACAGTATCCCTAGGGTATCGACGATCAACATGGCCACCAGTGCCTGTCCGATATTATGAAAAACACCGCCGGCCATACTGATACCAGTCATGCTGAACCTGCCGGTCTTTTTAAACAATAGCATTGCCCCAAAGCTTAACAATGCCCCAGCCATACTATAAAATATCACATAAAGATTCCCAAACAAAAAACCGCCAAGCAACACCCGCAGCAGATTAAGCGATAAAGCTTCTTTTGCCCCGAATAAATATAAAGCCAACACAACCGACAGATTAGCCAGCCCCAGCTTCACGCCCGGTATCCCTAAGTCAAACGGAAGCAGTGATTCAATATAAGAAAGCATGAGCGCAAATGTCAGCAGCAGACCCATGCCAGATATTTTCTTGGCTATCCTGTTCCTAGTAGGTGACGGCATCCAGCTCACCTTCCCTTCCCTGATCAATCCTGATAACCAGCTCATGCGGCAGACAGACAATACTGCCGCCCTGGCCGCTAATACTTCTCTGCCGGACGCAAAGCTTATCCGGGCAATCAGCATCAGTGACAGAAGCACTGTGACCGGAAATAGTCAGCACATTATACCCTCCTTCCGCACCCGGAAGGGTTACAGTAATGTCCTGACGCAAGTCATAACGGCCATATTCGCTGCCAGCGATCATAACTACCGCTGTCGCTCCGGACACCTGCGAAAAATAACGCAGTCCCCCCCATAGCACTATCGCAACGGCAACTATGATGCTAAGAAAAATCATATCAGCTTTCTTACCCATATTTTCATATTAACATGCCGGAACATACGTTTCAACATTCTTATTCATGAGTTCCAATATATGTTTTACACATTTTTACCTAATATATATATAGTAAATTACACATTATCGCCTAGCTTTCTCATTCCAATCCCCAGCCCATTAACTCAAAAGTCTCCAACGAAACGTAGTTTCGCTGGAGACAAGGTGATTTCATGATCTAATATTATATCTTCTCATAGTTAATCTATCTTCATCGCTGATTGATATAATTAACCAAGCCTTCTGCAGCAATGATCTGCTGCATAAACTCAGGAAAGGCCTGTCCCTGAAAACTAGTTCCTTTCGTCAGGTTGGTGATGATTCCGCTATCAAAATCAATCTCCACTTCATCCCCGGCGGCAATGCCCCGGGCAGCTTCCGCACATTCAATAATCGGCAGGCCGATATTGATGGAATTGCGGTAAAATATCCGGGCAAAGGTTTCGGCAATGACACAGGCAACACCGGCCGCCTTAATGGCAATCGGGGCGTGTTCCCGCGAAGAGCCGCAGCCAAAGTTCTTGTCGGCCACAATAATATCGCCACACTTAACCTTCTTTATAAAATCACCGTCAATATCTTCCATGCAATGGGCCGCCAGTTCGGCGGGATCGGAAGTATTTAAATATCTAGCCGGTATGATTACGTCCGTATCGACATTGTCGCCGTATTTAAAAACACTACCTTTTGCTGTTTTCATCATTAACCTCCTATAACTGATCCGGGCCTGACAGGTTCCCGCTAATGGCACTGGCTGCGGCTACCGCCGGACTTGCCAGATAGATTTCCGATTCAACATGACCCATCCGACCGACGAAGTTACGGTTAGTCGTCGATACACAACGTTCTCCCGCCGCAAGGATCCCCATATAACCGCCCAAGCAAGGCCCGCACGTAGGAGTGCTGACCACCGCGCCGGCTTCCACAAAAATCTTTAAAAGCCCTTCCTCCATAGCCTCCAGATAAATCTTCTGGGTAGCCGGGATCACGATACAACGCATACCTTTCGCCACATGCCGCCCCTTTAAGATTGCCGCGGCCTGACGCAGGTCATCCAGCCTCCCGTTCGTACAGGAACCGATTACCACCTGGTCAATACGGATCTTTTCTGTAATCTCATCCAAGGTCCGCGTATTCTCCGGCAGATGCGGAAAAGCCACCGTAGGCTTAAGGCTGCTCAAATCAATAGTATATTCAGCGTCATAAACAGCATCATCATCCGCTTCAAAGACCGTATAAGGCTTGTCCGAATGTGACCTGATATAGGAAAGCGCAAGCTCGTCCACCGGGAAAATCCCGTTTTTCCCGCCCGCTTCGATGGCCATATTCGCAATCGTAAAACGATCGTCCATCGACAGTCCGCCAATACCGTCCCCAGTAAATTCCATCGACTTATACAAGGCCCCATCAACCCCGATCATGCCGATGACATGCAGGATAACATCCTTCCCGCTCACCCAGCGGTTCAACTTGCCAGTCAGATTAAACCTAATCGCCGCCGGTACTTTAAACCATGCTTTTCCCGTCGCCATCCCCGCTGCCATATCCGTACTTCCCACACCGGTTGAAAAAGCACCCAGCGCCCCATAAGTACAAGTATGAGAATCCGCACCAATAATCAGATCGCCAGCTACAGTAAGCCCTTTTTCCGGCAACAGCGCGTGCTCAATCCCCATTTCACCCACTTCAAAGTAATTAGTAATATTATGACGAACGGCAAATTCCCTGACGCACTTGCAATGTTCCGCTGACTTAATATCCTTATTGGGAACAAAATGATCCGGAACCAGGGCAATCTTATCTTTATCAAAGACCCCATCCACATTCATTTTTTCCATTTCCCTGATCGCCACCGGACTGGTAATATCGTTCCCCAGCACCAGATCCAGTTCGGTCTCAATCAACTGACCGGCTTCTACCGAAGCCAAACCGGCATGTGACGCCAATATCTTCTGCGTCATTGTCATTCCCATAACATTCCTCCTATCCTAAACCTAAAATCCCAAAACTTAAAAATACAAAACTCAAAGATACCAAAACTTAAAAATACCAAAACTTAAAAATACCAAAACTTAAAAATACCAAAACTTAAAAATCCTCAAACAAAGGCGTAGAAAAATATCTTTCCGCAGTATCCGGCAAGATGGTCACCACCGTCTTCCCTTTACCCAGCTTACGCGCCAGCTTTATTGCCGCCGCCACGTTAGTTCCACTGGAAATACCACACATCAGCCCTTCCTTACGAGCCAGATCCTTAGCAGTATTAATAGCTTCCTCATCAGAAACCACATACACATCATCATAGATACCCTGATTCAGATTACCCGGTATCAGTCCATCACCTATCCCCATCTGAATATGAGTCCCAATATTCCCGCCGGCCAGAATCGCGGCATTTTCCGGTTCCACCGCCCATATCTCAATATCCGGATTCAGCGCTTTCAAAACCTCACCGATACCGCTGATAGACCCACCAGTACCGATCCCAGAACAAAACCCATGAACAGGTCCCGCCACCTGCTCCAAAATCTCCAAAGCCGTGTGATGTTTATGCACCATCGGATTAGCCGGATTCTCAAACTGCTGCGGAATAAAAACATTATTATCCTCTTCCGCCATCCGCAATGCCGTATTCAGACATTCCTCGATACATTCGCCAATATTGCCGCCATCATGCACCAGAATCACTTCCGCGCCATAATGCCTCACCAGTTTCCGACGTTCCTCCGAAACCGAATCCGGCATAATAATAATCGTCCGGTAACCCTTTACCGCCCCGATCAAAGCCAGCCCAATTCCCTGATTACCGCTGGTCGGCTCCACAATCACAGTATCCTTCGACAGCTTACCTTCCTTTTCCGCCTGAACAATCATATTATAAGCAGTACGTGTCTTAATCGAGCCGCCCACATTCAATCCTTCAAACTTAACCAGCACTTCCCCGCAATCAGGATAATCCACCATCCGCCGCAGCCGTATCATCGGTGTATAACCAATAGCATCCAATATTGAATCACAGATCATACCGTGCCTCCTATCTTAAATCAACAACCCTATCCATCCAATCCTGTCATACAACCTTTCATCCAACTTTTCATCCAACTTTTCATCCAACTTTTCGTCCAAACCTGTCATACAAACCCTGATGTCACTCCCCAAACCTACCAGTTGCAAATACCGAATCGCCATATTGCCCAAGCATCATCTGCTCAGGTGACTTGCGGTAGAAAATTAGTGCATCTTAGCTTCTCACTCAAAATAAACCTAGCTATGGTCGGACACGGAGGTCCGAGCAAGGCTTCATGCGCCATGGATGGCGCTTGAACGCCGGTAGCGGGAACCGCCAAATCTTGGGGGTGAGAAGCTTAGTTGCACTTATTTTCGTGAGCCGGAACCGGAGCAGATGATGCTTGGGCAATATGGCGATGACCAGTACGCAACACAG
>DBDG01000036.1 GCA_002293475.1 Lachnospiraceae bacterium UBA938
TATTAATTCTTCTGTAACATAATATTGACCTACAGTGCCTCATGGTGATATAATCGCTTTTAAATAAACGAAATAACTAATCATATTCAATGTGATAGAAAAGAGATTTCATGATCAAATTAAAAGATCCAGTAATCATATGCGGAATAATACTATTTGGTGCCGTCTTTCTCTATTATACTGTTGTGAATCCGGTTATTGTTAATTTCCATGACGACTGGAGATACTTTGGGTTTTTTGAGTCCGACCCTATCCCTAGACTGGGCAGGTGGAATATCACGCGTCTTTTTCAGGAACATTTAATGCCTCTGTCCGGCTATTTAACGGCATTTATCATCTATCCACTGACAGGTGACTATCTGGCTTCATCCAGTATTTCTTTGGCACTGCTGATGGCACTGTCTTTGAATATCTTATTCTTTGCTTTATATCGATTGTTCAGCGTCTTATGTCCAAAGAAAGACTTATGCCTGTTAGCCAGCTGCTTTATGATGCTGTTATGTTTTACCATATTTAAGCACAGTCCGGAAAGTAATGTTCACATGTTCTTTTCTAATGAGTACAACCTATATTTCTATTATGTTTTTCCTAATATTTTAAATTCCGTTACTGTCTTACTATTAACCCGGCATCTGATATTGAACAACCGTCTTTCCCTGCTGACAGATGCTCCGGTCAAGTCTGGTATCTTAGTTGTGGCCATCTATTTCTGCATCTTCTCTATGCTTTTTTCTGCGGGCATATTGTTATCGTTCGCTATTATCATAGTTTTACAGAGGTTTTATGCGGCAGTCCGTCAAAATAAAAAATTATCTGTTGGAATACAAGGTTTTATAGTAGAATTGTTCAAGCACTATAACATAGCCGTACTCATCATCACCGGCACCGGAGTGGCGATGATACTTGAACTCCAAAGCGGCCGCTCCAATGCCGATTGGGATTCCATCTTTACCGGTTCGCTGTTAAGCTCCGCCTTTTTTAGAAGAATTCTAGCAGCGGCAAGCGGGTTGATCGGACTTTTTAGATCAATCAATAAATATATTATTATAATATTATTGTTTATCGTAGTCGTAGCCGCCGCACACTGCTTCATAAAACGTAAGGACCGACTTCACCCAATAATGAATAGAGTCTTTCAATCCATATCATGTTCTATATTCTTGATGATCTTTTACACCTTGATTGCCGCAAAAGGAGGAATCGACCGGGCCGAGTTGGTTTACTGTGTCTATGGAATATTCTTTTTCTTAATCTTGGCCGTCACTTTATCATGTCTATATATACTAGAAAATATTGCCTATTCCCGTATCTTGTTTCCTTTTATCCTGACAATGCTGTTCATGATTCTCATCAATTATACAAGATGGCCGTATGAATCCCATAACGCACTGCAGCAGTCACAACTGACCAATCAGGTCATTGATGCCATCACTGAAGCCAGTGAGGCTGGCCATCAGGCTGTTGTGCTACACGTTCCGGCGGATTATATACCAGCATGGGCAGTCAGCAGGCTTTCCCATACCTTATATTATCATAATCTTACCACAACACGGATAAGAATAGCCGATGTCATCTATGATGCCGATCACAAGGTTTATTATGTTCCAGAACTCTGATATATTGCTTTATAAGCCGCCAACGTTTTGTCAGGGGATTCTCAAAGCGGGGAAAATCTGCATTGGGGCCGCGCCATTTGTGAAAGAGAAAAGGCGTGATGCCCTCCGTTTCCGGCAGGGGATGTTCGTGTCCGAAATATCTGGCGGCCTCTAATGGAGCAATTTTCATTCCTGCCGCTTCGATCCGATGTTTGTTCATACAGCACAGGAAAATATCTTCATTATAGGATCCGTCTTTGGCGGGCTCCCAATTCAAATTGGCCTGCCGAGGAAACTCAAGCAGTTTTTTACTCCGTAAGGAAACACTGTTGCCCACTCGGCAGAGGTTTCCATAAACATCATGATAACAATGTTCCCGTGCTGGCAACGGCCATGGAGAACCGATATAGTCATATTTAAGAAAATCTTCTCGCCAGCTCTCAGGATGTACCACAAAGCCATCGTAATGGATCAGAAGGACGTACGGAGTGTCTATATAGTCTCCCAGTTCATAAACCATCTTATAATTAAAGTGATCAATCTCCGATAGCTTGGAGGTTTTTTTCCAGCTAATTCCGACGGGCAGAAAAAACGGCCTTCTATGCGTTATCAACACCACTTTTCCAAAATCAATGCCCCGCATACTGTATTGCAGTGCTTTGATTGTCTCATAGAGCTTTACGCTTGTCATGGCCGCTAAAGTAACTTGCGGTAATTGTAATTTTTCCGATGTCAGTTTTTTCATATTTTAATCCGCTACCTCTAATAGCAACTCTTGATACTATTTATTCAGCATTCTCCTGATTCTTCGGCCAATGCCCCGAATCCTTCTGATACAATAGTGCTTGCCATAAAGTAACCGGCTCCTTATCGTCTGCATACCCAGCCACAACCCTGTCGATTTCCGGTTAATCATCCGGTACTTTGGACTGCTTGCCTTATAACGTTCCAGTTCCTGCCGGCACGCTTCATCACTGAATATTCTCCCCTTCCGGTCCTGGTAATGCCAGCCCTGATAAATATTCTGCTCCGAAGCCCAATAGCCGTCAGAAACATTGTGACGTGCCCAGTATTTCGGGGCAATAATATATTTTACCGTAGTACTGGTATATGCAGGAAAATAGGCAAAGGAGGAGTTAGACAGCAACAGATAGGCGGCATTTTTAAGTATTGCGTAGTCTTTGGCTAGGTCAAAATTATACGCCGGTATCCCCGGCAAGATCTTGCCAGCTTCCTTCACGTCGTTGGTAATAATCATGAATTCCATATCTGGCCTGATCTTCCGCATATTTTTCATGCCTTGCCGCCAATAGTTCTTCCGGAGGTACAGCTCCGGACAATCCAGATAATCACTGCAGCGCAGATGCAGAATACACAGATTGTCCCGACTAAACTCCATCACATCATATTCCGGTTTCACAGTAAGCCATTCTCTGATCTCGTCATGATATTTCCGATAATAATCTTCCGACTGCATGTTTCCATATAATAAAGTTCCGTCACCTATCATTCGTAACTGCTCATCCGTACCGGTAATATAACAGCCGTGTTCCAAGTCATGCTTGGAATTGCCTAGGAATATCCGGTCCTCTTTTTCTTGATATATTCTGATAAAATCCTTTTTATCGGATCGAATGCCATAATCGAGATCCATAAAATACAGTCCGCAGTTGCTATGGATGTTATTAGCAACCGTTTCTTCCCCCAAGATCGAATACTCATATCCTAAGTCCTTGGCAATGCATCTGACCGTTATATAGCAGAACAGCTGATTCCCCAGCCCCTGTCCCCGTAGCAGCTCCGTCCCTATCATTTCATACCTCACGCATACTATCTAAGAATTTCCTATTTATTGTAACATGGTTTCAATCAGCTTCCCATCTTCCACTTTATAGATTATATCACACTTAGCAATCGTATTTAACCGATGGGCAATAATGATCATCGTCTTTTTACCATGAAAACTGTTCACGGCATCCATAACCGCTTTTTCTGTATCATTATCTAGGGCCGAAGTAGCCTCATCAAACACCAGTATCTCCGGATTGTGGTACAATGCCCGTGCAATCCCGATCCGCTGCCGCTGACCGCCGGACAGCCTGACTCCCCTGTCGCCAATGGTAGTATCCGCACCCTCCGGCAGGCTTTCGACGAATTCTTTCAGCTGGGCTTCCTCAAGAACCTTCCATATTCTTTCTTCATCGATTTTATCGCGGTCAATCCCGAAAGCAATATTATCCCGGATCGATTCATCCACCAGATAAATCGCCTGCGGGATGTAACCGATCTGAGCCAGCCATGATTCATAATTTTCAAAGATATCCCGGCCATCGCAGGTAATGCTTCCTTCCTTAGCATGCAGCAGTCCCAGTAAGATATCGACAATAGTCGATTTACCGACCCCCGATACACCGATGATACCGACTGATTTCCCTTTCGGCACCTGCATACCGGCATCGCTGAAAATATTTCTGTCCGTACCCGGATAAGCAAATGTTATGCCTTTAAGTTCGATTTTTTCTTGCAGCGATAATCTGGGGGAACGGCTCTTTTCCTTTTCTGCCGCCATATGGGCATCAGTTTTCATGCCTTTTTGAAGATTCTGATACAGAAAATCCAGACTGGGCTGCGTATAGGAGATTTCCGTCACGTAGGTATTGATCCGGGTAAAACTGGGCATAATACGGATCGCGGCCAAGCCAAACGCGCTGATCGTCGTAATCAGATAATCGCTATTTCCCCCATTTTGGATATAAATCAATACAAAAGTAAGAATACTGATCACAAAAACCGTTTCAATCAACAGCCGTGGCACATTATTAAGCAAAGCATAATTTCTGGCCACATTAGCGCCGATCTTCCCGCTCTCATAATAATTACGGATGAAAAACTCCTCCCGGTTCAGCACCTTCACATCCTTTAATCCGTAGATTGCCTGAATCCGCCATTTGGCTATCCGAGACTGGATGGCCTGGTTCCTTTTCCCGATCACATTCATCCGCGGCTTCAGCACCTTGATAATCAGCAGCGTCATCCCGCCGAAAATGACCATGATGAACAGCGTCATTTTCCAGTCGATAATAACCAGCATGGCAAAGATCAGCACGGATACCGTCAATTCACTGGCCAGCTGAAGCAAGGCCAGCAGCAGGGAAAAGCTTTGCGGGATATCGCTGTCCGTAAGCCGGAAAACCGTAGGAATATCCGCTCCCAGATAATCTTCATAGGGACGGTTTAAGAATTCCCGCATCACCCGGCTGATCATTTTATTACGGGTGCGGGTGATAAAGGTGTTTTGCCGGTACACGACAAACAGGCTATAAACATTTTTGATAACAAATATTGCCATTAAGGTCGTTAACAGGATCACCACTAGCTGACCGCTATACTGAATATTCAAAAACTGATAGATATTCTTTAAGGCATCATGCTCATGAATCAGCTCCGTCAGTTCGTCCGGATTCAAGATGACCGACACCGCCGGTATCATCGCGGAAACGCCCAGCGTTTCCAAGATGCCGCCGATAAAAATCATTGCTCCTAGGATAATAAACTGCCGCTTCTGCTGTTTATCCAATATGCATTTCAGCTTAGTGAACATGCCTGTCTTCTCCATAAGTATAATATCCTCTCTGCATTTCTATTTATAATGTCTTCATGCCTCTCCAAGTCATTCTGCTTAACTTTTTTGCCGATAGGGAATCCAATATTTCTCGTACAGCTTCACCGCCCGGTAATACCAGCCGTGAGCCTTGAGCATCATCGTCATCCTAACTCTGTCTCCCCTTGTCGCCCATTCATTTCGATAGACCTCACGAATTCTTTCTTCTTCGCTTTTTAACAGCCGAAACAGCCTTTCTGCAAATTCTTGCTGCCCCTTATCCTTAAAATCAACATAATAAAAAAGCATCCGGCGATAAAAATAATATGCTGATTTTTCTGCCAAAACTTCCAGCCCCTGTTCCCTGAGAAAAGCTTCCTGCTCTTTCCATATCGGTATCTCACAGGCAAACCGCCGCTCCCCCGTCTTTTTATTCATAATACTGCCAGCCCGGTCAACAATATAATTATAGCAGGCCACATCCAAATAAACACAGCGCTTCATCCGGCAGAAAGCTTCGGTAGTATACATAATGTCCTCTGAACTTTTACCCACCGCGAATCTTATCTCTGCCACCAGTTCCCGTACAAATAGCTTACTCCAGACCGAAGGATAGATCCGGTACTGCCGATGCCCGCAGATATAGATTTCCAGTGCTTCCTCCCGCGACAGGCCAACTACTTCACCTGTCGTCCGCCGCTCCTGTCCGCTGCCTCCCAGCTGCCGAAAATCGCATACCGCCACCTGAGCATCCTGAGCCGTCAGAGCCGCCAACATTCTCTCATACATATCAGCTTCAATAAAATCATCCCCATCTACATAGCCGATATACTTCCCCTTAACTATTGCCAGACCAGCATTACGGGCATCCGAAAGCCCGCCGTTCTTTTTATGAACAACCCTGATTCTTGCATCCTGCCTGGCATATTCATCACAAAGCTCCCCCGAACCGTCATCCGAACCGTCATCCACCAAAATAATCTCCAGTTCCCGATAGCTCTGTTTTATCAACGATTCCACACAACGCGGCAGATATTCCTTAATATTATAAACTGCCACAATCACCGATATCAGTCCGTCATCACTCATCCTATTTTCCTCAGACTAACCTGCCATCTGCCGACACCTTGATCATCCCCGGTGTAAAAATATCGTTACATTCCTGGTTATTAAACCATTTCGCCGGCGCAATGATGCACTTATCCTTCCGCTCGTTAATCCACGAAGCCCACCAGCTGAAACTGCTGTTGGCAATGATATGATGCCGGCACTTGCTCATCAGCATCATGTCTAAAAACCCGGTATGTTCGGTAGTCTCTTCAATGATATTGAACTGCTCCGGCAATTCCGCCTCACCTGGCCGGCGGTACCGTGACTCCAGCCAGTTTTTTGCCCATTTCAGGTCATTGCTGAAAACATAAAAATAAGCATTGGGATACCGGGTCTTCATATAAGCAATGGCTGTCTCATAATACCGGTCTGTACAGATACCTCCGTAACGCTCATCCGCCAGCAGATAATCGCCTCTGCGAATATGTACGCTGATCGCCTCAGTATTGTCGATCATATACTGATGCGTGCCAATATGCTGGTCAAGGTCTGCCGGCAGATGCATGGTGCTCCGCTCCGGAAACGTAAATACTTTCCGGACTTCCTCTTCAATATCCTTAAAATATTTCTCACTCTGAAACCACCCGGTCAGATAGGCCGGATCATGCTCCAGCAGATTCGTGTCAAAATTACAATCCTTCTCCTTAACCTCCATGCTCCGGCGCCCCAATAACCGCCGCCGAATACGGTGCGATATTTTCAAAGACCCGTCCGTCATCGACGTGATCTCATCCCAGGAAGCCCGCGGATAATCAATCCCAAAAACCGACAGCATAATCGGTCTCGCATGATCATGCCGGTATTCATTAATATCATCAAACTTCACTGTCTTCCCCTGCGAACAAAGCTTTAAATATAACGCATACTGAAACATCTGATTCCCCAGCCCGCCTGACATCCTGATAATAACCATACTACTCCCATCCGCACCCAATATGCTATCTAATCTTTTCGCTTTGCCATTGCTGGAACATCAAAATATACCAGATCTGAATCCGCCATTCGCCCTTTTCGATAAAGTCATTCCATATCTTCCATACGATATCCGCATCCAAGATCCCTTGCCGCTTCAGGACATCCCTGTCAATCAGAGCCTCAGCCCATTCTCTCAGCCGCGGCTGCTTAAGCCATTTCTCAACCGGAATGCTGAATCCTTTCTTGGGCCGCTCCATCATTTCTTTGGGCACATAGCGGTAGAGTACGTCCCGCAATACCCGCTTACCAGTGCCATCGGCCCGTTTGTACTCTATCGGCAGGCTCCATGCAAATTCTACCACATCCTTGTCCAGCATGGGAACCCTTGTTTCCAAAGAAACTGCCATAGCGGCCCGATCTACCTTCACTAAAATATCATCGGGATGATACATCAGCATGTCAAGGAGCATGAGATTATGATTGGTTTCCGCAAAAAAGCGGGTATCCATCCCGTCAAACAGATATATTCGCTTCTCGTGACTGCGGCTGATCTGCCTGACTAGCTCATCGGTTTTATAAGAATCGATGTATAAGCCGGCGGGATCTTTAGCCCCCAACAGCTTACCCTTGATACGAAACATCGGCTTCCTTGCCAAAGGGCTATGAAGCACCAGCTGGCTGACCGGCTTGCGGACGAAATAGGGTATAGCTCTCATCTTATTCCAGATCCGCTCTACTGAAGCATAGGAGTTATAGCCGCAGAACAACTCATCCCCACCATCCCCGCTCAATGATACCGTCACGTGTTCCCTGGTCATTTTACTGACCAGATAGGTAGGTATCTGAGAGGAATCGGCAAATGGTTCGCCATATATATGCCCCAGTTCCGGGATTACCGCTTCAACGTCCTGTTCGGTTATATAGAGCTCGGTATGCTCCGTTCCCAGATGGGCCGCTATCTCTTTGGCATAGACCGCTTCATTATATCCGCTCACGTCCATTCCTATCGTAAAGCTTCTGACCCTTCTGCTGTCAAGCGACTGCATCAGGGCAACAATCGTGCTGCTGTCGATGCCTGCCGAGAGAAAAGCACCGACCGGCACATCCGCCGCCATCTGCTCCTTGATCGAAGCTTTTAGTAAGCGTTCCAGCTCATCGGCCGCCTCTTCCCGGCTGCCCTTAAAGAGCTGCTCCTGTCCGCATAGCGCCACCTGTTTCATCGACCAGTATGAATAAGCCGTAACCTCCTGATAGGGAGACCGTATCTCCAATATCTTTCCCGCTTCCAGCTTCGATATTCCCCGATAAATAGAAAAAGGCGCCGGGATATATCCATGCCGGAAATACATGTCCAATACCCCCGTATCAATGGGATTCGCAAAGCCTTCCAATACCTCGATGGAGCCGATATCGGAAGCAAACACGAAAGATTTCCCGACAAACCCATAATAAAGCGGTTTTTCACCAACCCGGTCCCTAGCCAAAGATAACATGCGTTCTTTTTTATCGTACACGGCTACAGCAAACATACCCTTGCACATCGTAAGCGTTTCCTTAAGCCCATAGGCTTCTACTGCCGCCAGCAATACTTCCGTATCTGAGGTCCCCCGGAACGGAACGGCCCCTTTTTCTTTCAGCAGCCTCGCGGCAACGCTCTTATAATTATATATCTCACCGTTAAAAACCATCACAAACCGGCCGCTATGCGATTCCATCGGCTGGGCGCCGCTCTCGCTGAGGTCTATGACGGCAAGCCGTCTATGCCCAAACACCACACTCCGGTCAGCCGATATCCATACGCCGCCGGCATCCGGCCCGCGATGAAACATCCGCTCATTCATCCGCTCAATATTCTTCTGAATGTCACCATCAAAATTGCAAAAACCTGCTATCCCACACATAATCTCTCCAAACCGGCAGTTCGGCAAAAAACGCTATTCTGCATGATCCTCTTCCAGAACCGCCGTCTCTATCTTCACAAGTGCCGCTGCCGCTTCCGCTTGGTACCGTTCATAAGCCGCTTCCCAAGACCGATAAGCCGGAAACAAGCTTTCCTGACCCTGTCTTTTATCTTCAAGCATAAACTCCTGCTCTAATATTTCCCCCAGAAATGCCGTGCATTTCGATGCCCCCAGCGCATTTACATGGCCGACGCCGTCATAATAATCCGTTGTAAAATCAATGCCGATCTCGTCATAATAATTATTAAAATTAATAAACCGATAACCATATTCTTCAATAACAGCCGTCATGTAATTATACATCATCTGCTCTTCTGCTTCAATCCGATAAGGCGATACGATAAATATAGCTTTCTGTCCCCGCTCTTGCAAGTAACCCAGCAATTCTACCAGCCTCTCCTCCTGCTCCGCCGGAATCGGCGCCGTCTCCGTTATATGGCTGCACTGCGGTATTCTTTCTAGCTCCAGAGGCACTACGGTATCTTTGATTACAAAGCCTTTCAGCGGATTACTCTTCTCATACCGATAGCAAGCCAGCTGATCCAGGTAAATCATGGTCTTCCAATTAGAATGGTACTTAAATATATCAAAATAATAAGTATAACGTTCTTGCTTATCTCCTACCAACCGGTTAATGGCTTCAATGCGGTTCCATGAATATTTCAAATTATCCGTAACCCCTCTGGCATAAGCCATGTTCGTTGCCATATCCCCGTCTTCCATCGTATACATCCGCATCTCAAAAACCACTACTTTGGGAGACTGGGTCTTATAAGCTTCTTTCAGCAGCGGCAGAGCCGCACTGGGACGCTGGACATGACTGGAAAGCGGATAGCTGGTAATCCCGTATTCCCCCCACATCTGCGGTGCCGCGTAAAACGGATATACCGGACTGGAGCCGATCATGATGACATCAATCGTGTTTTCCTGTTCCGCGTAGAAACCGGTAAAAATATCTTTGACTTCGCCGTTGACCCGGAGGATATAGGTCAGCGAAATCAGGATAAGAACAAATATGAAAAGAAAAACAGCCGATTTTACCCATTCTTTCAGCTTCATGGCTAACCCTCCTCCATTTATATCTTATTTATTTAAGTGAAGCATGGCAAAGCTTTGATAAATACTGCTCCCATTCCTTCCCAATCCGATCTGGATCATAAACATCCTGCAGTCGGGCTGCTTCTATCCCCATAGCCGCCGCTTCCCGAGGATTGTCCAGTACATATCGCATGTTATCTTTTAGTTTTTCCATATCCCTTACCGGGGTCAGCAGGCCGTTTATCCCATGCCGGATCAATTCGGCAGGACCGCCGCAGGGACAGTCGGTGGCCATCACGGTCAGACCCGAGAGCATGGCTTCAAGCAGGGTATTGGGTACCCCCTCCGTATCGGAGGTCAATACAAACAAGCTTGCTTTATAGATCAGCTCAGGAATATGATCGGAGCTGCCCGGCAGCAAAATACGCTCGGCAAGTCCCATTTCCTTGGCCGTGTCAAGCAAGGTTGACCTCAGGTTGCCCTCGCCGTAAATATATAGCTTATACTGGGGAAAGTCATCGGCAAGCCCGGCAAATGCCGCCATTAACATGCGATGATTTTTGTTTTCGTCCACTCTCCCTACGGCGACAATCGTCCGTTCCCGCTCTCCTTCATATCTTGGCCGGAAAAATGACGGACTTACCGGGTTTTTTAATACCTTTACCTTTTTTCTGACCGCTGCCGGGAAAAACAGGCGGCTTGCTGCGGTCTGCAGCACCACGCCGTCCGCATAGCGGAACAGATATCTTGCCGCCCAGCGCAGCAAACGGGTATAATATTCCGCCTGCGGATCCCCGCGCACAGAAACTGCTGTTGAAATCGGCAGACAACAGGATGTGATAAGCGCCATTAAATTATTCTTACCGATGAAAGATAAAATAACATCTGGTTTTTCAGTTTTCCAGATACTTCTAAGCTTACGAAAACGCCGACAAAAATTGATAACGCGGTTACCTGTGGTTTCTTCAGGCGTAATATCTGATATTATCCTTTTGATGTTCCCGTTAAGGGCGTATTCATTTTCTTTTTGATATTGGGTAACCAAGACCACCTGATGGCCGCTCTTGGCCAAAAAATCCGCAAGATTTACGATTACCCGTTCCGTACCGCCTTTATTCAATGCCCCGGCTAACATGGCCACACGCATGAGCTCATCCTCTACTTTCTAAGCTTGCAGCTCGGTATGCTATCTGCTTATTAACATAATTATATCAGCCAGTGCAATAGGACTGATACCACTTCTGAAACATAAAGAAAGACCAGATAAGCCGGGAATAGTTGGCTCCGGTAGACGGCCCGCCATCCCCTGTCAAGAGATAATCATTTATCATGGTATCCATAAAATTAGCATTGAATATCCCCTGCTTCTTCAGGTAAGCCTGGCTGCCCATGTCTAACAGCTGCTCTTTAAGCGGACCTCTCAGCCATTTATCCAAGGGTACGCTAAAACCGGCTTTGGGGCGGTCGAGGAGCTCCTTGGGCAGGTATTCATGAGCAATGTCTTTTAATATCCTTTTGCGGATGCCGCCGCTATACTTGAAACTATGGGGGAGGCGGAAGGAATACTCCATCACATCTTTGTCCAGAATCGGGCATCTGGCCTCTAGGGAATACTTCATGGCGGCTCTGTCGACCTTACATAAGATATCGGCCGGCAAATAGGTATCCATGTCTAGCAGCATCCTGCGCAGCTGCCAGTTGCTGATCTGATAGGCGCTCTCAAAAGGATAATTACAGCTAAGCACCGGCCGCTGGGAAGCTTCCTCCTGGCTGACCATGCTGACAGCCGTGTCTATATAACTGCCGGCGCCAAACTGAACCTTGGTCTCACGGTTACGGTTTTCCGCCACTGCCCGCACCGGGAAGGGAAGCCTGTCCTTCAGATGCAGACGCCGTACTCCGGGCAGGCTGTAAAGGGCATGGAGGGCTGCCCCGGGAATATCTAGGCACTGTGCCTGCCTCACCTTTTCATAGATATTATAACCACAGAAAAACTCGTCTCCGCCGTCCCCTGACAAGGCGACGGTCACATCTTTTCTGGCCAGCCGGGACACCAGCATGGTGGGAATCTGCGAAGAGTCTGCAAACGGTTCATCATAATACCGGGGAATACTTTCCACCAGCTCAAACATATCCGCTTCCGATATATAGCTTTCCGTGTGATCGCAGCCAAGATACTCGGCCACCTTTTTCGCGTACACCGCCTCGTTGTGAGTTTTCTCATGAAAACCGATGGAAAAAGTCTTGACCGGTTCGGCGGCATTGGCGGCAGCAATCGCCGTCATCAGCGACGAATCATATCCGCCGCTCAAAAAAGTGCCTAAGGGTACGTCGGCAATCATGCGCAAGGAAACCGCTTTTTGCAAGATTTCCTTCAATTCACTTTTGGCCTGATGATAATCTTTGACCGGGTTCTGCTGCTGGGCGAAATAGACCGTCTTGACATCCCAGTATTTACTGACCTCTAACGACAAGCCTGACTCCGGCCGGCAACTACAGGTCAGCACGGCACCCGGCGGCAGCTTGAAAACACCCGCGAACACGCTGTCCGGATGGCAGATATACTGCTGAAAGAGATAGCGGGATATTACGTCTTTTCTGATAACCTTCTTAAAACCGGGACGCTGCATGAGCGGTTTCAGCTCCGAGGCAAAGTAAAGGTTCCCGTCTTCTACCTGATAATAGAGCGGCTTTTTGCCGATACGGTCGCGGATCAGATAAAACACTTCGGCTTCCCTGTCCCATAAGGCCATGGCAAACATGCCATTCAGCCTGTTAAGGCAGTCCAGACCCCATTGCTGATAAGCGGCAATCAGCACTTCGGTATCGCAGTCTGACTGAAAGGGATAAGCGGCCAGTTCCTTCCTTAACTCAGAAAAATTGTAGATTTCCCCGTTATAGATCATACTGATGCGCCGATCCGCCGAATGCATCGGCTGATGGCCAAGCTCCGAAAGATCCAAGATCGAAAGCCGCCGCTGCGCCAGTCCGATGCTTTTTCCGCCCCGCAGCGGATAAATCTCCGCCCCGCTGTCATCGGGACCACGGTGCATCATTGTATCATTCATTATTTTCAGCTGTTCCAACCCGATATCGCGATCAGAAATGAAACCACATATTCCGCACATGGATTATTCTCCTGCCATAAAGAAACAGTTTAGCTAACGGCTAAACTATTACTTCGTGCTTCCCTTTTGCATAATACCCCTTACAATAAAATAATCTTTATATTCGTTAAAATCTTTACACTCATTATCTACGCTTTCGATTGTTTCCTGATATTTTTCCCGGATCAGCGATTTGTAGTTATCAAAATTATCATAGCCCTGTTTTGTCCAAGCAAAAGGATGGGTAAGGATCTGTAGCTTATCGTGACTGTGGATGGTTTTCTCATCTGGATAGCCGTAGCGCCAGATGTGATTGGCATCGGACAGATACTTGACCGCAAGCTCTTCGTTGGCAGGATCTTGGGAAAAGCTAAAAAAATCGTCCTGATAAGCGTTAAGTATGCCCGGTAGCTTAATATTTGCCTGTAGCACAGCCTTAGAAGGACGATGGAAGGAAAACTGGTTGATTTCAAAACCCAGCATCTCATTGAGTATGTCGATTTCCTTAACGATCTGCCGTTTAACTATCTCAATATCGGTCAAGCCGTTCAAGGCAAAATGCAGGCCGATATTATGGCCGCGCTCATACATGTCCCGGATAATCGCCATATTTTTACGGGAAAGGATGTTGTAAGAATTGTTGGTCCACTGAAAAAAATAATTAGCGGCAAAATCTAGGCTCTCCTCCACCTTGGCCAGCTCACGCGCCCGCTCCACGCTGTATTCCACATCATGCCGGACAATGATGAACTTTTTCTGCTTTAGTGCCATGCGGTAATTAGCTGCAAGTCCGGTCTCCCGGATAATTCTGATCATTTCCTTGTATTCTTTAAATGAAAACATATTCCCTACCTTTATCTCGTTATTTTCAGCTCACGGATGTATTCCCGCCACTGGCCGGTAACTACCTGGCTGTCGGCTTTTCCGCTTATTTTTCTGGCTTCCTCACCCAACCGTTCGGCAAGGAGCGGATCTTCAATTAACCGGCATATCGCTTTCACCAAAGCCTCTTCATCCATGATCGGTATCAGCAGCCCGTCCACTTCATCGGTCATGACCGTGCGCGGCCCGCCGCAGGGGCAGTCCGTAGAAACAATCGGCAGACCCAGAGCCATAGCCTCCATCAGCGCATTGGGAAGCCCTTCCCAGTCGGAAGTGAAAGCAAAAAGGCTCGCATCTACCATATCCTGTTCTAAGGTATCGCTGGCCCCCATCAGCTTCACATATTCTCCGGCATGGTGATCCTTGATCAAACTTTCCAAGATTGCTTTTGTTCCGTCACCGGAATCGCCGCCATATATTTTCAGGATATAGTCGGGATGACGGCGGTGTACTTGTATAAATGCCCTGATCAGCAGCGGCTGGTTCTTAAAATCAACCAAGCGGCTGGCATGAACCACTTCCTTCTTACGCCGCTTTGGTTTGGTTACACCGATATATTTGGGATTCAGCGGATTCAAGATAATCCGTGATTTCTTCTGGACAAACTTGGGGAAAAAATCCCGCTGTCCCTCCGTCTGGAAAACACAGCCTGCCACCCGCGGATATAATAAAGGAATCAGGATCTTATCGGTAAAGCTGTCATAATGCCCGACCGGATCCGTCCGCACCGATATGATGACCGGCATTTTAATCCCCAGTGTTGCCGTCAATGCCCGATAATTGGCCTTATGGCCAAAGGCAATGACAATATCCGGTTTTTCTGCCAGAATGGCTCTCCGCAGATACATAGACCGCAGCAGCACTTGCCTGATCCGGCTTTTCTTCTCGTCTCCCGGCATAAGCCCGACATGAAGGCGGCGGATTCTCCGGTCCAGCTCAAATTCATTGTCGCCCTGCCATTCGGTTGCTATGATTACTTCAAAATCTTCGGCGGCAAACTGGTTGGCAAGATTGGATACTACCCGTTCCGCTCCGCCTTGCACCAGACAGTGCAAGTGAAAGAGTATTTTAGTCATGCTTGCTCTCCAATTGTGTTATTGTAACATATTCTTAATATTTGTTCAAGAAATTCAGCTATCTAGTAATGAAATAAACTGCTTGACATAAGCATCGTAAGTAAAGTCGCCGGCACGTAAGACGGCGGCTTCCTGATATTTTTTCAGGAGTTCCTGATCAGATAGTAGCTTGATTACCGCCGCTGCCATATCTTTTTGTGCCGCGGTGATATGGACATCGTAGTTTTCTTCCGCATCCATAGCCGGTAACAAGATACCATACTCACCCCAGATTACTTTTTCCTCCTGATAGCGTTTCCGACGTTCGGTATCTGTCAGTGGCTCCGCCAGTAATATTTCCGCCGGCCCGCTCAGGCAGTCCACGCTGACCGCCGCCAAGCCCAACGCCATACCTTCCACGATGGCATTGGGGAAGCCTTCTATGTTGGAAGTCAATAGATACACCGAAGCTTTTCGCAAGAAAGCATAAGGGGCTGTCTGCATCCCCGCAAAGTAGACATATTCTTGTATTCCCAGTTGTTCGGCCAGCTTGCGGGATGCCGCAAAGCTGCCGGCTCCTAAGATAACCAGCCGGGCATCCTTGATGCTCTCCCGTACTACCGAAAACACTTTCAGCATATGCCAGAAACCCTTCAGTTGCGCATCCCTGCCCATGGATATCAGACAAGTAACATCCTCGCCCCAAGGAAATTCTACCTCTTTCATATATGACTCCTGCCGGATTTGGTCAAGGTCAAACAGATTGTATAAAGTAGTGGTTTTATGAAAATGGTATCTTTTATGTAGATCCTCTTCCATCTGACGGGCGCAACAGATAATCAGGTCAGCCTGCCTGATAAACAGCCGCATTAAAACCTTGTGGCAGATATCTTCATAACTTCGGAGCCCCAGCCATGTCTTGCTGGCTTTGGTGCGGGAAAGCGCATTAACCAAGTTGGCGGTCGGGCCGAAGCTGTAAGCAACCTCGGGACCAAGCTGTTTCTTAAGCTTCCGAACCTTAATAGAACGCCGGATGACATTAATGATCTTGGCTAGTTTTCTCTTCCTTACTCCCAGTCCGATGTCTGTTATCTTAATACCCGAAACATCATAGGCAATATCAGCTGAATCAAAAACAATTACAGAAACATCGCAAAAAGGTTCCAGCACCCGGGCGGTAGTAAGACAGACACGTTCATATCCGCCCTGGTGGAGCATGGGAACTATCAGCATAATTTTTCTTTTCAACGCAGTCTCCTTTACGTGTCAGTTAATCCGGCCAAGTTACCGGTTATATAAAATTCAGCCATCTTTGCCGCCTGTCTTTTTACGTCAAAATCACTCCGGAGCAGCTCATCTTTCCTGCCTGCCCGGAGATAATCCGCTGTTTCAAGAATAAGCGCCGCCCATTCCGCCGCCGGCGCCTCAATACTTTTCATCTGTACTAAATCCGTAATCCGGGCTTCCTCCGCAATCGCATCCGATATCAGGCACCGCAGTCCTGCTGCCTGCGCCTCGATTACCGTTCCCGGAAGTCCTTCATATCGGGAGGGAAATACGAAATAATCCATAACCTGATAGTATTTATGGATATCACGCTGATTTCCCAGAAAATATACCTTTTCAGCTAACCCAAGTTCGGCGGCCTTCCCTTTTATTGCTGCCATCCCGGCACCCTCACCCAATAAAACCAGCCTGGCATCCCGGCCAAGCTTATGTATCTCATAAAATATCCGGATGAGGTATTCATGGTTTTTCTGGTAATCAAAACGTCCTACATGACCGATAACCAGTTCCCCGTCCAGACCCCATTCCTTTCTCAGGGAAGCCCGTGCCTGACTGTTAAAGCAAAATCGGCCGACATCAATCGCATTGGGAATATATACCGTCCTTCCCGCTAAAACCGCCTGGCGTCCGAAGACCGCTTCGCCTGCCAGCCGCGAACAGGCAAACAAATAATCCGCTTTCTTAGCCAGATTGTGGCGCAGCAGACGGGTCGCTATGCCCTTGACGCCTTTCTCGACGCCGGCATTACGGGCGTGGGCAATCGTTACCGGAACCCCCGAAGCCTTGGCAATAGGCAGATAAATCGCCGCCGTACTGGTCATATGCCCCTGCACATATCGAAACTCGAGATGGTCTCTGAAAAACTCTCGTATCGCTTTGCGGTATGCTCTGATATTACTCCCCCGGAAACGGGGAACCCGATAGACATGGCCGCCCATGTCCGTTATTTCCTGTTCAAAATGTCCTTCCCTGTCTGTATGCACCAGAAAATCAAACTGGATAAGCTCCCTGTCCATCTGCCGGTACAGATCCATGATACGGCTTTCCGCGCCGCCGCGGTTAACCGTTCCTAATACATGCAAAATACGGATAGGTTCCGTCATGAATATGTCCTTTCCTTTTCCAATGGTATCTCCTGTTTTACCAATTCTCAATTATATCCGCTATTCTCTGACTTGTAAAGCCATCGCCGTAAAGGTTTTTCTGCTCGCACATCTTACGGTACTGATTATCGTCATTCAATAATCCGCTAAAGCTCGCATAAACACTTTCCTCATCGGTACCTATCAGTTTTAAGTTACCTGCTTCGACACCCTCCGGTCTTTCAGTCGTATTACGCATAACCAGTACTGGCCTCCCAAATGCAGAGGCTTCTTCCTGAATCCCCCCTGAATCACTCAGAATTAAGTAGCTATGGCGCATAAAATTATGAAAAGCGACAACATCCAGCGGCTCGATAAGATGAATCCGCTCACATGCACCCAGGATGCCGTATGCCGTCATACGGACTTCCGGATTGGGGTGCACCGCATAGATCAGTTTCACGTCTAGGGTTTCCTGAACCACCCTTTTGATTGCCCGAAACATATGCTCCATCGGTTTACCGATATTTTCCCGCCGATGCGCGGTCATCAGTACCATCCTGCTTCCCTCTGCCCATTGCAGCTCCGGGTGGCTATAATCATCCCGCACGGTTTCTTTCAAGGCATCAATCACGGTATTGCCGGTAACAAAAATAGAATCCGCCGGATACCCCTCACGTATTAAATTTGCTTTGGTGTGTTCAGTGGGGGCAAAATGAAAGCGGCTGATCAATGAAACCGCCCGCCGGTTAAATTCTTCCGGGTATGGTTCGTAAATATTATTAGTACGGAGCCCGGCCTCCACATGACCGACGGAAATCTTCAAATAATAACAGGATAATGAGACCGCAAAAGAAGTGGCGGTATCGCCATGTACCAGCACCAGATCCGGCATTTCTGCTTCCAATACTGCTTTCATTTTTATAAGGATGCTTTGGGTAACATCAAATAAAGTCTGTTTCTCCTGCATAACATCAAGATCATAATCCGGCAATACTCCAAAAACATTAAGGGCGATATCAAGCATATCGCGGTGCTGACCGGTAACACAGACCTTTGTAGTCATCTGCTTACGCGCTTTCAGTTCCTTGACCAGAGGACACATCTTAATAGCTTCCGGCCTTGTTCCAAAGACAATCAAAACTTTTCTCACTGCTACCTCCTAGGAACAAACTTTTGACATTTGCTATGATGCCGCTATCTGATTATAGCACATCTTTTTCTTTTTATCCAAATATCGTCCATTATAAGAATCAAGAAATAGATATTAAAAAATATTACCGTAGCGGTACTTAAAAGCTCATTGTTATTTCTTTTAATTTTATAAATATTCTTTCTACATGTTTTTCCCAGGTATGTTCATTACATACCTTTATCCTTGCTGCTTGTCCTAATGAATTGCGCAATGCTTTGTTTTCCGACAAAATCAGCAATGCCTTGCTTAATTCTTCTATATCACCCGGCTCACATAATAATCCGGTATATTGATCGGTAATGACTTCTGCCAGCTGATCCAGCCGAGAGGCTACAATAGCCTTACCCATCGCCATATATTCAAAGATTTTGGTCGGTGACCCAAAAAAAGGGGTTCCGTCAGGATTCCTAACGGTGGGTGAGACCAGAATATCCCCTGCCGCCAGATACTCGGCGCCCTTTTCCTGTTCTACGAATCCCGTCAAGGTGTAACGCCCTCCCACCTTTCCTTTGCTTAATATATCTTTAACTGCTGCCATTTGGCCACCGTTACCAATTAACAACAAATGAAGTTTCTGGTTCCTTGCTGCGCATTGGACAAAAGCTTTGGCCAGAACCGCCGCTCCATGCCATTTCCCGAACGTACCAATAAAGGCAATTACCACCTTATCTTCAGAGATTCCATATCTGCCCCTGATCTTGTTGCCATCTATCGAAGGATTATATTTATCTGTATCGACCGCATTATAGTTCACCAGTATTTTTTCTTCCGCAATGCCCCGATGAATCAGCTGATCTTTGAGCACCTTACTGACACAGGTAATGATTGTTGATTTTTCCAGTAATAACTGTTCTGCCTTCCTAGCAAAGTCCATATATCTGTCTTTTCCCCTTCCCCAGTTTGACTGCGTCCAGACCTCGGAACTGTTAAACTCCAACACAAACGGTATCTTATGTTCCCTTGCATACCGGATGCCGGCGTAACAGTTAATCGAATAACGCTGATATATAAATGAAAAATGATGATCGGATGCCACTGTCTGTAACCTGTCGTACAGAATACTGTTTACTGCGACAGCAGTATAGCCTTTTATATTTCGGTAGGGAAAGCTGTCCTTTATAAAATACTTCCCGATATGGCCGTCAATCCCCTCTATTTGATCCAGCGACAATACTGTCGGCCATGTTCCGCTGAATTTATGGATATTATTAATAACGCCTAAAGCATGAGTCACCGAACCGCCGGACACAAGACCGGACGGCAGATTTCCCCGAATATACAGAACTTCACCTTTAATATCAGAGACTTTTAATTCACCGCCGTCTTCATGCTGTAACGACGCTAAGATTCTTTGATGGAACCGATAATCAGATCGATACCGGATAATTTCTTTGATATATTGCCACCCTTCAGCAATCACAGTCAACCATCCACAGTTAAAGCTATTATCCTGGCCTATTACTGTCACTTTTCTAACCGTTAACAGCTTACACATCAGCAGAATCAGAAATACCCTAGGAACCTGCTTGATATTATCACAGCAAAAGCTTACCTGTTGATATCGGAAAACATGCTTACGGATGGCCGGCAATGTAAAATAGGTCATAAGTTGTTCAAATGTTATGTTTATCCCTTCGGGATATTGATCTGCAATAAACTGTCCGTAGTGGATCGTAATCTTTTTCACCTTATGCCCCCTGCATTACGTACTGTGTCTGGGCCTCAATCTGTCAATGCCTGCAAAATCAATTCTCTGATAGATTCACATTGAATATAATCCTTAACCAGCATAATGTGGTTTTTATCATAATGAGGTTTTTGGCCTAGTTTTCTGGCAACGCATAACCATAAATGCCGGAGACCGCTGCCATGTAAATCCATATATAGTTTATCCATTTGTTTTGTAGCAAACTTACTATAATGATTTTCAACAAACCCGTCCTTTTTAATATCTTCTGAACGGGCTAAAAACTTGCCCATTATTTCCTCTTTTGTTTTGTTATCAGCCAGTCTGACATGGTTGTTTTCTCGTATTACCGGTATGTATTCTAGTTGGTAATCAGTTCCCGCCACATCTAATTGAACCAGTAAGCCTTCATCCCAGAGTTCATTTCTATCTTCTGCATGGTCAAACAAGAAATTCCCCTGCCCATACAGGATCCTGCCCTTTTTGTACTGTTCTTCACAGCCGATGCAGTGGCTGTGCTGTAAGATTACGCAATCTCCCCCGACATCAATCATTTTCCGGCATACCCTTTGCAGCTGCGGAGACGGATATTGATATCCTATTTTCCCCCCATGGTATAAAATGATCAGATAATCACATTTACTTTTCACTTCTTTTATTTCATCAAAGCTGGTCAAGTAATCGATCGTATTGGCACCCGCCCGATCTTTGGATGCTCCGGCAAATTCATTTTCTGCCAGTGCGTAGATGCCGACCGTGATCCCGTCTTTGGCTATTATATAAGGCAGTCGGGCACGCTCTTGATTTACGCCCGCCCCCACATGCCCGATCCCGGCCTGTTCCAATGCCGACATAGTCGTCATAACACCTTCCGTGCCACAGTCATATATATGATTGTTAGCCAACGAAAGGAGATCGGCGCCAAGGCTCTTTATTCCATTAACCATCACCGTTTTTGCCTTTAAGCAAGCACCGTACTTCATAATCATTTCATTTTTCTCTGATAACGGCACTTCCAAGTTAAATACTCTATAATCAGATCTTTGCAATACCGCAAGAATCTCTTTTCCGACTAGCCCTTCCCCATCTCCGGAAGCAAACAGTTCTTCATTAGATGATGTGGCTACCAGATCTCCTCCGATGATTATTTTCATTACGATTATCCTCTTCTTTCACAGATGGACTATTTGACTTATTCTTTGATTTTTTGAATGATATATTTATATTTCCCATTTGGTATCCGGATAACATCTTCAACATACTGGATCGTAAACTCCATCTGACTGCTGTCACCAAGCTTCGGCCGGATATCGTGATACAGTTTTTCTTCATCGCCTTCGGAATAACCTTCACCCTTGACTATATTCAGAAAGCAGATACCCTTTTCTTCTTGAACAAACTGATATGCCCGTACATGATCAAATATATCAGAATGAACATTAATTGCTGACATCGGAATCTTACTGCCATTTACCGTGACTAACATCTCCCGTGGCCAACGTCCGTTAACATCATCCCAGCATCGATGTGTTTCACTACATTCTGATACCGAACTGCTTATTCTGGCATAATCCTCCGTACCATACCGTATTAACGGCATTACTTTATTATTAAAACCCGTTGTAACAATCTCGCCCAATTCACCCGCTTTACAGGGTTCCCCTTCGCTAATAACCTCACAGTAACCAAAACCTTCCTCAACATGATAATGATCGGAATTAAGGCACCATCCCGCAACACAGCCATTTTCAGAATGACCATAATGAATATATACTTTACAGCCCATATATTTTTCAATAAACTCTCTTTGTCCCTGATATAAATTTTCGGAACTGGCAAATATTGCCTTGGGCTGATAGGTCAGACTGTTTCCTGTCCGCCGTATATAATCGCTTAACGTCATCGCGTGGGAAGGATAGGTATGAAAAAATAAGATTTGCTCCTTATTAAGACATGCTATTATCTTCCCGATATTTTCATCTGTAAGGTTAAAGGGGTTAAAATATAATTTATTCTTAAAGCGATCCCGTTGCCACAGCCGGCCATTGGCAATAACCGTATTCCTGATGACGGCCATTTTTTTATTTTTATTATATCCAGCTTTTTTAAAAAGATAATCAAAATAAGCTTCACTCCGTAATCCCGTATTTCTTTTTTCTTGATAAAAGGTCATCTGCTTGCCAGTTGTCCCGGCAGTTGTCACTTTACTCATCCGCTTACTTCTTAACTGATATTTTTGCGCGATAAGATCATCTATTCGCTCCATGACGGTCTCTCTTCTGGTTATCGGAATCTTCGCCATTTGTTTTAGGTCGTCAAATACATAGGGATCAAACTGGATCCTATCAAATAATTCTTTATAATAAGCGGTCTGTTCATAAGAATAGATCAGAATGTCTTTTACTTTTGAAACCATCAGGATTTCTTTTTGACTTAACGGCATATTTTCATATCTTTTCAATTCATCATAAAGGGAACGATAAACTTTACCGTACAGATAATAGTTAGGTATCACATGATAGAACGGAGCTGCTATCATTTTGATTATCTTCTTCATCATGTCACCTAGGTGTTTCATTGTCCGTTCTCCTCTGCACTATCAACCGTTGCTGTTTCCGGAACAGGATATTCCAGAAAATAAAACTGCTTAAATAAGATAACGAAGCAGCCAAAGCCACGCCGGTCACACCCAGAACAGGAATAAAAACCACATTCGCGATAATATCTACTACTAATGCCAATGCTGCCGCATATATCGCAAGTTCAAACCGTTTATATGAATTAAAGAAAGCAATGATCGGTTTTATAATCCCCCATAAGATAACACCCGGTAATATTACTAACAACAACCAGTAAGAAGGCCGGTAGCTCTCACCATAAATAAAAGGTATTAGCCAATAACCGCCAATGATTGCAACGATAGCAACCAGAATCAATACCATTGTCAGTATCTTGACTAACCGCGTTGTTAAAGCGGCTCTGTCATGTCTTTCCACTAAAGCCATAAGTTGCGGGAACAGAAGGCTGCTAAAAACAGCGCCGAAAATATTAACGATATCGGCTAAATTGGTCGCCAAAGAATAATGACCGGTGTCACTTCCAGTCAAAAAATACTGAACCACGAAAATATTCAACCGCATTACTAAATATGCCAACAGGCAGGAAATACAGGTCTTGGCACTGATTGGGATCGCTTCTTTAAAGAGCTGAAAGGAGGGATGTGGCTTTACTTTGTGCTTTATCCTTATTCTTAAAGCTCCCATAAGTGAAGCAAAAATGAAGACCCCTATTTGGAGCCATAGGAAAAGCATTACTTCCGATTTCTTCATTGCCCATAAAAAAACCGTTCCTGCTAAGGTCAAAACTGCCACTGACAGATTCAGAAAGTTATAAAACCTAATGTCATTTATTATAATAAATATTTCACTCTGATAATAATTCAGCAGATATACCGGAACAATGCCAAGGGCAATTAAAACCAAATTATTACTTAAACCCATAAAACTATCCGTAAATAATGAAGCAAAAGCATACAATACTATCACAAGGCCGGAGCCACAAGATATAAAAAGGCTATTTCCCCATACCTTGGGAAATAAACGAAGGTTCTGAGACAAGAAAAAGGAATGTGCTGAATGCATTCCCATATTGACGATCTGGAAACAAACGGTATATATCGATATCGCAACAGTATAATATCCTAACTTTTCCGGCTCAAGACTTCTGGCCAACATTACTGTTGTTATCAGAGAACATAATAACATTCCGCCACGATTGGAAATCGTTTTAAAGATATTGACCACTAAATTATCATTTCTAAGAAATTCCATCTATTCTCCTGTTTCGTATCATTAATCCCATCATTTTGCCGCAAATGTAAGCCTGCTTGTCCCCTCGATATCATCAAGCCCAATCGTATATTTACTGCCGTCTTTGATCGCCTGGTAAAAACTTTCCAGCTCTTCCAACTGCCCCTTTTGCGAGACAGAAGACCTGATATCCTGTACCTTTATCCCATAGCCCGTGATTTTTTTATAATCATCGATTGTGATGATCCGGCCATCGGTATAGATCTCGCAAAACTCCTTTCCATATCCGCTGTTCCCCAGTCCCGTATAGTACAGCGTACAGACCGAGCCGTCTTGGTATTTTACCGTCAGGACGCAATTGTCCCCACTCATTATTTTATCATTATGAGGGGTGATTTTGTCAATACTCACGCTCTCCGGCCGGCTTTCCGTAAAATACGCAAATAAATCCAAGATATGACAGGCCTCGCCGATAATCCGCCCGCCCCCTTCTTCTCCCTGTATCCAGTGTTCCCTAGGCAGATAGCCGACATTCATCCGATAGGAGATCATCAGCGGATTTACCCGGTTCCGGATATGTTTCTTGGCTTCCCTAGCATAGGACGAGAATCTTCTGTTAAATCCGACTGTATAAGGCACCCCCGTCTCCCTGACTGCCCGGATCACCTCTGTCAGTTCCCTTTCATTAATGGCCGCCGGCTTCTCGACAAATACCGCTTTGCCGGCCCGCATGGCTTTTATCGACATATCGGCATGCAGATGGTGCCTTGTACAGATCATCACCATATCCACTGCCGGATCCCTTAAGATTTCATCATAATCGGCAGTGGCATAGCTGGCATGGTACTGTCTGGCCAAGGCATGGGCATTGGCACTTGTCCGGCTTTGGATCGCATATATGGAATATTTATCTTTCATTTTCTCCAGATTGGGCAGGTGCATCCCCTTGGCGAATCCGCCGGCGCCGCATATGGCAACTTTAATGACTCCCGCCGGTGCCCGGTATTGACGGTTAACCGGAGCACCTTTACTCTCCGCCTCCTCTTGGCTTACCGTCTCATCTTGACTATATTTCAGCAAAACAATTAGTGGTTTATGATGACTGTTTTTAAGCGCTTCATAGGCTGATCCGGCTTCCTGTACCGGATATATTTCCTCAATAATATCTTTAATGCTGATTTTATTCTCTTTGATCAACCGTAAATAAGCTTCGAGATTCCTCTGTTCCGTAAATCTTACCAAACCATAGGGATAATCCTTTCCTTCTTCCTCATAACTGCTGTCATATCGTCCCGGGCCGTAAGAGGTGGCGATCTTAAGTTCCAGCTCCTTGGCATACATATCTTCCCGCTTTAGATTCATCCCGGCGACGCCTACCAGCACTACCGTTCCCCGGCGGCGGCATACCTGAAAGGCCTGGGATATCAGTACATCGGAATCCGTCGCTGCCGTCAATATGACTTTATCCGCTCCGTGCCCTCCGGTAATATCATCGACGGCCTTGATAATATCTTGCTTCGCCGGGTTTATTCCATAGCCTGCCCCGGCTTTTAAAGCAATGCCGATTCTTCTGTCATCGACATCCGTCACGATAACGGTAGCTCCGGCAGCGGCCGCCATCCGGCCAGTTAACTGACCCAAGATTCCCATACCGCATACTACCACGATTTCGCCTAACTGTAGCTCCGCCCGCCGGATTCCCTGCATGGCGATGCACCCCAGCGCCGCCGTAGAAGCTTCTGCCAAGCTGACGCCTTCCGGCATCCGCACCGCCAAGTTCTGCGGCACGCAGATATATCCGGCATGGTTGGCATAGCCGGCGCCCATACAGGCGACTCTGTCACCTTCGGCAAACTGATCGCTGTAACTGCTAATGACAACACCGGCAGCAGAATAGCCTAAAGCGGCCCCCAAGCTGTAATTGCCCATTACCGTATCCCAAGTGGACTTGATCCCTTTTTCTTTCAGCATCTGTAACCCCAGCTTGACATATTCCGGGTGCTTCAGAGCTATCCGGGGCAATGATTCGCCGGAATTCTTTACGCTGCTCATCTCTGTTCCCGCCGATATACAGGAATATTCGGTCTTCACTAAGATCATTTTCGGGGCCGGACACGGAGCTGCCACTTCTTCGGTGATAATCCTGCCCTTTTTAACAAAGACTTGTTTCATATTTATTCCCATCTGCGGCTCTGCCGCACTCAAAATCAATAGTTGAAAGCGTTTATAATTTATGAATGTGGTTCAACGGAATACAGTTGCGGGTATCATAAATAATATGATGAGCTATTTTATTGATATTATCTTGGATATGCTGATGACCTACCATAATGACAAGCAATCTTATATCGCCCAAAAACTGCATAAAATCCGTATACTGGTTATCCACGATTGCCTTGGTTATGACCGGATCATAAAACTTAGCGCCAAATGACAAATGTCTCTCCATGCATTGGATGAGCTGGAGCGTCGGGCTTTCCCTGATGTCATCAACATCCTCTTTATAGGTCAGGCCATAGAAACCGACCTCCGAGATATCCTTAATACCTTCCTTTTTCATGATGTTGCTGATTCTTTCCAGGACATATTCCGGCATCCCGTCATTGATCACCCTAGCTTGGCGGATAATATTGACAATATCCGGATAATCGCCCACCAGAAACCAAGGATCTACCGATATGCAATGTCCTCCCACCCCCGGACCCGGGGCAAGGATATTCACCCGGGGATGTCGATTGGCCACCCGGATAATCTCATATACATCCAGATTGGCGCGGCTGCACATTTTGGCCAGCTCATTGGCAAAAGCAATATTGATATCGCGATAGGTGTTTTCGACGACTTTAGCCATTTCGGCGGTCTCAATGTCTGTGACCACCATCTCTCCTTTACAGAAAGAACGGTATAATTGCATCAATTTATCCGCTGTTTCCGGCTCTGCCACGCCGAGCGTCCTGCTGTTATGCTTAAGCTCATATAGCATGTTTCCCGGTATGATCCGCTCCGGCACATGGGCAAGATAAATATCATTTCCACATACCCGGCCGGCCGCTTCTGTCAACGGTACAATATACTTTGCGATGGTACCGGGAGAAACCGTAGATTCAATCGCTATGACCGCCCCTTCCGGGGCAACCGCCAGAATATCCTTTACAGCGCCGACAATATATGTCGTTTCGATTTCTTTCGTGATTCTTATATAAGGGGTCGGAACTGCCACGATGTAGATATCCGCTGCCGTACAGCGGGCGGCAAACGATAAATTTCCTGATTCCCTGGCTTGAGTAAAGAGTTCCTCTAATCCGGCTTCCTTAAATGTAAGCTTTCCTTCCATCAGGGTGTCCAGCACTTCTTTCTTCTTATCAATACCGACTACCGGAAATCCGCTGACCGCAATACATAAAGCCGTCGGCAAACCGATATAACCTAAGCCTATAACATTAATCTTCATCATGATTTACCTCTTATCAATTTACCATATCCGCCGCTTATTGCCACATCATCTGACCTACAGCGGAAAGTCCGGTTGCTTTCATCAATTATTGTTATTTTTTCCTTTTCAATTACAAAGCTTCTTCTTTGTTTGATCTCACCGAAAATTACTTGCAGAACGATCTTCTGCTGCTTAAGTTCCAGAAGTTCGCACCTGGTATCATCAGACATGGCAAATGTATTGATGAAACGGTTCTGTTCTATGCCGCTTTGGATACAATTATGGGCTTTTGTGCTGCGATAACGGTTTCTTTCTTGGAGCAGTGGCGTATAAACATAAGTTCCCGGATCCTGAAAGACTGCTTGCCCATCAATCCAAAGCTCAAACGACAGCTTATCATTGTGGGCATGTCCGCCATTGCCACCCTGGCCGTTGTCTGTGGCATTAATACACAGATAGAGGTAACGCGACCGGTAAATATGGATGCCGAACCGATGATATCCGACATATTCCAAATCTTCGGTTAAGTCCACCTTGTTACCTTGGTTCAATATGTCTCCGTTTTCGTAACAATAGCCATTGCTGCCGATGTACCATTTATTTTGATATCTAAGGATTTCCTGCTCATGATCATAATTATTCAAGTGTCTGACTGGATCATAACTATCATCGTCCCTGCCGGAAGCTTCTGCTGAGTGGGCAGACTCAATCATATTCCTGACCAGACTATAGGTAAACGGACAAAATACCGGCTTACTGCCCATCTGCTCAAAAGCGGCGACGGCACTGATCAGTTGTTCCGGTGAATTGACCTTTTCATCCCAATACATCTCGTCTTGCTGATATGGATAGCCACTCAGCGAAATATACTCATTAACGGCATCCTCGACCTTTTTCAGGCTGCCTGCCGGTGTCAATGTAAAAAAACGGCCGGAATCATTGTCACCGATCTGTACAAAATCTCCATCCGGATTCATCGTGTCTGCAGCAAACCGGCCTATTTTCCTGATTCTTGACCGTTCTTCCCGGTTAAGTCCCTGAAGGGCACCGCTCCCTGACAGAGCTTCAATCAATGCCCCAGTAAAAACTGCCATCTCCCCGGATAACCGGTGATAGCCTACCGAGCCTTCAAAGTTCGATCCTTCTTCGTAAAACTGGTTAAGCAGTTCTTGCCGGTATTCTTTCCGGGCAAAAGCCAGCCATTTTTCCCGCCGATATCCCGGCGGCAGTAGCGCTGCTCCATAAAGCAGACCGCATATATTCGCCAGATAATGGTTAGAACATAATAAGGCCGACCACTCTAGATTCTGGTAGATATGCTTACAGTGTATAAAAATAATTTCCGTCAGCATATGTTCAACATCATCAGCAAATTGGAATCCTTCCAAAGCCCGAAACAGGGAATAGGCCAAGGCAATATTGGCGGTACGGATGCCAACATCCATGGTACACATCCAGTTAACCCCCCGCCTGACCGGATTCTGCCTCATAAAATCCATACATTCATCGACGAATTCCTGCTTCATCTGATTCCTGGCCGCCGGATTCAAAAAGGCAAATATTGCCAGCCTAGGAAGATGCTCCAACCGCGACAATTCCCACGGCATCTTAATATCCGCCCCCGCCAGCCGAGCCAGTTCCACCGGCCGGTACCATTGGCGCGCATCCCAGCGATAGCCGGTTTTACAGTCTTTTTGCCAGTCAATCGGCACATATTCTGGGGATATCAGCCGGCTGTAGCGCTCTGCCCTGTCCACATCACATTTTAACAGTAAGGCGCTGAGCCATCCTTCGTGAAAATCCGGGATTTCTAAAGCCTCATAGCGGTACCCTTCCAGTCCGGGCGCATTATTATAAAATCCGTTTTTAATCCAGCCGCTTCCCAGCAGGTCAAATCGGTGCTCCATATACATCTGCGTCAGATTCTTTACCGTTTCATCCGCAAACCGGCTACAGTCAAGCCGTTCCCAGTCAAAAGTCAGGGGGCATAACTTTAGCGGTCTGATTTTAACGGGTTGTGATGATAAACAGCCGTCACGGATTTGGTAATAGCGGCCGCGGATTGCTCTTTTTATGCTGAATAACGCCTGCTTTGCTATCATATGGCCTGGCAATCGTCTTATTTTATCATAAGATTGTGTGATACGCCTAATCAATATATTATTTCCTCTTCCGATGCTCTGGTTACATAATCAATGACATTCTTAAAAGCATAATCCATATTGCAGTATTTTTCTGCATAGGTCCTGATCTCTCTATTAATCGCCTGATAGTTTTCCTGATGCTGATGGTAAATGCGATCAAAAAAATCAAAAACCGCGCTAAGATCAACTGGCCGGTCGTCATTTTCCAACTGTAGCCAAAATGTAAACCTGTTATCCTGGAAGAGATCTATGTCACAGCCCGCTATCACCGGCAACCCTTTGGCCAGATATTCCCTGACCTTCAAAGAATTGGCCGTTTGATAGCCGATCCGGTACATGCCCAGCGAGGCAACCGCCAGATTACATCTGTTATATATCTCATCCAGTTCGTTCCCGCTTTTCTCGCCATGAAATATCACCGTTTCTTCAAGATGATACTGCCGGCAGAGCTGCTTATATTTTTTCAGGTCATGCCCTGGGTTATCTGTTCCGCCGACAAGGTGCAGTTCCAGTTCCCGGCGGCCTCCCGCTCGGTAATACTGGTGAATCCCTTCAATCATCCGGTCATATCCATGAAAATTGCACATTGCCGCCACGGCAATCATGACCGGTTTGTCTGGAAAAGCCGGTTTCCTTGGAACGATATTGGCCACATCGACACCGTTGGCAATCCGGATGGCAGGTATGCCGTACACCTTCGCTATCGGCTTGATAATAGCGATCCGGTCAATATATTTCCGGTAGCTTTTTCTTGCCAAGACATCCTTGATTATAATCGGCAGATAGAGCAAAGAAAGCAGCTTAGAGGTCGTCATATACCATGTCGAGGGATAATCCGCCATTTCCATGATGATTTTGGCATGTGGGCTATTGTGTCGCAGTTTTCTTAAGAATCGGACAAAATAACGGTCGCCCGCCAGAAACCGGATATAAAAAACCTCGGCATCCCGATATTCATCCCGGTATTCATGGCGAGAATAAACATAGGTAAAAGGAAGCCGACATACCAGCTGTCTTAAAATAAAATTACCTCTGATCCTGCCTTCCGTACCAAAAGGACTCTCAATCAGTTCTAAAGCTACCCCAGCCTTTTCAAAAGCCTTAATCTGGTTCAGTACCTTGTTCCTTGGGCCTAAACTGTTTTTTTCTATCTGTGAGAAGTAATATCCTCGTAAAATCTTTTCCATCATGGGCTCCTTAGCAAGCTTTCACTGACGCCGCCGATTGCCTTTTTTATATCTGCCGGTAACTGGCCTGCGCGAGCATAACCATATAATAACGGTTAGCATCCTTAACCTCAATAGGACCAGCATAATATAAATGCTCCATTTATGTGCGAGCGGTACCGCCGGTTTATCGGAATACAGTCTTCTTAGCTCCTGCCATGCCTCCGCAAAGTATTTTGCAACCATGTTATCAATGTAGGAACATAGTCTCCTGATTTCTTTTAACGGTGCGCCGCCAGACAAAGCAAAAACAAACTGGGCAAAGAACTTTAATATGCCAAAGTTAAACCATTCTCTGCGATTGGTCAGCGGCATATCCTTTACCTTATTCAACAGTGCCGCTACGGTTCGATAGGGGAAGTGATATTTTCTAAAACCTTTGTAAGCATGCATTGCCGAGCCTTCATGCTGGACATAATAATAACCGCTATCACGGATTATGGCGATATTAGCCGCCATGGCATTGGCAAAAAGCGATAACGGAACATCCTCACCCCTGGCGTTTTTTTCATTTAAAAACTTTAGTTCATAACGATCCCAGAAGTCTTTCCGATATAATCTGCTCCCAGCCGCACAAATCCGATATGCCCATGCTTCATCGCCCTTCTGATGATGAACGGGAGAAACAATCCGATACGGTAATCCGCCTTGACGGACAAGAGTATAGCCGCATATTACCAATTCAGCTTCTTCCGCTATCGCTTGCAAGGTTAGCTTTTCCACATAATCACGGCTGATATAATCATCTCCGTCGATAAATAGCAGATACTCCCCCTTTGCATGGGAAACCCCCTTATTTCTTGCGGCGGCCACTCCCTGATTTATCTGGTTTATGATGGTGATGTTATTATGTTTCGCTGCCAGACTATTTATGATATCTCCGGATCTGTCGGTACTCCCGTCATTGACTACAATAAGCTGAATAGACGGCCATGACTGAAGCATAACTGTATGAATACACTTATGAATATATTTTTCACAGTTATATACCGGTATAATAATCGAAACCAATGGATAACCGTCTATCATGCTTTCTCCTTGTCATCAGCCCCCTTGTTTATTAGCCTTCCTTAGATATTTGTTAGATAGATTCCTCTTCACAATCTCATAGCCTCCCCAAGCTATCAGCATCATCAATGAAATTATCTCTGCTGCCCGCCAATACCACGGTGATACAAACTTAATAGTTATCATCCCCTCATAGCGTTCCGGGATATGGAGCCGGAGCCGTCCGGATGTACCGCTCGAAATATGCAAAGTCGTACCGTTCATATCGGTTGCCTGATAGCCCTTATAATTCAGTAGCGGTACTTCAAAAGCGGTTTCTTCACCGTGATTTGTAACGGTAACAGCGACAGAATTGTAATCTTGATCCCATTGCGTGATTTCAACATCTTCCGCTACTAAAGTGATTTCCGCCACATAGTCCTCTACCTTGGCTCCTGCCGGCAGATACTCTCCGCCTGACTGGTTGAACTTGCCGGAACCCAATGTTTCTATGCGCATAGCTGTCTTTTCATTAAGAACCCTGCTCTCCAGATCCAGTCCCTGAAGACAGGTAATAAAAATAACCAATGCCATAAATCCATAATATTTTAATCGGCTTAACTCCAGCTTCGCGGCAATCAGGCAGGCCAACAACGCCGCTAGGGCAATGGTAACTGCATTTAACCGCCAAGGAAATTGTAACACTCTGGCCGCTATTGATACCAGGTTTATTTTGCACACTAAAAACCATGGAAACAGTGTCGATGTCGCGAAAACGGTAATACCTATTAAGGAATATAATAAGACCTCCAGCCTTTTGTTCCTGTTATCTTTTCTGCCCTTAAGCAGCGCCCCTCCCGCCAGAATAATAATAAATGAAACCCCCGGCGTATAAGGCATTTCGCCATTTATCCCCCCTGTATAGTTAGTTGATCCGTTTAGCAAGCCATAATCGGTCATAAAAAACTGGGGGATGAATTCCGCCCGATAGGAAAGCCGGTAAGGCGTTACCAAAAGATCATACTGTGTTCCGATCCAGTTATAGCGCATGTAGTCAATAAAAGGAAGTAAAAACCAGAGGTTTAGCAGGACGACTGTAGTCACTGTTTTTAACAGCGTTATTACTGTTCGCCTATTAAAAAGCTTTTTCCACATAATAAGACATATTAATAGAGTATAACCAGCTGCCAGCATAAAGCTGATTACATGGGAAACGATGATACCGGAGTATCCGACGGCAAGGATTTTCCACGTATTGTTATCATCGTCCCGGCCATCCGCTTGGGCAAACAACTTCCACAATCCATATACAATCAAAGGAAAGAAAATCATCGCGGTATACTCGCCTGCTGCCGCCCGGATATAGATATTGACCAGCCGATACATGTTAGCGGAATAAAATACCGTCGCCATAAGCGCAATATACGGCTTTCCTGATATCTTCCGGAAACAATAATAAGCAATCAATACCGTCGCCACATTGATGGCGATTACATAAATATTGTAAGCCAGCGTCAATGAAAGGCCAAACCATCTTAATATAGCCGGAAAATACATTAATAAATCGCCATACATGATTCCGCTGGCATAGCCATGCCCATTCATCCATTCCGGCTGGATCCGCACTGGGAACTGTCCACTTATCAAACCATCCTTAATCCCTTCTATTCTGGCAAGATGAAAAGGCAAGTCATGACCATTGGTCACATATGACACCATAGCCGGAAGACTGATCAATGCTATGGTAATGAGCAGTCCTCCCGAAACCAGTCTCCGTTCTTCCGGCAATGTATTAAACCAATGGGCTATTTCTTTTCTTTTATAAATGAAATACAGCAAAATATCAATGGCAATAAATATCAGAACACCAAGGAATCCATAATAACGCACCGTCACCGGCGAGGTCTCAAGCTGAATATTATATAACAGAAAATAATCTCCGCTCGCCATATCTTCCGTTAATCGACAATAGATTCTAAAAGGTTTTTCATCTTCATTGATATGGATCAATTCTGAAAAGTGATTTGCCTTAACATCTAAATTGACAGTGCCGCTGACGATGCTCGCAATGCTATTGAAATTATCCGGTTCTACACACTCCCAAAACAGCCTGCCCGAACCCTGCAGCATATATTCCCCTGATATCCGGTATATTCCATTGGGCAGAATGATTTCCGGCGTGGCAATTCTGGCGCCGTTCTTATCCAAGTAAAACCCCTGTTCCTCACTTCCATCCCAAATGACCGTCATATCTTCTTCCGTATATTTTATATCGACAAAAGGGCGGCGGCCGATATTTAACAGCACCCCTGCCAAAATTCCCAATTGTATAACCGCTATTGCCGCAATTAACAGCTTCTTCTTCATCACCTGACTCCTTCCGGCTCATCCCATGCTGATATATTTATTTTCTCTGAGCGAATACTTCCCGCCCTTTAAAAACTTATGCTTTACCACCCACCAAGCGGGGACCCAGATGTATTTATGCATTGCCGGAGAGGCGCTGCCGATCATCCAGCAGTTCCGGTCACAGTTCCTCGTACATTCCCGTACCTTCTCCGCCTGTTTCGATTTCCACAGCGCTTCCCAGGACTGCTCCTTAAGATTCCCCATGACCGCCTTCTTCTCCATGCCGTTGCATGGAATCACATCACAAAAGGGATCGATAAAAAATGCGTTGGTTGACATGTCGCAGGGTAACAGGCGTTTATTTCCGTAGACATAATTGATCAGCCCATGATTAAAATAAGCGCGGAACCATTTCTTCGGCGAATTACTTTTTAACAGTTCATTAATCAGCTCGGCAAACGCTTCCGCTACCTTGCGCTTATCCTCAATCTTATTGTCGGTCTTGCGGAAATAAAAAGAATTGTGTAGCGTCGCGGTGGCAAATTCCATATTCATCTCATCGGATATTTTATACAAAGCCACGAGATCCTTACTGTTCATATCCTGAACGGTCATCCCGAAGCCCACATCGGGATGTCCCATATCCACCAACGTCTTTAAGGTCTGATAACCTCTGTTAAAGCCATCCGGTATTCCTCTGATGGCATCATTGGTCTCTTTAAGACCCTCGATGCTGATACGGATCCCTACCTGCGGAAACTCCTTACATAATGTGATAATCCGGTCAGTAAAATACCCGTTGGTCGAAATAACAATCCGATCGGATTTCTTATAAAGCTCTCTGACGATATCCGGAATATCCTGACGTACAAACGGCTCTCCGCCGGTAATGTTGGTAAAAGCCATCTCCGGCAGTTTGCGGATAGTATCCAGATTAATCTCCTCTTCCGGCCTAGTGGGATCCTTAAAGCAATCGCACATATTACAGCGCGCGTTACAGCGGTATGTGACGATCACAGTTCCATACAAGGTTCTTTTTCTTTTCAATGGGAAGCTTCTCCTTTATTATCTTTTTTTTTTCATCTCCCTGACTGCCGACTTGATTGCTTTTTTCTCCTAAACGGTATAGCGCCACTAGGAATCGGGCAATCGCTTTGGGCCAAAATCTACAAAACATCGCATAATCTTCTTTAGTCCGGATATTGCTCCTGATAATCTGAGTGGTAGTCGAATGAGCATGGATGCGGTGGCCGATAAGCTGTTTATGGATGTATATAAATTCACCTTTTTCTTTTGATATTTTCTCCCAAGCCTGCCAGTCAGTATTGCTTTTAAAGCTATCCGTAAAAACCGGTTTTTTAATACGGCTCATCACCATGGTCACCGAAGGGCAACAGATGGGATTGCCGGCCGACAATACCCGCCTTCTTATAAAAATACTGCTGCTAAACAAAGGTATCTGTAGCGGCAGTAGCAATAACCGCTTCACGGTCAAATTACTGTTTCGATATTGTTTTCTTCCGTCACGGATCACATAGCTATCCGTAAATAATAACAGCGGGCGGCTGACCCGGTTACACTTTGCTATTATCTGTTTGGCATATTGCCGCTCATAGATATCATCCTGATGGACTATCGTAACAAGCGGTGTTTTCGCACAGCTGACTGCAAAATTCCAGTCAGCGGCCAGACTTGTTCTACCGTTGCTTACAAACAGCTTAATATCATATTGACGGCTCAGTTCATTAATCATCTCATTAGGGGTAGAAGTCACCATAATAATCGTCGTCAATATCTCTTGATTCACTAATGATAAAATACAAGCCTCTAAATATGGGCTAGTCTGGTAGGCGCAAATCACAAACGTATGCGAGTCGCTGTTATATTTCATAGTAACCTTTTCTCCTGAAAGAAACTGTCCTTGGCTATTTGTAATAATATCATCTGGTCTTGTCCTTGTCTACTCTGGTAACAATGTAGATTCTTAGCACTTACATAACATAAGATAAGATCAGCTCAAAATATCATGTACGAGAACTTCAATCCGACATTCATACCGGTCTATCAATAGAGAGCCGTCTACCGTACGGACCACCGGTTTTCCATCAAACATATCAACCACCTCACCAGGCGCATATGCAGAAAAATCAATTATCTCGTCAAAAGGGCGAGCCTCCCAAATAATCAGTTTTTCTTCTCCCAGCATGGCAAATGCACCGGGAAAAGGAGCCGTAACGCCGCGGATCAGATTATATATCTCTCTTGTCTTATGGCGGAAATCAATTTTACCGTCCGCTGCCGTCCGTTTATCAAACCAGGAATCAAAATCCTTCGATTCCTTTCTAATGACAACATTGCCTTCCTGATAAGCTGCTATAAGCTTTCTAATCAGTCGCTTAGAACAAATCATATTCTTATACTGTGCAGTTCTGATCGTATCATGTGGGGTAAGCGAGAACATTTCCGTCGCAAAGATATTGGAACTGTCCGCCTTTTCATCATAGCGGAACAAGTTCAGGTTAAAGCGGCTGTCGCCTAGGATAATTGACCAATTAAGCGGAGAACGCCCCCTGCCATAGGGAAGATAACCACAGTTACCATGAAAACCGAAGATACCGTATTCAAACTGGTCTAATACTGCCTGCGGCACCAACCTCTGCCAGCCCATAGATATCCCGATTTCAAACTCGTTTTCCGCCAGAAAGGCTTTGGTTTTTCCGTCAGTAAGATGATAACTGTCTGCCTCAAACACTGGAATGCCATACTTTTCCGTCAGCACCGTCAGCCCTTTATAACCGGATATCTCATTCTTTTCCGTAACTGCCTTACCGACCGTTATCACTAAATCCACCGGACATATCTCTTTATGAATAAATTCGACTATATTTTCCGTGGTATCCTTTACTCCCAACACAGCCACTTTAAATTTCATCTATACTTCTCCTACTTTTGCTTATTAAAGATTTGCCTTATACCAGTCAATCGCCAATGCAATCCCCTTCGCAAAGTCATACTCCGGGCAATATCCCAGCAGTTTCTTTGCCTTAGAAATATCTGCGTTAGAATCCCGGATATCACCACGGCGTTCCGGTCCAAACACCGGCTCAACCTTCTTTCCCAGAGCTGCGCACAGACTATAATAAACATCAATTAAATATTCCCGGCCGCCGGCACCAATATTAAAAGCTTCACCAGACGCTTCCGAATCTGCCAGACAGGCCCGCAGATTCGCCTCAATGACATTGTCTATATAGGTAAAATCCCGCGACTGCTTTCCATCCCCATTGATAACCGGCACCTCCCCGTTAATCAATAACCGGATAAATTTCGGAATAACAGCCGCATAAACCCCATCCGGATCCTGCCGCCGTCCAAACACATTAAAGTACCGCAGCCCATAGGTATCCAAGCCATATAGTTCCTTATATAACCGGCCATATTCCTCATCCACTTTCTTAGTCAGCGCATAGGGAGAAAGTACCTTCCCTTCTCTTCCCTCCCTCTTAGGAAGCTCCGGATGATCGCCGTACACCGAAGAACTGGAGGCATAGACAAACTTCTTCACGCCATTTTGTCTTGATGCCTCCATCATATTCAGTGTCCCCATAATATTAATCCCTTCATACAGCAACGGCATCTCAATGCTTCTGGGGACGCTGCCCCATGCCGCCTGATTCAAGACATAATCCGCCCCCGCTGTCACTTGCATGCAAGTATCCAGATCACGGATGTCGCCCTCGCTAAATTCAAATCCCGGCCGGCCGACAAAAGGCGCAATATTCTCATATTTACCGGTCGACAGATTATCCAGACATCTGACTCTATATCCCATATCGAGGATGGCTTCGCAAAGATTGGAACCGATGAAGCCGGCTCCGCCGGTCACCAGAAAAAGGCTTTTCTCATCAAATCTCAGTGCTTGATAGCTCATGTTATATCTCCTGTTGTTTCGTAATGCCAAAACCATAAACTTCCGCCTCTAACTAGGCATATTTACAGCCTCCAGTACAGATAATCGCTGCCGGAAAACTCACTTCTATGGAACAGCCCCTTTAGGTCAACAAATACCTTCTTTTTGCTGCCGGCATGAAAGAACCCGTCTATCTCTTCTTTGCTAAGTGCCGCAAACTGCTCATGTGCAACCGCTATGATGACGGCATCCATGTCTTTTATATCCGCCATATCAGCAAAATCTATTCCATATAGCTGCTTTGCCTCAACTGCATCAGCCTGAGGATCTATCACAATCGGACAAATCCCGTATTCGATCAGTTCTTTATAGATATCCACTACTTTAGTATTTCTGGTATCCGGACAGTTTTCCTTAAAGGTAAAACCCATAATCGCTATCTTGGCCGGCTTTACCGGAATATCAGCCTTAATCAGGTTCTTCACTAGGCTTTCTGCCACATATTTGCCCATATCATCATTGATGCGGCGGCCGGCTAGGATGATCTGGGAATGATAGCCGGCTTCCTCGGCTTTATAGGTAAGATAATAAGGATCTATGCCGATACAGTGGCCGCCTACCAGACCAGGGGCAAACTTGAGGAAATTCCACTTGGTTCCTGCTGCTTCCAAGACCGATTTAGTATCAATGCCCAAGCGGTTAAAGATTATGGATAACTCATTCATGAAAGCAATATTAATATCACGCTGGCAGTTTTCAATGACTTTTGCCGCTTCGGCTACTTTAATTGAGTCCGCCCGGTAGATACCGGCCTCTACCACCATTTCATATACTCCGGCGATGATGTCCAGAGTTTCATCATCCATACCAGCGACAATCTTCACGATGGTTTCCAGACGATGTACCTGGTCGCCGGGATTGATCCTTTCCGGTGAGTAGCCGATCTTAAAATCGGTTCCGCAGGTAAGGCCGGATTCCTTTTCCAGTATCGGTACGCAGGTTTCTTCCGTTACGCCGGGATAGACTGTGGATTCAAAGACAACGACCGAACCTTTGGTAAGATTCTGCCCTAAGATCCGGCTGGCGCCCTTGATAGGTGACAAGTCGGGGGTATGATCCCCGTTTACTGGCGTGGGAACTGCCACAATATGAAATCTGGCCTCTTTGAGGCGAGCCGGATCGGCGGTAAATTCGACGGTGGTATTTTTAACTACCTCATCACCGACCTCCTTGGTAGGATCCGCTCCGCTCCGGTAGATATTGATCTTGTCCTCATTAAGGTCAAAACCGATCACTTTAGTCTTCCTAGCAAATGCTACCGCAATCGGCATCCCCACATATCCCAGACCCACCACTGATATTTTTTCCTCGCCGGCGGCAATTTTATCGAATAAACTCATCATTGCTCCTTTCAGCCCTTTTACTTATTTCTTCCAGATAGGCTCGTACTACCCTTTCTCTGTCAAATTCCCGTCCCATTTTTTCCCTGGCCTTCCGTCCCATCAAGGCCCGCTCCCCTAACGGAATAGCCATAAACTGTCTGATAGCGCGGATCAGGTCGGCACTGTCACGGGGCCGGAAGCCTAAGCCGGTCTCCCCTTCGGTAAATATCTCCCGGCAGCCGCTGATGTCGGAAGCCAGAACCGGTCTTCCGGTGGATGAAGCTTCCTGTAGCACATTGGACATCCCTTCGTGGTAGGAAGGCAGGATGACCGCGCTTGCCTGCGCCAACAATTCATGTACCTGCGGCTGGAAGCCGAGCTGTTCAATGACCCCGCGCCGCTCCAGCCTGTCCAGTGTTTCCTGATAATCTTCATCACAGTAGCCGGCAATCTGAAAGCGGGTCTTTTCATTATGTAAAGCCTCAGCAGCTTCTAGGAATTCTTCAATGCCTTTTTCTCTCATGACACGGCCGACATATAAAAAGCAGAATCCTTCCCGCATCGGATAAGGTTCCATACGATGTTCGCGGATATTCACTCCCGAACCGCTGACCAGCCTGATGTTTTGGGCACTGATACGGTATTGATGAAATATATCCTGGTTCTCTTTATTTTGGAAAAAAATGCAGGCGGCTTTGCTGATACCTATTCGATATAGTAAAATCACTATTTTCAGAAGTAAGCCCTTCTGCTGAAATACACTTCCCAGTCCGGTTATGGTTGCCAAGTAAGGGATATGACGCAATCTGCAGATAAGACCTCCGTAGATGTTAGGTTTTATTGTATAAGTAAGAACCAAGGCCGGATCTGTCTTCTTGATCAGGCTGCGATAAGCCCTTATTAACTTAAAATCTTCTTTGGGATTAATCCCTCTCCTGTTCATGGGCGTATAAACCACCTGGCAGCCTAATTCCTCCAGATCGCTTGTTTTTACCTTATCCGGCAGGCCAACCGTTATGTTGTATTTTTGCACCAGCTGTTCCAGAAGCTCCCGTCGGAAATCATAGAGCCCGCCGGAAGAATTGGCTAAAATCAAGATATTCTCCATATTAATCCCCATGCATTTCGCCAGCCTGTTTTCCATTATAAAATAATGCCTGTTTCATTGATATCAAATATTTTCATCTCGTTATATTTCATCATCGCTATTCCAGGATGATAATCACCGATATTCACGGGATTTTCCCGGCCTGCCAGATTATTGATTACCTGGGCAGGAAAGTCGATCCCGCAGGCATGGGCATGTGGATAGCCGCCGCCGAAACGGGGATTAACTTCAGAAATGTAATATTCGCCATTTATGTGAAATATATCAATATCTATCATACCATAAAAACCGCAGGATTCTACAAAATTTTTAATCAAGTTGAATAATCTCTCGTTCTGTACCGAGACGGACTTGTCCGTCTCGCCGGCCCGCATTTTTAGCTTTTTCTTTAAAAATATGGTGGTGCATTTCCCTGATATCATGTCAATATACACATCGGCTCCATATTCCTGGCCGTCCATATATTCCTGAATCATCAGGTCATCATAGCGCGCAAACAGGACTTCGATTTCTTCCCTTGACATCACTTTATTGATGTTGATGCTGGCGCTCCCTTTTACCGGTTTGACAAAAACCGGATACCCGGCTTTGTCCGCCGCCGCATCACGGTAAAAATCCTCCTTCCGGGCATAACATTTAGCGGTGGGGATTGACATCTTTTTCAACAGGCTGAACATCGCCAATTTATCAAAACAGGTCTCAATGATATCCGCTTTCGAAATGACGGGGACGGTGCCGATTGCCAGAAAATCCTCCTTCTTAGCGGCCAAGAGGCTCAGTTCGGGATCAATCAAGGAAAACACCCCGCCGATGTTGTTTTTATTACATATATCCAGAATACATTCCAGATAACCCGGCGATGTAATGCGCGGAACCAGATAAAAATCATCGGCATCATATATGGCCGGTGCCAGATTGGAACAGTCGGTAGCAATCACCTTGCCGGCATCCCCCACCGCCTCTTTAAAATACTGGACAATCTTATTTCGTGTTCCTGCGCTAAGTATCAATATATTCATGACTGCTCCATCCCTTATCTGCAAAAACTGTTTGCACTGCTTACACTGCTGACAACTGAAATAATTAATTCCATGTCTGCATCAGTATTTTTGATATCACTAGGCAGACATAGACCTCTGGCAAAGATATCTTCTGAGACGGCCATTGACCCCTCTTCATTATGCGAAATAAAGTCAAATCCGGCAAATACCGGCTGGCAATGCATAGGCTTCCAGATAGGGCGCGATTCGATATTTTCAGCGGCCAAGGCATCCATGATCTGATCGGGCTTAACGGGACATTCTTTTGCGATTGTCATGCAGGATAGCCAGTTGTTGGCTTCTCCGTCACCATTGAGCGGATTCATGGTAATCATCGGTATGTCCGTAAAGGCTTCCTGATACCGGCGGTAGATGGCTTGCTTTTTCTGCTTGTGTGCTTCGAGATAAAGAAGCTGACCCCGGCCGATTCCGGCAACTATATTACTCATGCGGTAGTTGTAGCCGATCTGGGAATGTTGATAGTGCCTAGCCGGGTCTCTCGCCTGGGTGGACAAAAAACGAGCCTTGGCGATATACTCTTCTTCATCAGAGACAAGCATGCCGCCGCCTGAGGTGGTGATAATTTTATTACCGTTAAAGGAAAAGACACCCAGCTTACCGAAGGTACCCGTCTGTCTGCCCCGGTATGTGGCGGAAAGCGATTCGGCAGCGTCTTCAATAACCGGTACCTGATATTCTTCACAGACTGCCATGATTTCCGCCATTTTGGCGGGTGTTCCGTAGAGATGCACTACAATCACCGCTTTGGGGCGGGGGTATTTGGCAAAGGCTTTTCTTAAGGCTTCCGGTGACATATTCCAAGTGTCGGGCTCGGAGTCGATAAAAACAGGAACAGCTTTTTCATATAATATGGGATTGCATGTGGCACTAAAGGTCAAGGACGAGACAAATACGGTGTCGCCCTGGGCTACCCCTAAGAGACGTAAGGCCAGATGAATGGCTGCGGTACCGGAACTCAGTGCCGCAGCATAGCCGCTTCCGGTATAAGCGGCCAGTTCTTTTTCAAAATTATCCACATTCGGACCCAAAGGAGCCACCCAGTTGCTGTTAAAGGCTTCTTTTACAAAGTCCTGTTCCCGGCTATGCATGGTCGGTGAAGAAAGGTAGATTTTCTTTTTGTTGTTTATATCGCTCATATGTCTGTGCCCTTTTCATTTTGGTAGGAATAGGTCGGTACCATTTTCCTGATCAGCGGCCGGATGTCGTCACTTTCCGCCTTAGAAGCTTCCTTCAGCTTTTTTAGCTGAATAAAGAAACGCTCTTCATCAAGTTCTATCGGCTTACCGACATATATCAGCCGGTTGGCAGTTTCCTTCATGCCCTCTTCTTCCATCAGGAGCTCTTCATATAATTTTTCCCCAGGACGGAGCCCGGTAAACTCTATTTTAATATCTTCCCCGACCCGATAGCCGGACAGCCGGATCAGATTCTTGGCCAGATCCAATATCCTGACCGGCCTGCCCATGTCTAGGACAAAGATTTCTCCGCCTTTAGCATAGGCACCCGCCTGCAGTACTAGGGAAACGGCCTCGGGTATGGTCATAAAGTAGCGGATAATATCCGGGTGGGTGACGGTTACCGGACCGCCCGCCAGAATCTGTTTTTTAAATAGTGGAATCACGCTGCCGTTACTGCCCAGCACGTTACCGAAACGTACCGCGACGAACTCGGTATCATAATGTTTATTGAAGGTCTGGATAATCATCTCACAGATACGCTTGCTTGCTCCCATGATATTGGTGGGATTTACCGCTTTATCGGTCGATATCATCACAAAGCGGGTGGTTCCGTTCATAGCTGCCGCCATGGCTGTCTTGAAAGTGCCGAAGATATTATTCTTAACGGCTTCGTTGGGACTTGCCTCCATCAGCGGCACATGCTTGTGGGCGGCAGCATGATATACAATATCCGGGCGGAAACGCTCAAAGATCCGATTCATCCGGCTGGTATTGCGTACCGAGGCAATCAGCACCGTCAGCTTCAGGCCGGGATAATGATTGAGCAGTGCCTGCTGGATTTCATATACACTGTTTTCATAGATGTCCAATATGATCAGTTCTGAAGGCGCATGGGAGGCGATCTGCCGGCACAGCTCGCTGCCGATGGAACCGCCGCCACCGGTTACCAGCACCTTTTTGTCTTTTACATAACCTAGGATAGAATCCAGATCAATTTCTACCGCCTCTCTGCCAAGCAGGTCTTCGACCTCGACATCCCGCAGCTTACTGACGCTTACTTCCCCGTTTACCAGCTGGTATACGCCCGGAAGAGCCCGCAGCTTACAGCTTGTCTCTTTGCAGATATCAAGGATTTCCTTCATTTCCGTGCGCGTTATGGACGGCATGGCCACTATGATCTCATCGATGCTGTAAATATCGGCACATTCAATGATCTTGTCGCGTCCGCCTACCACCTTGATGCCTTGGATAAAACGTCCCCATTTCCCTTTGTCATCGTCAATGATACAGCGGATCACCATGGTGCTGAAATTACTGTTGACAATCTCTTTTACGATAAGATTGGCCGCTTCGCCGGCACCGATCACCATTACGGAAATATTATTGTTTTTATTAATTTTCTTATGTTTCAAGCTTCGGAAGAAGCGATAGGAAAAACGGCTGACAAACACAAAGGTAATGAGGATAAAGGCATAGAGGAAGTAATAGCTGTTGGGTACCGCCCGGTTTTCCATACGGAAAAACTGCAGGCCGATGCCGTTGATCGCCGCCGAGATCACGCAGGAAATCACGATGTTCTGCAGTTCCGTCTCGCCGGCAAAGGCCCACAGGCTATGATACATCCGGAAGAAATAAAGGATGGTCAGCGTCATTGCAATATTAATAACCAAGAATCTGGTGATCGGCTCCAGGAAATAATCGGGAATCCCCGACAGATCAAATTCATAACGCATGATTAAGGCCAGATAACTGGCACTGATCACACTGATGATATCATATATAATCAAGGCCGCCCGGCGATATAATAATTTATAATTAAAAGGCGTTTTGTCTTTTTTCATTTTATTATTAATCCTCATCTTAACTTGAACGTTTTTGCAGCCCAAAGATCAGCGGTGCAATGATCAACATCAGGATAAAACCGGAAGGATTGCTGAAATGGAAGACCCACTCAACAAGCCCTTCTGCTGCTACGGCCACAGTCACCACGGCAGGCAGGGCAGCATAATTTTCCCGATCCTTATTCTGCTGGTAATACCGGTGGCTTTGCAGCAAAGTCGCCACCATCACCGCAATAAACAAGATACCCATTGCAATACCATGATCATAAGCAAATTGTAAGTAAATATTATGAGCATGAACCGCCAGTGTACCATCGTCAAGCAGGGCACCCATCTCCTGATGCCCCGGCATATTTAGCTGGTTTAAATAAGCGCGGAAGATATCGCTCCGCCCGTTGGTGTAATCTGCCAGCGACTGGTCTTCTCCATCGAAGCGGCCTACTTCTGATTCATCTGGGGAAGCGTCCATGGAACCGGCTGTAGAATCAGAGTCAGCCCCAAGTTCTTTATCTGCCTCTGTCGCTTTCTCTTCCGCAAAAGACACTGCGGAATAAAGCCCCAGCGCTTCCGCCTGCTGCGTCGTCATCAGTTGCCCGTCAACATAAGTATGTGTCTCATTAAACTCTTTTATTTCACCATAGATATCAAAAGTAGTTTCCGGTATGCTGAATACTTTCTCCCCGAACACTTCAATAAAGCGTCCGACCCGCATAAATTCAAGCGAACTTACCTTGCGGCCACGCATCACCTCATCCGGATAGGATTCAATCTCATGAAGCCGCGGTTCACTTACCAAAGCCGGAACCGTCCGCTGTACAAAAAAGGTTACCGGAAAACAGACTATTGTGGCCACCGCCATGACGACCGCCGCTGTCAAAATATTCTTAAGCTTCTCCCGGCCATTGCCAGCTGCCATAATAATGACCGCCAACAGTGCCGTGACTGCTACCGCCAGAAAACCGGTACGCGCCATGGTGAACAGTACATATGACGTCACGACTCCGAAAAACACCGTTTCTTTCCAGATATCTTTTAGCTTATGGCTCTTTCGTAACTTCATCAGGAAAAGAACCAGAGCCGCACACTCCACCATTGTCAGATATGTCGCCGTAATGGTGACGGTGTGAAAAATATGGGTATAGCGAACCGTGCGGTATGTGACAAATGGACGGTGCAGCAGCGAATAACCCGTGTACCAGATAAAATGCAGCACCATCGCTCTGATGATATTGGTCAAGATATCCCATTTCTTCCATGCCCCATATTGTAGATAAAAAAGGGTAAATGAAGCCGCCAGGGCAACCGTCCACCAGCGTCCGTTGCGGAATAGAATAATCATTATCAGGAATACGGCCATAAGACCGCCATATAAGTATGCCGGTTTTTTTATTTCCTTATGAATAAACGCCGTCACTACCCGGACCGCCGTATTTAAGATCACAAAGCCGGCAAGGGCACCTGCCCATACTAACAGATTAAGGCTCTGCAGGTCAAGAGCGGCCATTTCTTCGGTGAGAGTTTCCGTATAATAATGATAGCCGTAAAGACCGGCCACGATCAGGTAGACCACGTTGTGAAATCTTAGGACTTCTTTGCTCCGGAGCATCATAATCATGGCCAAGGCAAAAAAGATAATTTCTTTCCGTTCCGCTATAGCATGATGAATATCGTATAAACCGTTCATATACTCACAGCAGGCAGCAATTGCCATGGCCAGAAAAACTGACTGAAGAACATCCGTCCATTTTTCCTTGATGATGGACCTGCTGATAATCGCTTTCTGGCCGTCACGGTTATGATTGATTCCGTAAAGCATGATTCCGCCCAGCAGCAGGATGCTGATAAAAAAGAAGGTATTATCCAAAGTGTAACTGCCGAACACCTCCATGATCACGGCCACAAGACCGGCCAGCACTATGGCCACAGTAAGCGGATTGCCGACAGATTTAACTGCCCGCTCGACCGTCATCAGCTTGTTCCGCTCTGGTTTCTTCCGGTAATAATAACGGACAAGATAAAGCAAGGCGACTGCAGAAAGCAAAATTAACGCATCAAAGAAAGCTACTTTGGCCTTTCGGAGCGGAACCGTATAGTTATAGGCTGCCACAATATTCCTTCCTTCCATCGTGCTGTCATTATAATGCATCTCACCGGCAAAAGGATAGTCCGGAACGATAACGGCTTCACTGCCTACATAAAGATTGGATACTACGCCAAGTTCGGAAACCCCGCCTTGGATAATCAGATAGTATCTTTGCCCTACCTTCATATCCTGATCAACTAAAATCTCAAAGGAACCGGGAATATCCAGCTCTTCTAAATAAACCCTCTCTTCGAACATCTCCCTTAAGTCTGTGTCCAGCATCCGGACATAAAAAGACTCACCTGCCGTACCCTCACCCAGATAAATCCCGATGCTTCCCATATGATTATACTGTGCTATCATGCTTTGCATGATCATCCGGCTGTCATCAACCGGACCGGTTACCTCGCCTGATGAACCGGGAACGGTGAAAGTTACTGTTTCTTTCCATAAACGCATGGGGAAAAGCGATAGTATAAGACATACGGCCACTATAATAATGGAAGCCTGTAAAGCCTGGCTTTTGTAAATTATTTTATTCATATTGCACCTGTGCATTTCGCAAGCAAAGCTGTCGGCCTTTGCTTGCGAAACTGTTTACTTGATAGGTTTTCTGCCTTTGATAACTTGACTGTTCCTGAAAACTATGGGTAATTATACCATAGTTATCTGTATTTATCAAATCTCAATTATTATCTGGGCTGATTTGCCGTATTGCATAACTTCCGTTTATGAAAGTTGTGAGGGTTATCTCTTTTGATGGATCAGATACGTCAATGCCGGCAACATAAAGCAGTCTAGATCCGGCTTTTACTAAAATCGGTTGATTTAAAGCAGCCATTTCCAGAACACTGTCGTATGCCAGTACTGTTCCAGCATAAACCGGCGTTCTTACCATAGCCTCTTTTATTGGTTTGAAATAATTGCGTTTATCCTCAGCCATCCAGATTTGCGCAAACAAAATAATATCTTCGGTTATTTCTGGACTGGCATCCGATAAACTAAAGCACATTCCGATATCAGTAATATAGCAGTCACGCAAGATCAGTATGCTGCAGCTTGCCAGTTTATCCAATATCCTGTTGTCCAAATACCCGGATGAAAGCTGAATTCCGTCGTGGGAAATGGTATGGCCTATGATTGCTCCGGATCGGTTAGGAGATATGCTCATGGGTTTAGTGGAAGTCGTTGTAACAAAGACGGTACTGCCGATTCCAGGCGGTCCGGTCGGGCCGGTTGAGCCGGTCGGTCCAGGTGGGCCGGTTTCTCCAGAATTACCAGCTGGACCCGGTGGGCCTTGTTCACCTTGTGGACCCTGGCAGCCCATTGCCCCGACCGGACCTTGCGGGCCGACGGGCCCGGCCGGACCTTCTTCTCCAATAGGCCCTTCTTGGCCGATCGGACCCTGTGGTCCCTTTGGTCCGACTGGGCCTTCTGGACCGGCCGGGCCTACCGAACCAATATCACCTTTTGGGCCGATCGGACCCTGCGGACCCATCAAACCCTGCGGACCCGGATTACCTCGGATACCTTGCGGCCCAGGTGCCCCGCAATCACCTTGCGGACCAGCCTCACCTCTATTACCCTGAAGTCCACGCGGCCCTGTAGGACCCATTGCTCCAGGGCATCCTCTTTCTCCCGGCGGGCCTGGCGGACCGGGATATCCTTGTTCGCCCTGCGGACCCGGTGAGCCCGGGCTTCCCTTTTCGCCTTGCGGACCCGGTGGGCCGGTTCTGCCCTTTTCGCCCTGCGGACCCGGTGAGCCCGGGCTTCCCTTTTCGCCCTGCGGACCCGGTGGGCCGGTTCTGCCCTTTTCACCCTGTGGACCCGGTGAGCCTGGGCTTCCTTGTTCACCCTGCGGGCCCGGTGAACCGGGATATCCTCGTTCTCCACGCGGTCCAGCGCATCCTTGTTCTCCACGTGGTCCAGCTGGACCCGGATATCCTCTTCCGCCTTGGCGTCCGGATTCTCCACAACTTCCTCTTTCCCCGCGTGGTCCAGCCGGGCCGGTACATCCTCTTTCCCCTTGCATACCTGGCGGACCGGCTATTCCTCTTTCCCCGCGTGGACCCGGCGGGCCGGCTATTCCTCTTTCTCCTTGTGGGCCCGGCGGGCCGGCTATTCCTCTTTCTCCTTGTGGGCCAACTGAACCGGCTATTCCTTTTTCACCTGGCGGGCCAGCTGGGCCTGGATATCCTCTTTCCCCCTGACACCCCGGCGGGCCGGCCACTCCTCTTTCCCCCTGACACCCCGGCGGGCCGGCTGCTCCTTTTTGCATATTTATGACAATATCTTGCGTAATTCTCCTTAGAATGAGAAATTTTTC
>DBDG01000080.1 GCA_002293475.1 Lachnospiraceae bacterium UBA938
GAACCAGTCGGCCCAGTCGCGCCAGTGCTGCCTTGCGGACCGGTAGAGCCAATTATATATGCGCAACCAGACCGGCTTCTCGGCCACACTTAGCCCGTTAGCATTTGCTGATATTTTTCATAATATCTCAAATCCATTTTTGTGAAAATTAATGAGCCCCTCATCCCGCATTTTACCGAGTTCGCTTGACATGGCGCTGCGGTCTACACAGAGGTAGCGCGCCAGTTCCTCCCGGTTATAAGGGATCGTAAACCTTGTCGCTGTACCGCGCTGCATGTCAAAGAAGCACTTAAGCTTTTCCCTTGTCGTGCGTTTGGACAGAATCTCAAGCTTTTGATTCAGCATCAGGTTTTTGCGGGCGATGAGCTTCAGCATATTTTCAATAAGCCGGGCATGGAAAGGACAAGCGGCGGTACAGGAAGTAATGATTTTTTTGTAGTCCATTAGCAGTACTTCCGTATCTTCTGTTGCCAGCACAGTGACGGGGCTTTGCGTTATTTCAGCGCAGGCAAACACCTCGCCGAACAGTTCCGCCGTACCAAGCGCGGTCAAAATAGTAATGTGCCCGTCCATATCTTCACTTATAATCTGTACGCCGCCATATATAATCAATCCCACATAATCCACCGTATCGCCAGATAGCAGAATCACGTCATCTTTATTATAGGCAGCTGTTTTGGCAAAGAGGCAGTTAAGAACCCGTTCAAAATCCTTGAAATCAATTCCTTGAAATAAAGGATTGCTCTTTACTGCTGCAAATATATTTCTCAAGAAAACCCCCTTTGTTGTAAATGCAACGGACTTATCATTTTTATTTTAGTATGCTGTTATCAGTAAGTCAAGGCGAAAGGAGATATTGTATGATTCGACAAATAATCAAGATTGATAAGGATAAGTGCAACGGATGCGGGCTGTGTGTTGCGGCCTGCCATGAGGGAGCCATCGGGATGGTAGACGGCAGGGCGCGGCTTTTGCGCGACGATTACTGCGACGGCCTTGGTAATTGCCTGCCGGTTTGCCCGACGGGGGCTATCACTTTTGAGGAACGGGAGGCGGCAGAGTACGACGAGTCCGCGGTGAAAGCCAATATGAAACAACCAGAGTCGCTGCCCTGCGGCTGCCCCGGCACAAACGCTAAAGAGATTCACCACAAGACAGCCGGTACAGAACAGACACCTTCGGCTAAGGCCGAGACACATCTAAACCAGTGGCCGGTACAGATACAGCTTGTGCCGGTGAATGCGCCATATTTTGAGAATGCCAATCTGCTTGTCGCTGCTGACTGTGCGGCATACGCCTACGGCAATTTTCACTGCGATTACATGCAAAACCGGATAACTATTATCGGCTGTCCGAAGCTGGACGAGGTTGATTACAGCGAAAAACTTACCGCTATATTCAAGCAGAGCAACGTCAAATCGGTGACAATTGTACGGATGGAAGTACCGTGCTGCGGCGGTATAGAAAACGCGGCAAAAGCCGCGCTTCAAAACTGTGGCAAACTGATTCCGTGGCAAGTAGTCACTATTTCAACAGACGGAAGAATCATAGATATTTAAATTGAATGGATGCACTGGGAATACATGCCCGCTTGGCCGGACTGATCGTAAAAGCTGCCAAGAAAAAAAGAGTATTTCCTATTACAACATTATTTCATGCCGACGGCTGTACATCCACATAGTGTACAAGTGGTAAAACATATAATTAAGCAGACGGGAGCAAGTGTGTAAAGAAATTTCTCACTGATTGTTTGTGCCGCGTAGCGGCATGTTTGGAAGGTTGAAAGAAATCTTTGCACCCCCCTGATTTATAGGCCCGCAGAGCGGGCAGATGGGAGCAAGGATGATTGACAGTAAAGAGTTGGATAAAATGAGCCAAATAGAAATAACGGAGATTGATCCAAGTACCTTGGTCGATATCAGTACGATTGAACTTGACATGACATTACCACAAGCAGAGCGGATGGAACAATATATAGAACAGGTTCATAATCCCTATTGCTTTCTCAGTGGCAGTACGCCGGTCAGAATTCGCTTTGCTGAGACAGAAAAAACCCTGTCTCACTCATTACAGGACTATTTCACCCGGCTGAAACAAAGATAACAGATTCAGCATGGATATAAGTTTGTGCATAGATAAGCGGTGCAGTTGCCCCTGTCGGGCCAGGCGGTCCCGTTGTGCCGCTGCCGCCCGATCCGGCCGGTCCGGTAGGCCCCGTAGGCCCGATATTTCCTTGGGCTCCTTGTGGTCCGGTAGGGCCGATATTTCCCTGGGCTCCTGGCGGTCCGGTAGGCCCGGTATTACCTTGGGCGCCGGTCGGGCCCGTAGGCCCAGGGGAACCGCTTACGGTGGTATAGTCGGGAGAGGTGCCAGGGGTACCGGACGGATTGTCCTTTGAAACAATATAAAGAACCCCGTTATAGACAACTAACTGTCCTTGTAAATAGGTATCGGATATGCTGGGATCAAATACTGTAGCGGTTCCGGCCGCTCCGGTAGGTCCGGTATCGCCTCTGGAGCCGATCATATATGCTCAAATTTGCTGATAAATTAAGAAACGGATTCTTTTTCTATAACAGTAAGCTCCAAACAGTTATTTTCTATAAAGTCAGCTACTCGTTTCAGTTCATCAGCAAAGGAAAATTTTATAGTTATTTGTCCACCTTCATGAACATAAATGGTATCGATCAATTCAACAATGATTCCTCGCTCAAGAGTTTTGATGTTTTTGTGCTTCATGAACGTGGTCAGGTATGCGTCATCAGAGTTCACACCTTTTGCCATAGTATTGATCTCATCTTTTACTGCTTCTATCGTTTCTTTCAGTCTGTCAACGTTTACGTCAAAATTAGCTTTCATTCTTAGGTAATCATCTTTCGTGATATAGCCGTTTTTCCAATCCAGATATAGGCTGTCAGCTGCGGTAAGGATTTTTTGCAGTTCTTCCTCACGGATTTTTAAGATACCGTTTAAGCGGATTGATTGCTTTTTGACGGCAGGATTCTGATTAATAATATTTAATGTATCCACCAGCGACTCTACTAAATTAATCTGTATTTGTATCGCTTCTAATACGGCTTGTATCAGTTTATCTTCACGTAAGGTATGTTTGCTACAAAAGCCTTTGTCAATTTTAGTACGGCAGTAATAGTAAACGTAATTTTTAAATGCTTTTCGCCGCATTGACTTATGACAATCTGCGCAGCGTAGAAATCCTGAAAATAGATAGACATGTGTTTTATTCGGAGCGGTACGGGTATCACGGGAATGGAGCAGCTGTGCCTTTGAAAAGGTTTCCTTGTCGATGATTGCTTCGTGGGTGTCTGGAACAATAAACCATTCCTCTTTCGGTACTTTTACCGAGTTATGTACCTTATAACTGATAACACGGCTTCGGCCCTGTACCATATTCCCTATGTAGACCTCATTTGTCAACATCTGTAAGATTAAATTACCGCCCCATAATCCGTCATTTACTTGATTCTTACCATTATGAAATTTCAGATTTTGTACTTTGCATTTGTAAACGGTGGGATTAGGTATACCTAATTCATTTAATTTTTTAGCGATAGCTATTTTACTCATACCATCGTTAACAAACCACGAAAAGATATTTCTGACAACCTGTGCAGCATCTTCGTCAATCAGGAGACGGTTTTTATCGTCACGGTTCTTGATATATCCGTAGGGTGCAAAAGCTCCGATAAATTCCCCGCGCCGGCGTTTGGCGTCAAAGGTCCGTCTGACATCCATGGAAGTCTTGGCTGCATAGCGGTCGTTCATCAGCCCGTTAATGGGTATTTCCATGCCGCTCTGGATGGCATCAGGGTCTTTGAAACTGTCAACGAAGGGATTGCCGATTGCGATAAAACGGACACCTTTACGGGGAAATATCTGTTCAAGATACCGTCCTTGATCGGCATAGTTACGGAATGCCCGGGAGAGTGTTTTTACGATGATACAGTTCACTTTTCCGGCTTCCACATCTTCCATCATGCGCTGAAAATTGTCACGGGAATCATCGGTACCTGTCAGCCCGTCATCCATGTAAACATCAACAACAGTATATTCTTCCTGAAAATGTGTTTCAATGTATTCCTCTAGCATTTTCTGTTGTTCTACAATACTTTTGCTGATATCACGGATATTCCCCTCCGATGCATTTTTTGTTCCTTTTCTGCCGTCAGACTTATCCTCTTCCTTCCAGTCCTCACGTGATAAGCGGATATAAAGCGCGATCTTCCATACAACGGAAAGAGCTGATGTTGACTCCTTGCGTATTCGTGGCATAATCCTCCTTCCCTCAATAATCACAGCAACAGTATATCAGTTTTGGGATACCGCGTCAAATGTAGACACCCTTCAAACGGCCATTTTACGCGGTTTTGGCATGATATACTACTTTTGTCTCAGGCGTAAGAAGTAGTCAGATAACGATTGCGATAAGGTTTTATCAGTATCAGAAAAACAAATTTTTACCGGTATGTCGCCGCTTATGAAACAGTAAGGATTATGGATCTGTTCTATATATCGCTCAAGCCTTTCTGTTTGCGGCAATGCAGTATCAATACTTACCGCACTGACATTAACTAAAGAATTCGGGTCAATCTCACATATATCAACCTGATTCAGTTTAGTTAGCTCCATACTATTTAACATGTCTGCGTCTCCCTGCTACAGTGTATGTTTTGGGGCTGTACAATATGAAGATAATAAAAGGCAATCCGGACGGTTATGAGCCCTATTCGTGATATGTTTAATTTCCCGTACTGTCAACCTGACCGGCTCATTTACTGCCCGGTGTTATCTTCCGCGCTTTCTTTTTCAATGTACAGAACATGAGTCTATGAATGCCCGTGCCAAAATATTCGGAAGCTGATTCCTGGCACAGGCCGTTATTATGCCAACCTAAAAGTAGTGTTTCACAATGATGTCAACGGCATTGAGATCACCGTTTACCGCTGCTGATATTACCTGATATGAAACTAAAGAACATCCGTAATTCATGCTACCCCTTTTAACTCTGCCTACCATTATTTAACAGCCCTCCATCATTTGTCTTAACGCTTTCAAGGTACTTGTCCGGCGGTAAGATACCGTCCGGCGGATTAAATTCAAGTGTCTGGCGATTTCCTTGTCCGTCATGCTTAAAAAGTATGATAGCAGGATGATGTTCCGTTTATCTTCTGACAATGTTCTTAAGGCTTCTGATAATGTATCGCTCTCTATCATAACCTTAAAACCAATCACGTCAAAAAACTGCCCATCTTCAAAATATTTGTTCCATACAGCAAGTTTACTTAGGGTTTCTTCGGGAAGTTCGCTGAAAGGGATTTCGTGTTCCCGGCGATAGTTTGCCTGTCTGTAAAAATCGCGGGTCTCATTCTTAATGATCTGTCTGCAAAAGCTGTCAAAGCTACGTTCTTTATCCTCATGTGGTTTCACAATTTCACCTCCCTTCGTATCAATTTGCAGAGGATTTCCCTATCTCATATACGATAAAAAAAATAAAAATGGCAAATTTCTGAAAAAATATTTAAATTAATAAAAAGCCGAGAAAAGAAGGTTAGACAATGTTTGTATTTCTAGTAGATTTGAGTTTTGAGCCGGGAGAATATATGCCGGAACAGGCGCACGAGATCGGCAGGCTTCTTGCCGACAAGATAACCATCAAGTTAAAATATATGGCATGTAAAAAAGAACGTAGATAGTATACTTATACCCGTTAAAACGCGAACTAATCACACCTTTCTAGACAATAAAAACCTGTAAAACAAGACTATTTCAGGAAATTTTTCTGCATTGGCAAAATCTCAAAAGACATTACGGCCCTTAATAAGGGCGGCAATGTCTTTATTAATATAACTATCACTCTTATTTAATTAGCAACCGGTAGAATTCCTAGTTGGGAATAAATTCATGATCTTCTTCAGAGTTTATGTCAGATATAGGAACGTCTTCTCCAAAAGCATAGTTTCCTAACATTCCTAGTCCTAATATTGTCAATAATACTGATAAAAGCACTGTCGCAATTATGATTTTTCTTTTCATGCAATTACCTCGTTATACTGTAATTGTACCTGAATAATTTGCCGTTTGAGAAGAATTATTTCTTATTGCAATGGAAAATGTACCACTATAAGAAGGCTTTAAAACACCATTCCATCCAGAAGAAGACAGACCTCCGGCTGGAAATCCATATTTTCCTGTGCTTACATCATAAAGCCCAATATTGCTGGATACCTGTGGATTAATTACAATATTTAAACTTATCTCTGAAGAAGTAGTCAGATAAAAATTTGTTGCCCCTGTCGCAATTCCGTAAGCAGTTATATCTTTGTTGATGTTATAAATTACTCTTCTCATACTGATTGGCGGGGGGTTATTAACTGAATATGGAATAAATACCGCCATTACTTCACCGTTTTCATCAATAAACTCAATCGGTTTTTGTATGTAATCCAAATCTTGAGCTATAACTGATTGTCCGGAACATAATAAAACAAAAAACACTGATAAAATACAAGATATTAATTTGCTGAGTTGGTGGTTCTTCTTCATATCATTCTCCTTTAAAAATAAATTATTTAGTTGTTTAATATTTTTTAAGCACTTAAATTAATATTATATTAACACAATACAATATAATGTTCAATTATTTTTTTAACGAACAAGGAAAAACTCTGTATAACTCACGTTATATAAGATGTTTTGTATTATTATTACAATAATTACTTGAACGCAAATTTTAATAGCAAAATATTTTATTAAAAAAGAACTTTTATTACAATCAAATAGCGATCAACCGCCAAAAGACAGTTGCCCATCATTAATTATAGCTTTGCAGTGGCAGTGCCACCAGTGGCGAAATATCATCACCGGATTGATTGAAAAATATGCTTCGTTCGATTTTCAGTGTTTCGGCAGGTTCCAGCCGGTCATGTTCATATGCTGAATAGTGCATGTTTTCTGTTACTACCTTTCTTGTTCCGGTCATGCTTTTTACGGTAGCTGAGTATTATCAGAGGGTGTGGGATTCTTCCCACAAAAGAGGGGGAAGCCAGCTTCTGCTGGCTTGGGGATTCTTCCCCGGACAAGCAAAACTGCCGTCTAGGGGTTCCCTTGCCGGATGGCTGTGCCAGCAGGAAAAGGGCGGCGGTTTGACGGGATTGTGGCCCTTTAGCGGCTGCAATCCCTATGCTTGCGGGTAACCATTCGTCTGTTATGTGACGGATTTTATTTATTTATATCAAGGCGGTAATTGAAATACTTCCCGCCGGTGTCGGCAAGCAGGATGTACGCGTCAAAGGTTTTTGATTTTTCTCGGAATACAGGCCCTTGACCGTTGCCCCGCCGTATTTTAAAAGTTCGGCGGCGGTTGCCCTAGTCAGTTCTTTTCTCCGGCTTAAAAAAAGCGGTCGGTTTTCCACATGACAAACTGGCAGTCCCGATCGGCGCGAAACGCTCCAGTGACAGACTTCTGAGAAGTATGAGCTGCTGCAACTGTCTTATTATACTTATGTAGCTGTGTCCTTTTTTGCAACTTAAAAACGCCACTCAAGAGGCTTGTCCATCTTGTAACAGCGTTTTAGGTGTGATTATTGAGTTGTTTAATATTTTTATTTTTTCTATAATATAGTGTTTATGTGTGTTTCCGCAATTGAGCATATATTATTGTAGCCCTGGAGCCCATCGGTCCGGTAGGTCCGGTATCGCCTCTGGAGCCCATTGGTCCAGGCCGTCCCGGATCACCTTTGGGTCCCATCGGTCCCGGACAGCCAGGATCACCTTTTGGTCCTTTAGGTCCTGTCGGCCCAGGACAGCATTGAGGTTCCGGCGGACATATATTGCTTGAACCAGAACCGCAGCTATTGTTGCCCGGGAAGAGTCCGGAACTGCTATTGCCTGTCGGACGTGACGGTGTAGGGCAGCTATAACCGTGCTGGCTATGATTCTCACAGTTATCTGGCTCGTCGCCAGAATAATGATTATTATCACAATTGCTAAAAATCGTCATAATAGACCTCCAATCTTTGTTATGTACTATATTATATTTTTGTGATTGACAATTGCTACAAAAGTGTGACTTAAAGTTACTTTGACAGGACAATTGACAAACCGTAAAAAAATGTGTAATACTATTTCTATTATTATTTCTATATATTACTGTTACCATTATGCCCAGACCGGTGCTATAAATAATTTGCAGCTTGCTCTATTATACGAGGAGAAATAAGATGGAAACCGTTAAAATTGGCCTGCCTATAACGTTTGGCGGCTATACTTGGCGCGTGCTGGATCTGACTGACGACTCAGCTCTGCTCTTGACCGAATACATGATTGAACAGCGTCCGTACCATGATGCTTATACCGATATTACATGGGCCGAATGTAACTTGCGGAAGTATCTCAACGGGGCGTTTTATGACCGATTTTCCGCTACCGAGTCAAAAAGGATCATACCGACAGACCATGAAAATCCGGATAATCCGTGGTATGGCACAAAGGGCGGGGCTGATACGCGGGACAGCATATTTTTATTAAGTATTGAGGAAGCGGCATGCCATTATTTCGGCGACAGCAGTTCCCTGCTGTATCATCCGGGAAAAAAACAGAGATACTGGTTTGAAAGAAAAGACCAGAACAACCGGAGGCGGACGGCACGATTGGCGGATCAGGAATGGGACTCTTGGTGGTGGCTCCGGTCACCCGGCCGGACGAGTGTAAAAGCGGCATACATCCACGGTGACGGCAACATCGGGATACAAGGCAATAATATATTGAAAGGCAACATCGGTGACGGCAGGTGCATAGGCGGCGTGCGCCCCGCTTTGTGGCTTAGGCTTTAAAAATCTAACGCAGACTTTAAATCCATAGCTTAGGCTTTAAACTTGGCTTAGACTTTAAATCCGTGACCGAGTCTTTAGAGTTAAGAAAGGATCACATAAGAATCATGAGACATGAGTTAAAGCATCGGATCACATATGAAGATTACCTGATTATTAAAAGCCGGCTGCGCCACATCATGAAGCCGGATGCCTTTGCCGACGCGGATGGCAGCTACCGCGTCCACAGCTTGTATTTTGACACCCCTTCCGATAAGGCACTGCGAGAAAAGATAGACGGGACCGATAAGCGGGAAAAATTCCGGATCCGTTATTATAATGACAGTACCGGCTATATCCGTCTGGAAAAAAAGATCAAGATCCATGAACTATGCAGTAAAGCCGCCGCGCCGCTTACAAAAGAGCAGGTCACGCAGCTTTGCCGTAACGATAATGCTTTTTTAATAAGCAGTTCCCATCCGCTGCTTAAGGAGTTCTATGCCAAGATGACATACCAGCTGCTGCGCCCGAAGGTGATCGTGGACTATGTGCGGGAGCCTTATGTATATGCTCCCGGCAATGTTCGCGTCACTTTTGACAGCAGCATCAGAACCAGCATATATGCCAACGTACTGTTTGACGGCCCGTTACTGACCGCGCCTACCGAACCCGATACGATGATAATGGAACTGAAATACGATGCCTTTTTGCCGGAAATCATTGAAAAGGCTGTCCGCGTACCTGACCGGCAGAAGACTGCGTTCAGCAAATATGCCGTATGCCGCATGTATGGCTGACCATGAAACGTAATGGCCGGTATCGAGCCACTATGTCATAATCACTAATTAAGTGAATCTTTAAATAATATTAATGTAAAATTAAGGAATCTATAATATAATAAAGGCCATGCTATAAAAGACTAGTCTGCAAAGCAATATCAGCAAAATCTATATCCCAAAAGAATTCTGCAAATAACTAGTCATAGAATAATAACATACAAACAATAAAGTACATAATACAGAATACCACAATATACGGACCGGAGAACAATGATGACCTTCAATGATATTTTCAGATCCTCCTTCTTAGAAAATGCGGGCAGTTTTGCCCCGATGGATTTCCTGCTGGCAATGGCGCTGTCTTTTGCGCTTGGTCTCTTTATCTTCTATGTATATAAGAAGACTTTTAACGGGGTGATGTATTCGGCCAGCTTCGGCATCTCACTGCTGGGGCTGACGATGATTACCACGATGGTTATCCTAGCGGTTACTTCCAACGTCGTCCTGTCGCTGGGCATGGTAGGTGCCCTGTCGATCGTCCGTTTCCGGACAGCGATCAAGGAGCCGATGGATATCGTTTTTTTGTTCTGGTCGATTGCGGCCGGCATCGTCCTAGGGGCGGGACTGATTCCGCTGGCGGTTCTGAGTTCCGCCTTTATCGGCTTGGTTCTGTGGATCTATGTCAATCGTAAAAATGTCGCCCCGCCCTATATCATCATTATATCCTGCTGCAACGAGGAAGCGGAGCAGTCCGCCGTCGTGGCCGTCAAAGCAGCGGTCAGGAAGCATCTGCTCAAGTCCAAGACGGTTTCACCGGGTAATATCGAAATAACCATGGAAGTATGCCTGAATAACAATGATTCCGGCTTTATCAACGGCATATCGACCTTGGCCGGTGTGGAAAACGTGGTGATGGTCAGTTACAACGGCGAATATATGGGATGAGGTAGGCGGCATGGAAAAGATTAAAAAACTGGCTGCCGCCTTGGCCGCTGTCGGTACCATAGGAATAACGCTTCTATTTCTTTATTATCCAATTAAGGATATGGTGCGCTCATGGTCAAGCCGGGATATCTCGCTGGCGCCGCCGGAAGGGGAAGCGGCACATACCGATGAAGTGATAATCGGCGCAACAATGACGCAGCTGCCGCCGGCCACGATTGCCGACATAGACGAAGAGATAGTCAGCAGCCGTGATGTGACACTTAAGCTGGCGGTCGGCGGACTTACGTGCGAGATTGATTTATGGCGGGAAGAAGGCGATTCTTTCGGTTATTTTTTCCTGCCCTCCGTGGCGGCGCAGTCAGACTGCGAGATCAGTGTGCTTAGCTGGGTCACCGACGGCTCGGTAACAATAGACGGAAAGCGCCTGAAAGCCGGCGATGTCCTGCGTGACATCAGCTGGGACAGCGCTTATCCGATGCAGATATATAACCTAGAAGAAGAGCTGGTGGCAGAGTTTTCCGTAATTTTCAGCCATATGGAAAACACCCCGGCCTTATTTATCGAAACGGAATCCGGAAGCCTTGATTATCTTCATGAAAACAAGGATAACGAAGAAAGGGGCCAGGCTCAGATCATAACCGCCGCCGGGGAGATGATCTATCAGGGCGGCCTGGAACAGGTAAGCGGCCGCGGCAACAGCACCTGGGGACTTCACAAGAAATCCTATGAATTTACCTTGGATAACAGCACGGACCTGTTCGGTTTCGGGGCGGGCAAGAGCTGGAACTTGCTGGCGGACGGCTATGATGACACGCACTTTAGGAACCTGCTGGTATTTTCCATGGGCGAACAAGCTGGTCTGGCTTATACACCGCAGGGAACGATTGTTTCTCTGTACTGCAACGGGGAATATCAAGGAAACTATACCCTCTGTGAGAAGATCAAGGTCAGCCCCGAGCGGATCGCGATCCGCGATATGGAGGAAGAAGTGTTGGCCATGTACCGGGAAGAAGAAATAGAAAAAATCAAGACCTTACAGGCAAGGACATCGGAAGACGGCAGGCTTAAATGGGTCGAGACAGGATACATTCCGGAGGATATCAGCGGCGGCTACGTGATTGAAAGGGAAGTGCCCGCACGGTTCGAAAGCGAGACGCTTTGCGGCTTCCGTACCGCCCAGGGTGACTGCTATACGATTGCCAGCCCCCGCTATGCTACTTTAGAGCAGGTCGAGTATATCGCCGGCCTGATGCAGGAGATGCAGGATGCGGCGGCGGCCTTGGACGGCATCAACCCACAGACCGGCAGACACTATACGGATTATATCGACATGGACTCCTTGGTGAGGAAGTATCTGGTAGAGGAGATTACCAAGAATTATGACGGCGGCGTCACTAGCAGTTATTTTTACAAGCCGGCGGACAACCAGAGTACGAAACTGTTTGCCGGACCGCTCTGGGACTATGACGTGGCGTTCGGCAACTGTGATCTGGATGAGTTCAACAGCGACCCGACGGGCATCACGATGCTGCACGATCATATCGCCGCTACCGGCCTATTTCGGGATCTATATCAGAAAGAAGACTTTCAGGCGGCGGTCAAGCAATGCTATCAGTCGGTCTTCCGGCCGATACTGACACAGATGCTGGAAGTTCAGATCGATGAATTGGACGCAACTTACGGCAAGTCGGTTGATTTGTGCCATATCCGCTGGCGTTCGATGCATAACCGTTACCGCCAATATGATAACCATGCGGACAATGTCCGGTATCTTAAGTACTTTATTGAACAGCGGATGACATTCTTGGATGAGGTATGGATCCAGGGAGAAACCTATCACCGCATCAGCTTCTATGTGGACGGCCTGCTCTGGAAACGTATTCACGTCAAGGACGGAGAGTTGCCCGGCCCGGCTCCGGTTCCCCGCCACACCGGTTCCCTGCTGCTGAATTTTACCGCCGATCGGCTCGGCGGCACCGATTATAACGAATACCGGCCCGTATACCAAGACATGGATTATTATGCTAAGTGGCGGGAACCGGCAGAAGAAGGTAGCGCTGAACCATAAAAATCTAGGCGATGCTTAAAGGGCAAAGGAACATCACAGGAACAAATCTATAAAAACTCAATACAGCTGGGTGCTTTCACCGCATATGTGCAGCCGATCGGGGATAGTACCGCAGGTTCCTTAACCACGGCAAACACCTGCACGGCATCGTCCAATTGGCCGCATACGTAGACAAAACGTCCGTCAGGGGTAAAGTTAAGGTCACGGGGCCACAGGCAGGGGACATTGCTTGTCAGGAACAGCTTCCCGCTCTCCGGATTTACCCGGAAAACAGCAATGTTATCAGCAAAACGGTTACCGACAAGCAGCAGTTTCCCATCGGGACTGATGCGGATGGCTGAGGCGCCTTTGTCACCCTCATAGCCTTCGGGTAATGTCGGAACGCAGTCAACGTACTGACACAGCCCATCCTGATAACGGTAGATGGAAACGGTACATCCCAGTTCCGTAACAATATATAGATGCCGCCCGTCCGGCGTAAAGACCAGATGTCTCGTTCCTTCGCCACGCGGGGTATGTATGGTTGTTTCCAGCCGTAACAGCCCATCTTCGCCATGGACATACAGCTCGACGACATCGCGCGCAAGATCGGCGCAGCAGACATATTTTCCGTCGGGAGACGGCCCGGCGAAATGGAGGTGGGCACTTTCCTGCCGGGGATGGGGACCGCTGCCGGCGCACTGGATCACCTGTAGCGGGCCGGACAGCGAGCCATCAGCGGCAGTACCGTATAGTGAACCGTCGGCGGCAGTACCGAATAAGATGATTGTGCCTTCACCGTAGTTGGCGGCATAAACATACTGGCCGTCAAGGCTGCACGACAGATGACAGAGATCATCGTTGCCGCCGGTGGGGATAGCATTGAGAAACGACAACGTGCCGTCTGAGCGCACCGCATAGGCGGCCACTTCCCCGTTTTGTTGCGGTTCGGCTGGGGCAGATCGTCTTGCTACATAGGCAAAGCGGCGGTCTTTGGAAAGGGCAATATAGTTCGGGGCCTCGCAGTCGGCTACTTTTTGCACTAGGACCGGGGTTCCGGTGACCGGATCCGTTTCAATGACATGGATGCCGGAATCGGTTCCGGCGGCAAAGTTGCCGATATAGCCGATAAATCTGTTCATGTAGGACCTTCTTTCCCGATCTGCCCATGCAGCCGCTGCAGCGAGTGTACTTCCCCGTAACCATGTTCTTTCACATACAGAATCCCATCCGCCGCCGCATTGGCCGCCGCGACCGTCGTCATATAGGGTATCTTGGCTTTAATCGCGGCCTTGCGCAGATAACTGTCGTCGTGGACACTTTCTTTGCCGGAGGGCGAATTCACGATCATGTCAATCTCCCCGTTGGCGATCAGATCCGGGATATTCGGCCGGGTCTCATACAGTTTATTCACTTTACGCGCTTCGATCCCGGCTTCTATTATCGTCAGATAGGTATTCTGCGTGGCGGCGATGTCAAAGCCGGCTTGGGCAAACTTCCTAGCGATGGAGGCGATGTCGTCCTTATCCCGGTGATTGACCGAAATCAATACCGTTCCGCTCAGCGGCAGGGTTGACTGCGTGGCCTCCTGAGCTTTGAAAAAGGCTTCGCCGGCCGATTCCGACAGTCCCAGCACCTCGCCGGTCGAACGCATCTCCGGTCCGAGGATCGGGTCCACCTCTTGAAACATATTAAAGGGAAAGACTGATTCCTTTACGCCGTAAAAAGGAATCTGCTGCTCACTAAGGCCGGAAACCGGCGAAGGCCGCCCGGTGATTTCCGCCGTGATGATTTCGATCGCCAGCGGCACCATGCGGATATTACACACCTTGGACACCAGCGGCACGGTACGCGAAGCCCGCGGATTGGCCTCTAGGACATAGACTTTGTCGTTTTCGATGGCATATTGCATGTTCATCAGCCCTTTGACATGCATTTCTTCCGCGATACGGCGCGTATATTCCTTGATAAGCCGGACATTTTCCGCCGAAATATGCTGCGAGGGGATGATGCAGGCTGAGTCGCCCGAGTGGACGCCGGCCAGCTCGATATGTTCCATCACGGCCGGAACAAAGGCCAGCGTACCGTCGCTGATGGCATCGGCTTCACATTCCATAGCATGGTTCAGGAAACGGTCAATCAATATCGGCCGGTCGGGGGTAACGCCGACCGCCGCCTTCATATAAGCCTCCATGCTCTCGTCATCATAGACCACTTCCATGCCGCGGCCGCCGAGGACATAGGAAGGACGGACCATCACCGGATAAGCGATCCGGTGGGCAATATCCAGGGCTTCGGCCACCGTAGTCGCCATGCCGGATTCCGGCATCGGGATCGCCAGTTTGTCCATCATCGCCCGGAACAGATCACGGTCTTCCGCGAGGTCAATCACGGAAGGTGACGTTCCTAGGATCGTCACGCCGTTTTGTTCCAGCTCGGCAGCTAGGTTGAGGGGAGTCTGCCCGCCGAACTGCGCGATCACTCCCAGCGGCTGCTCTTTTTTATAAATACTCAGCACATCTTCCAAGGTCAGCGGCTCAAAATACAACTTGTCGGAAGTATCATAATCGGTAGAAACCGTCTCCGGGTTACAGTTTACGATGATCGTTTCAAATCCGAGTTTTCTTAGAGCCAGCGAAGCATGAACGCAGCAGTAGTCAAATTCAATGCCCTGGCCGATCCGGTTGGGGCCGCCGCCGAGGATCATGATCTTCGGCTTATCGGTACGGACCGGATTGCGGTCAGGGGCATTGTAGGTCGAAAAATAATAGGCACTGTCCGGCGTTCCGCTGACATGGATGCCTTCCCAGGTCTCTTCAACCCCGATGGCAAGCCGCCGCTGGCGGACGGTTTCTTCCGGAAGCGCCAGAAGCTGGCTCAGATATTTATCGGAGAAGCCGTTCTTTTTGGCACTGCGCAGCATCCCGTCCTCCGGCAGCTGACCCGGCAAGGCGGACAGGGCCGCTTCTTCCCTGACCAGCTCTTGAAGCTGTTCGATAAAATAAGTTTTGACCTTGGTCAGCTCGTGGATCTCCGCAAGCGAAGCCCCCTTTTTCAGGGCTTCGTACATGATGAAATGGCGTTCGCTGGAAGGAACCCCCAGCATCTTTAACAGCTGTTCTTTGCTTTTACGGGCAAAATCCTTGGCATTTCCCAGCCCGTAACGGCCCGTTTCCAGGCTGCGGATGGCCTTTTGCAGCGCTTCTTTATAAGTTTTGCCGATGCTCATGACTTCCCCGACGGCGCGCATCTGCGTCCCCAGCTTGTCCTCCACGCCCTTAAACTTTTCAAAGGCCCAGCGGGCGAATTTAAGGACCACATAATCCCCGCCAGGAACATAGCGGTCAAGCGTGCCGTGCTTGCCGCAAGGGATCTCTTTAAGTGTCAGACCGCAGGCCAGCATGGCGCTGATCAGGGCAATCGGAAAGCCGGTAGCCTTGGAAGCCAAGGCAGAAGAGCGGGAAGTCCGGGGATTGATCTCGATGACAATGATCCGGTCGCTGACCGGGTCATGGGCAAACTGTACATTACAGCCCCCGATCACCTCGACGGATGCCACTATTTTATAAGCCTGTTCCTGAAGCCGCCGCTGACATTCTTCCGATATCGTCAGCATCGGTGCGGAACAAAAAGAATCGCCGGTATGTATGCCGAGCGGATCGATATTTTCAATAAAACAGACCGTGATCATATTGTTCTCTGCGTCCCGGATGATCTCCAGCTCCAGTTCCTCCCAGCCGAGAATCGACTCTTCCACTAGGACCTGGCCGACCAGGCTGGCCTGCAGTCCCCTGGCACAGACCGTCATCAGTTCCTCACGGTTGTAGACCAGGCCGCCGCCGGCGCCGCCCATCGTATAAGCCGGGCGGAGTACCACCGGATAATCCAGCTGCTCGGCAATCGCCAAGGCTTCCTCGACGCTGTAAGCGACTTCGCTACGGGCCATTTCGATACCCAGCTCGTCCATCGCTTTCTTAAACTCGATCCGGTCTTCACCGCGTTCGATGGCATCCACCTGCACGCCGATGACCTTGATCTGATATTTATCTAGGATGCCGGCCTTATCCAGCTCAGAACAAAGATTCAGGCCCGACTGCCCGCCCAGATTGGGAAGCAGGGCATCCGGCCTTTCTTTGGCAATGATCTGTTCCAGACGATCTTTATTAAGCGGTTCTATATAAGTGACATCGGCAGTCTCAGGATCAGTCATGATCGTGGCGGGATTGGAGTTGACCAGTACGATTTCGTAACCCAGCGCCCGCAGCGCCTTGCAGGCCTGGGTGCCGGAGTAGTCAAATTCACAGGCCTGACCGATGATGATTGGCCCGGAGCCGATGATGAGTATCTTATGGATGTCTGTTCTTTGCGGCATGTTGTTCCTCCTCAGTAGACTAAAATATTACCATTGCAAGTATATCATAGGTAGGGAGGTATGCCAACTAGATTTTCATTCAGGCTTCGCTTAAGTTTTACCGCGCATCATTGCCTCCGACAGGCCAAAAGTTTCGTCATTGTCATCTCCCTGCGGCTCGATGTGGATCATGATATCGAAGACGTTTTCCAGTCGCTGCTTTATTTCCGCCTCGACCTGTGAAGCTATTTCATGGGCTTCCAAGACCGTACATTCCGGGTTTACGTCGATGTCCAGGTTGATATCCCAGAAGCCGGCGACACGCCGCATCCGGGCGCGGTGCGGATTGCCGGCACCTTCCACGGAGCTGACGGCGTCTAGGATGACCTGGTAAGGTTCGGTGCTGCTGTTGCCGTCCATCAGCTCAAGATTGGCCTCAAGGAAGATGCCGACCGCCGTCTTAATGATCCATATACCGATCAGCCCGGCGATGATGATGTCGGCAGAGCCCGAGCCCGTGACGGCAGAGATAATGAGGCCGGCCAGGACACCGACAGAGACGAGGACATCACTGGCCATATTTTTGGCATTGGCGATGATCATTCCGGAATCAGAGCGTTTACCCAGGCTGAACTGGCACCAAGCAAGCAGCACCTTCCCTATAATAGAAATAATCGTGATGACCATGGCTAGAAAAGAAGGAGCCGAAGCCTGGTTTCTAGAAAGTAATGATGTCAACGCATTGATAACTAGCTGCCCGCCCATAAAAAAAAGCAAAAAAGAAAAAAAAGCGGTCGTAACCGTCTCCGCCCGCCCATGTCCCCACGGGTGCCCGGCATCGGCCGGCTTGGACATAATCTTCACAACGACGAGGGTGATTATGCTGATCAGGGCATCAGCCGATGAGTCGATACCATCGCTGATCAAGGCAAAACTGCTGGATAAAGTGCCCGCCAATATCTTAATAACAGCCAGCAAAATATTGCCGGTCAAGGCTATTACCGCAGCAGTGCGAATGACTCCATTAATATTTTTAGTATTCCACTTCATTTTCATACTCCTCGTGTGCCTGATAACATTTGCCGGTTCAGTTTACATTTTCATTCACTAACAATATATATTCAATAAAAACAGATTTATACGCGGCAGCCCATTTTGATCCTATGGATTGGTAGCAACTTCATCCGGGTTTCTCATAATGATAAAAGCCCACTCATCTTAATTTGTATTACATTATAGCAGCCTTTAGTAATAGTGTCAAAAACGCAAAGATGACTTTTGTATTATAACTGGCCAGAAACATCATCCTAAATCCCCCTAGTTGACCATTCATACAATATAACGATGACCATCCATGCAATATACCCCTGCCTACCTTAAATCAGGCCGTTATCGTTAGCCCGATACCCACTAACAATAACGGCCATATTTTTATATCAGCAAGTCATCCCAATGGGCTGACCATTAAGACAGCACGCAAGAGACGACAGGCCAGGTCGTGGTCAATGTCCGGCTTCTTCCGCATCGGCATCCGCTTTTGTCCCTTGGACGGTGCCATGGGGATGATGTGGCGGTGCGTAAAGGGTGTATAGCTTGAGCGGTTCATTGCCAATATTAGTTACATTATGCCATGTTCCGGCGGGAACCATGATGGCGTCGCCGTTATATACATGGCACTGGTAATTCAGTGAGTCACTGCTGCTCCCCATCTGGGCGAGTCCGTTTCCGGCTTCAACGCGCAGGAACTGATCCGTATCAGGATGGACTTCCAGTCCGACCTCGCCGCCTACCGGGATATACATCAGCGTTACTTGAAGATATCCACCTGTCCACAGGGCGGTTCGGTAGTTGGGGTTATTGAGGGTTGCCTGTTCAATATCCACGACATAAGGATTGGGGCCGTAATCCGTGATACGACATGGCTGCGAACATTGATAGTCTTGATTTTGTTCCATATATGCTCCCTAATGATACTGCAACGTCAATAATATCATTACATGTTTTTATACCTATTATATGCAGGCGCATTAAAAATGCAAACGTTTTCTGACCGCGTCGCGCAGGCGGCGGCGTGACAGGACGGTAATCAAGGCGGAATCAATGACGGCGCATACGGTGAGGACGATGGCCGACCAGAAGATTTTCAGGTCGAAACCCTGATATCGGTCTATCAGCAGTTCTAGGCCGACACAGAGCAACGCGGTCTCGGTAAAAAAGTAAAGCCCGCTAGTCAGCATCGTGACCTTAAAGGATCTGAGCAGCCAGACAAAGATCAGGACCAGTATCATGACTAGGACGACAACAGGTACGGCCAGCCCAAAGAACCAGGTCTTTGAAACCGTAACAAGCGAGATAAAATAAAGATATAAGACCAGCGAAAGGCCGTCAAACAGCAGGGAAACATAGATCGGTGTCTTGGTATAGATCAAGGCAGGGAATACCAGGAAAAAAAGGACGACACATGCGCCGATGATCAGCAGCGACCACCAGCTGCCCCGGATAACAAATAGGTTCAGCATCAGGGAACTGAAAGCGGTTCCGCCCAGGACGATGGAAATCAGCAGTCCTAGGTCATGGCGGTTGATTTCTTCGACCTGGCCCTTTTTCTCAGGAAAGGTGGCGGTGCTGCTTTCATCAAGCAGTTTCTCGCGCGGGGCGGCAGGATTGATTACGGGGATATTACACAAAGGACACCGGTTTAGGGAGCTGTCCAGTTCGACTCCGCAGTTCACACAATATGACATATGATTTTCTCCATCTTGGCTGACTTGTTTCATTATTAAGAGGTAGGCTATCGGGTTAAAGAGCTGCCGGTTCCTGTTTCCGGTTGCTTTCGATCTTTACGTGGATTCCGTCCTGGATAAGCCGGCAGAAAAAATACCGTTCCACATCCGCTTCGATGATACTGCTGGCGAAGTTGATTGTCAAGACATCCCCGAAACTGATGATGGCACAGTTGGTACGGGTAGAAAAGGGCTGTCCCATATAGATATCAAAACGTTCTACGTGGTCTGCCATGTCGGCGGGAATCTTCATCGCCCCCATATTGGTCAGCCCGGCTGAGGAAAAGCGGTCCTGGACCCTAGTATAGAAAGAGCGCACCACAAAATCCTTCAGGAAAAGCGGAACGATCCGGATCAGGGGATGACGCTGGGTCGCAGCATTGGTCGTAATATCGCCGCGCAGGAATTTCTCGTTGATATAGTAGCGCATATAATTATGGACATGAGTGATGATTTCCTCAAATTCATAGTCGCCCAGCCGGGGATCGATACCGGGATATACCATCGTAATAAAGTTACGGAGCGTCTTAGAAGGAAAAAAACGCCGCAGGTTGACCGGCATGGCGATACGGACCGGTTTTAGCCGGGAAGGCTTCTCCTGCTGCTGTTTTTTGAGGAGGGCATACAGCAGAACGGCATTCAGGTATTCGGTGATGGTGGCCTGGTACTTCCCGGCTACGGCCAGCACTTCTTTTACCGACATGATGCCGTCAATAATATTCAGGGTGTAGAAGGGCTCTTTAGTACCCCTGATCCGGTAAGTCTTTTCACCGGGACGGGGCGGCCGTACTTGGGCGTTGGCGTATTTCATATAGGCATCTTCCAGTTCGCCGGGATCAGGTTCTTGATCAATGTCAAGAACAAAACCGCCGTTGGAGACCGTATTTCCCAGCAGACGCAGATAGATGGCGGCCACGGTGACTAGGACACACATCCCGCCGCTGCCGTCGCCTAGGCAGTGGTGCGCTTCCATAGCGATACGGCAATTGTGGTAGTAGAAGCGCAGCAGGTAACGGTTGTCCACCTTAAACGGCATGGGCATGCAGGGATTTTTGATATCGGCCTGCACAAACGGCCCCGGCCGGTGATTCGTCTCCAGATAACGCCAGAACACACCTTTGTGGATCGCCGTCTTGTAAGTGGGGAAGCGCGGCAGGGCAATATTTACCGCCTGCTGGAGGATGTCCGGAATAACAGGTTCCTTCAAAACGACAGACAGCCGGTAGACCGACGAAAAATCCTTGCGCTGTAAGGTGGGGTAAACGATGGCGGAAAGATCCAGCTTGTACCATATTTTCTTCTCTGAGGTCTTGAACTTACGCTTGGTCTGCTTCAAAATGTCTCCTAGTGCCGGGTCGGCTGTGTTGTTTCTATGGATATTTTCGGATATTTTCTCTACAGTATATCATAGCATGGCATGGGTCTGCAATGTCTGGGTTGGGGAATTAATGTTTAATTCGCCAGTAATTATAGTTTAGGTATAAAAGTAATACTTGGTTTCCTCGGCGTTGGCTCTTAAGGCGTCCGCCGAGAAAACCGACCGCCCATAAAATAATTCCCTGAAGTTTGATATTGTAAATTATACAAACGCAGAGTAAGATAGGACATAGAATGATTTTTTACTAATGGCAGGTGCTTTGCATCCTTTAAGCGAATTAAGTTCAGGCTGTAAAGTAAGCCATTTTCATTTATATTTGGAGGTTCATATGACGATTCTCGACAAGAGGCCGGGACGGCGGAAACAAGAAGAAAACATGAACCACAGCCTGATGTCTTTCATCAAAAGAGTGCATGGGCTGGTGGAGAATCCTGATATCAGTAAGCACCGGCAGTCCCAGAATCAGCTAGGGGCGATCTTTGGCAGCAGCAAGGAAATCAAGATAGACGAAATATACATCGAAGATATGGGGGCGGAATGGGTCAGCGTCAACCGTGCCCATATGAAGAAAACCGTGATCCTGTATTGCCATGGCGGCGGCTACTCCACCGGCAGCAGGCTGTATGCCCGAACCCTGACCAGTAAGCTGGCTTCCTCCACTTCGATGGACGTCCTGTGTTTTGACTACCGTCTGGCACCGGAACATCCTTATCCCGCCGCTCCGGAAGACGCCATGAAGGCATGGGATTACCTTATGCTATTAGGATATGGGGCGCGGGACGTCATCGTGGCGGGCGATTCAGCGGGAGGCAATCTGGCGCTTTCCTTAGTGCTCAGGCTTAAAAACCAGCAGCGCCTGCTGCCGCGTGGCCTTGTCTTGATGTCACCTTGGACGGATCTGACCTTATCCGGAGAAAGCCATCAGACAAAGGCAGAGATTGACCCGGTCTTAAGCAGAGAATACATCAGCCGGATGATCAGGAATTATGTGGAGCCGTCTGAGGAGCTGGCCGACCCTTTTATTTCACCGCTGTTTGGTGAGTTAGCCGGTCTGCCGCCGGTCTATATCCAGACAGGCGACAACGAGATTCTGCTAAGTGATGCTACCGAGCTTTATAAAAGACTGCTGCAGGCCGATGTTTCAGCGAAGATCGACATCCAGAACGGCATGTGGCACGTATATCAGATGTCTCCTTTTAAAGCTGCCTATGAAGCGATGGAACGGAATGCGGAATTTATCTACGAAATATGCCGGTAGTAACGGTAATATTTAGCAATTAACGACATTCCGGGAATAATCGCCTAACAGCCTCACTTAAAAAATAAAGGATTCCATCGCATAATACCGAATATTAAAAAGTGAAGGATAGTCTATGATGCGAAAATATCCGGTTAAGATTACCTGAGCTTTATTTAACGGCAAGATATATGCTGCATACCAAGAAAGGAAGCAAGGATGAATATCCGTCAGGCTTTGGAACAGAGGGAAAAAGAATACTTGAGCCCTTACGCTGCCCGCAGTGCCGACAGCAGAGGGCGGCGGCGCGAAGAAGAGCAGTGCGACATCCGTCCGGTTTATCAGCGCGATCGCGACCGTATTCTCCATAGCAAATCCTTCCGCCGCCTGAAGGACAAGACCCAAGTTTTCCTGACCCCGGAAGGCGACCATTACCGGACCCGGCTGACCCACACCCTAGAGGTGTCCCAGAACGCCAGGACCATTGCCAAGGCCCTGCGGCTCAATGAAGATCTGGCCGAGGCCATCGCCTTGGGACACGACCTTGGTCATACCCCTTTCGGCCATGCCGGCGAGCGTGTCCTCAGCAGGCTGTGCCCGCTGGGGTTCAGCCACAGCGAACAGAGCGTTCGCGTCGTGGAAGTGCTGGAAAAGGCCGGCCAGGGGCTGAACCTCACCGAGGAGGTCCGCGACGGTATCCGCAATCACCAGACCGACGGTAAGCCCGCCACGCTGGAGGGCAAGATTGTCCGTTTTTCCGATAAGATCGCCTACATGCACCATGACATGGATGATGCCGTCCGGGGTGGGATCCTGACCGAAGCCGACGTACCGCCAAAGATCCGGGAAGCGATCGGTGATACCACCGGCGCCCGGCTGGATTTTTTCATCCATGATCTGGTTTCCACCAGTTTTGGCCAAAACGACATTAAGCTGTCCCCGTCTGTCGATGCGGCTATGCAAAACCTGCGGAATTTTATGTTTGAACGGGTCTACCGGAACCCGGAAGCCAAGAACGAGGAACAAAAGGCCGAGCATCTCATGGCGACCCTCTATGAGTATTACTTGCGGCATCTGGAACTGATTCCCCATGATTTAAGGCAGCTTCTTGATACGGGCGATCGGCCTGAGCGGATCGTCTGTGATTATCTGGCATCGATGACCGACCGCTTTGCGATTGCCAAATACGACGAGCTTTTTGTGCCAAGATCGTGGCACGGCTAGTATAGGATCATATTGTGAAGGATATGAGTGGGAAAGAGTATGCATTATCCTGAAGGAATAATTGAAGAAGTACGTATGAAAAGTGACATCGTAGACGTGATTTCCAGTTATGTGAGGATCCAGAAAAAGGGCAGCAGTTACTTCGGCCTCTGTCCTTTCCATAACGAGAAGTCTCCGTCTTTTTCCGTGTCTGGCATCAGGCAGATGTATTATTGCTTTGGCTGCGGCGCGGGCGGCAACGTGTTCACTTTTATCATGGAATACGAGAACTATTCTTTTCCGGAGGCCGTAAAGCTGCTGGCGGACAAGGCCGGGGTGAGGCTTCCCGAGCTCGAATATTCCGAAGAAATGAAGAAAAAGGAAGGCAAGAAGGCCAGGCTCTTAGAGATCAACAAAGCAGCCGCTAAATATTTCTACTTCCAGTTACGCGGCGACAAGGGACAGATCGGCTACCGTTATCTGGCGAGCCGCCAGCTTAAAGAGGAAACCATCAAGAGATTCGGGCTCGGCTTTGCCCATGTGACCAGCAATGACCTGGTACAGTACCTGCGCAGCAAAGGCTATGCCGACGAACTGATGCAAGAGGCCGGATTGGCCTCCTTTGATGAGAGAATGGGGCTGCATGACAAATTCTGGAACCGGGTCATGTTTCCTATTCAGGACCTCAATCACCGCGTCATCGGTTTCGGCGGCCGTGTCATGGGAGACGGGAATCCCAAATATCTCAACTCCCCTGAGACGATGGTGTTTGACAAGAGCCGCAATCTCTATGGGCTTAATATGGCTAGGACAGCCCGGAAAAACCATATTATCCTCTGCGAAGGCTATATGGACGTGATCGCCCTTCACCAGGCCGGCTTCACTCAGGCCGCCGCCTCCCTAGGAACGGCCTTTACCGCTGGACAGGCCAATCTGCTCCGCCGCTATACCGAAGAAGTGATCCTTGCTTACGACAGTGACGGCGCGGGTATCAATGCCGCCCTGCGGGCCATCGGCATCCTGAAAGAAACCGGACTGACGGCTAGGGTCTTAAACATGGAACCCTACAAGGATCCGGATGAGTTTATTAAGAACAGGGGTCCTGATGCCTTTGAAGAGCGGATTGGTAGCGCGGAGAACAGCTTTTTCTTTGAGCTGCGTATTCTGGAAAAGGATTTCGATACAAAGGATCCTGAGGCCAAGACCAGGTTTCACCGGGAGATTGCCAAGAAGCTGTGCCTCATCCAGGAGGAAGTAGAACGTGAGAACTACATGGAAGCGGCCGCCGACAGGTACCATATCGGTTTTGACAGTCTCCGCAAGCTCGTGCTGTCCTATGCGGCCAAGACCGGCTTGGCAAAGCCGGCCGAACGTCCTAAGTCAGGTATCAACAGCAAGAACACGCCGGAAGACAAGGCCAGGAGGTCCCAGAAGCTCCTCCTCACCTGGCTCACCGATATGCCTTCGCTTTACCCGCGGATCCGCCGCCTCATTTCACCGGCGGATTTTACCGGGGATCTCTACCGGAAGGCGGCGGACAAGCTGTTTGCCGGCCTTGAAGTAGGGGAATGTAACCCGGCGGCCATCATCAGCCTGTTTGCCGACGAAGAAGAGCAGCGCGAAGCCGCATCCCTTTTTAACACCAGGCTGGCGGAGCTGACTGCCAAGGCCGATCAGGAGAAGGCATTTCACGATATTCTTTATGCAGTAAAGAAACATAGCTATGACTACTATTCCGCCAAGCTCGGCAGCGATGTCGATGCCATTAATCAGGTGATTGCCGGAAAAAAGGCCTTGGAAGAACTTAGTAAAACGCATATTTCCTTAGACTAGGGGAACAATAGTAATCCAGGCGGGATAAAGCAACAAGTTAGCAACACATATAAACCAGAAAGGGCAAAGCTGAATGGACGAAATTACACAGGCAAAATTTGACGAGAAGCTTAAAAACCTTCTTGCCAATGCCAAAAAGAAAAAGAATGTCTTGGAATATCAGGAAATCAACGATCATTTTTCTGATATGACATTGGAAGAAGAACAGTTTGATAAGGTCATGGAAGCATTGGAACAAAACAGCGTCGATGTGCTGAGGATTACCGAGGGGGATGAAATTGAGGATGAGGAAATCATCCTCACCGAAGAAGACGAAGTGGATGTGGAAAACATCGACCTGTCAGTTCCCGACGGCATCAGCATCGAGGATCCCGTCAGGATGTACCTGAAAGAAATCGGTAAAGTTCCCCTGCTAAACGCTGAGGAAGAAATCGAACTGGCCAGGAAAATGGAAATGGGCGACGAAGAGTCCAAAAAACGCCTGGCCGAAGCCAACCTCCGTCTTGTGGTCAGCATCGCCAAGAGATATGTCGGACGTGGCATGCTTTTTCTGGATCTGATCCAGGAAGGCAATCTGGGTCTGATTAAGGCCGTAGAAAAATTTGACTACCGTAAAGGATATAAGTTTTCTACCTATGCCACCTGGTGGATCAGACAGGCGATCACCCGGGCGATCGCCGATCAGGCCCGAACCATCCGGATTCCCGTGCACATGGTGGAAACCATCAACAAACTCATCCGCGTCAGCCGGCAGCTGCTCCAGGAACTGGGGCGCGAACCCACACCGGAGGAAATCGCCGAGGATATGGCGATGCCGGTCGAACGGGTACGGGAGATACTGAAGATTTCCCAGGAGCCGGTATCGCTCGAGACCCCGATCGGCGAAGAAGAAGATTCCCATCTGGGCGATTTCATCCAGGACGACAACGTTCCCGTTCCCGCCGACGCCGCCGCCTTCACCCTGCTCAAGGAACAGCTGGTTGAAGTGTTGGGAACCCTGACCGAGCGGGAGCAGAAGGTTCTGCGCCTCCGCTTCGGCCTTGACGACGGCCGCGCCAGGACACTTGAGGAGGTCGGCAAGGAATTTAATGTGACAAGGGAGCGCATCCGCCAGATTGAAGCCAAGGCCCTGCGCAAATTGCGGCATCCGAGCCGCAGCCGCAAGTTAAAGGATTATCTGGACTGATGGCCGGAATAAACAAACCGGTTGTCCTGTCTGCGCGGCTTAAGGCCGCTGCCGAGATGATAACGCAGGGGAATCGCGTCTGCGATGTGGGCTGTGACCATGGCTGGGTTCCCATCTACTTAATCGAACAGGGAATCAGCATGCGCGTGATTGCCATGGATATCCGTTCCGGCCCGTTGGCGCGGGCGAGCCAGCATATCAGGGAGAGAGAGCTGACCGCTTACATAGAAACCAGATTGTCCGACGGCCTCAAGGAACTTCGGGACGGTGAAGCGGATAGCCTCATCCTGGCCGGCATGGGCGGGCGCCTGATGAAGGCTATTATAAGCGCAGAACCCGCCAAAACAGACGGCTTTAAAGAAATCATCCTCCAGCCCCAGTCAGAAATACCGGCTTTTCGCCGCTTTCTCCGCCTGGCCGGGTACGTGGTCTGTGCCGAAGAGATGGTGTTTGAGGATAATAAATATTACTTCCTTATGAAAGTGCGGCCTGCCGTTTCCCCAGCCTACGGCGACCGGCCAGCAAGCCAGTTCCCGCCACGACAAATCCATCAAGAGGATCGCTGGGGTCGCCTGCTCCTTAAGCAGCGCCACCCGATATTAAAGCAGTACCTAAGCCATACATTAGAGCATCACAATAATATTATCAGTAATATAAACAGAAATATAAACAGAAATATAAACAGTAATATAAACAGTAATATAAACAGTAATATTAAGAGTAATGTCAACAGTAGTATCAACAGTAATATCACTGCCGGCACGGCAGGAGTAGATAGGGATGTAGGGGAGTCAAGCTGCCGTAAACAAAGGCGGATCCGCGAACTGCAGGAAGAAGCAGAAGAAATCATCAGGCTGCTTGCGGAATGGGGAGGTAATTATGAGGCACAGTGAGGTAACGGCAAAACTGGAACAGCTGTCCCCGCTTTCATTTGCGGAAGGCTGGGATAATACCGGCTTTTTAGTGGGAAGACAGGACAAAGAAATAAAGAAGGTATGCATTGCGGTAGATCCCAGCGAGCCGGTTATCATGCAGGCGATTCGTGAAAAGGCCGATCTGCTGCTGACCCATCACCCGCTTATCTTTAAGCCGCTGAACCGGATAATGAATGAAGATTTCATCGGGCGGCGTATTTATATGCTGATTCGCCACGATATCTGTCACTATGCCATGCACACTAACTTTGATGTCATGGGTATGGCCGATGCCGCCGCCGATTTGCTGGGTCTTCATAACAGGCAGGTACTTGAGGTCACTTATGAAGACAATGTTTCCCAAGAAGGCATTGGCCGGGTCGGCCGCCTTCCCCACGTCATGACCTTAAGGGAATGTGCCGAATTGGTAAAATTAAGATTTTCACTTGACCATGTACGTGTTTATGGCGACAGTGAACAGACGGTCGAAAGAGCCGCCATCGTCCCCGGTTCCTACGCCGGCGCTTTGGAGCAGGCTGTCCGTTCAGGGGCCGAAGTCCTGATTACAGGCGACGTCAAACATCATATGGGCCTGGACGCCTTGGCGCAAAAGCTCCTGGTGATAGATGCCGGCCACTATGGCCTAGAGAAAATCTTCGTGGCCAACCTGACTGAGTACTTTAAGCGTGAGATGCCGGACATCTCCCGATATGAAGCAATTGAAGAACCCCCAGATTATATACTATAGACAGTAGTACTAGCTAAACCAATCTGAAACTTACCGGAGGAGCCGCTAAATGGTTAAAGTTATTATCAACGGAGAAGAGAAACGATACAATGAAGGCATTGCATTTGAGCAGATCGCTTTTGAGTATCAGGAACGCTATGACAATCTGATTGCCTTAGTTACCGAGAACGGTAAGATCAGAGAACTGCATAAGCCGCTAAGAAAAGACTGCGAGCTGTCCTTTATTACGTTAAGCGACGGAATAGGCCACAAGGCTTATGTGCGCTCGGCGGTCATGCTGCTGATGACGGCCGTTGAGCATGTGATCGGCCATCAGGCCGCCGAAAGCGTAACGGTGTCGTTTTCAATCGGCCACGGCTATTATTGCAGCCTTGGCACCGACCGCAAGCTGAGCGAGACGGATGTCAAGGCAATCAACCGGAAAATGAACGAGCTGGTTGCCAGTGACATTCCTATTGTCAAAAAGTCATATCCAATCGAAGAGGCTTTGGCCTTGTTCAAGGAACGCAATATGGCCGATAAGGAGAAGCTGTTCCGTTTTCGGCGCAGTTCGGCGGTCAATATCTATTGCCTGGACGGATATTACGATTATTATTATGGATTTATGCTGCCCAGCACGGGATATATCAAATTCTTCGATGTATTTTCCTTTGAAGGCGGCCTGATGCTCCTTTTGCCTGAGCAGAACGACCCTAATAAGATTGCTTTCTTTGAACCGCGTGAAAAATTGTTCAATACCCTGATGCAGGCCGAGGAATGGGGACGGAAGATGGGCGTCACTACGGTAGGGGATCTGAATAATGTAATCTGCCGCGGCACAATCAACGACTTGATTTTGGTACAGGAGGCGCTGCAGGAAAGAAGAATCGGGGAGATTGCCCAGGACATCGTCAACCGTAGCGGCGTCAAGTTCGTAATGATTGCCGGTCCTTCTTCATCCGGCAAGACCACCTTTTCGCACCGCCTGTCGATACAGCTCAAATCATACGGCCTGATCCCCCATCCGATCGGCCTAGATGATTATTTTGTCAACCGCGAGCATACGCCGCGGGACGAAAACGGTGATTATAATTACGAATGTCTGGAAGCCATTGATGTGGCACAGTTCAATCAGGATATGAGCGACCTGCTGGCCGGTCATATGGTAGAACTCCCCAGCTTTAACTTCTTGACCGGCCGGAGAGAATACCGGGGCAAACGGAAGAAACTGGGTCCGGATGATATCCTGGTGATCGAAGGGATCCACGGACTAAATCCTAAGACATCGTTATCGCTGCCGGAAGAAAGTAAATACAAGATCTATATCAGCGCCCTGACTGGCCTGAATGTGGATGGCCATAACCGGATACCGACTACCGACAGCAGGCTGCTGCGCCGCATGGTGAGAGACGCCCGGACTAGGGGCGCCAGTGCCGGCCGGACCATTCAGATGTGGCCGTCGGTGCGCCGCGGCGAAGAACTGAATATCTTCCCTTTTCAGGAAGGAGCCGATGCCATGTTCAATTCGGTGCTCATCTATGAGCTGGCCGTATTAAAGCAGTACGCGGAGCCCCTGCTGTTCCAGATCGGCAAAGAGGAAGCGGAATACCACGAGGCCAAGCGGCTTCTGAAATTTCTGGAGTATTTTATCGGCGTCAGCAGCGAAGGCGTGCCGATCAACTCCATATGCCGGGAATTTATCGGCGGCAGCATATTCCATGCCTAAAGCCTAAAGCCTAAAGCCTGATGCCTAAAGCTTAGATGCATAAAATTCACTTACCTAAAAATACTAACTAAAAATACTAACTAAAAATACTAACTAATAAATACTAACTAAATATACCAGCTGAAAATACCAAGTAGAATAAATGATCGCGGCTGCTTCCGGCTCACGCCGGAGCAGGTGAGGAAAGTCCGGGCTTCACAGGGCAGGATGCCGGATAACGTCCGGTGGAGGCGACTCCAAGGAAAGTGCAACAGAAATATACCGCCCCGCATTTTGCAGGGTAAGGTTGGAAGGGCAGTGTAAGAGACTACCGCCCGGCTGGTAACAGCCGGGGCATATGCAAACCCCATCCGAAGCAAGACCAAGCAGAAAGCGACAGGCCGGCCCGGCCTGCTTTCAGGTAGGTCGCTAGAGGCTGCCGGCAACGGTAGTCCCAGATAGATGATCATTCACGACATAACCCGGCTTATCGTTCTGCTTGGTATTAAAATTCAATCAAAAAGGACAGATCCCCATCTGTCCTAAACCGCTTCAAAGCAGCAATAAAAACCGAAAGTATTCAGATGCGCCGACACATCACCGAGGCGCATCTTCCTATCGAATTATCACTTCGAATTATCACTTCGAATCATCACTTGCCTTATCAGTTGGCCATCTTATTAACAGCCAGCGCCATCCGGGATATTTTCCGGGAAGAGGTATTCTTATGATAGACCCCCTTAGTGGTTGCCTTGCTGAGGGAAACCGTGGCGGCGGTTAAGGCTTCCTGAGCGGCAGCTTTGTCGTTTGCGTCAATGGCCGCATAAACTTTTTTGATGGAAGTCTTCACGCCTGATTTGATGGATTTATTCCTGTCGGCTTTGGTCTGATTCACTAAGATTCTCTTTTTTGCAGATTTAATATTTGCCAATTCCTTACACCTCATCTAAAATAGTCTGATATACAATATGTTCATATCATGAACAAGCATGATACAATATAGAAACGCACCTATTAATTTTAGTGGAAGAGTTTCTTTCTGTCAATACATATTTTATAATTTTTTGTAAAATATAGTTTGTAGAGAAGATATTTTTATTGCATAGTGTATATTAACTAAGAAATATGGAGCAGACAGATGAACAGTTTCAGGGTAAGAACAGACTTGGCTCTGGAAGCCAGAGAGAACATGGAAGATGACGCGGAAGGCTTAAGGGGCGTCAAAGTTGAAGAAAGTTATGATGAAGAAAGCGAAGTCAGGGTGACCAGGGTCGTGATAGAAACCAAGAACGGTTCTAAAGCCATGGGAAAGCCCATAGGAACTTATGTCACTTTAGAGGCACCGGCAATGATAGAGCCGGACGAAGAATACCACAAAGAAATATCAGCCGTTTTATCGGAGCAGCTGAAAACGATCATCCCCGATATCAATGCCGAAAAGTCGGTGCTGGTGGTCGGCCTAGGCAACCGCGATGTGACAGCTGATGCCCTAGGTCCCAATGTAGTGGATAATCTGATTATTACCCGGCATATGGTGAAGGAATTTGGCAAAGCGGCCTATAATAAATCCAAAGTGCATATGATCAGCGGCATGGTTCCCGGTGTCATGGCCAAAACCGGCATGGAAACATCGGAAATCATCCAGGGGATTGTCAAACAGACCAAACCGGATGTCATAATGGCTATTGATGCCCTAGCCGCCCGATCTACCAAACGGCTGAACCGGACGATCCAAATCAGTACCGCGGGTATTCATCCCGGTTCCGGGGTGGGAAATCACCGTAATGCCTTGACGGAAGAAGTACTAGGGATACCGGTCATAGCCATCGGCGTGCCCACCGTCGTGGACGCCGCGACCATCGTCAGCGATGCCATCGACAAAGCCATCAAAGAGAACGGGAAAGAAGGTCATGCCATCAAGGAAGAGATGCTGAACGGGCTGGGGGAACTGCGTAATATGTATGTAACCGGCAAAGATGTTGATTTCGAGGTCAAACAGATCAGCCATATCGTCTGCGACGCCATCAACAGCGCCTTGGATGTCTAAGGAATCACTCGTATCTACAGCGATTTATCCAGGACAGTGGCGATGATATGAGCCAGCGGATCACAGGCATTCATGATTTCTTCGACGGTATTGTTCTGGGCTCCCAGTTCGATCAGAGTGGTTTGAGGTGACACATGCATATTGTAGCGGTATGCCCGCAGATAAATCTTACGTGCCAGTCCCGGATAGTATTCATTGGCAACGACCTGCTGCTGGAATGACAAGGCCAGATTCTCGTCGATATAAGGATTTTTCAGATACTCAATCGCACCGGTATCATTGGTATAGCTTAATCCGTTGAAAAACATGAAACGCGCTGTCGGCCGTCCCTGTACATCCATTACCAGCTTCCGGCCTGCCGGCATTTCATCCCGGTGCAAGTCGATGACCGCTTGGATCGTCGGATTTTCAGCCAATATCTCTTCGATTACCGGCAAGGCATTGGAATAAGCATAATCCCGGCTTTGCGCATCAAATTCTCCGGTGTGGTGAAGAACCCGGAAGCCGTATTTCTCCGTTAAGATCGACGCAAGACGCTCACCGGCTCCGACGATGGTCGTAGACTTGTCGCCGGGTATGGAATCGGCAAAGCTTTCCTGTGAGTGGGTATGGTATATTAAAATCTGCGGCCCGACCGCCGTCTTATCAATGCTCAAATCTCGGTTTAATAAATTTTCCAGGTTTATCTTCTGTTCCGTAACAGCCGTTGTGGAATCAACCGCATAAAAATTATCTATCAGTTCGTCATAAGAAAACCCTTGCGACCAGTCATAAGTATAGGCCGGATATTCCGGTATCTGAAAGGACGGCATGGCAGACAGGACGCCACCAGGACCGGCCGCCGGATCTTCCGTCTCGCCCGCCGGATTGTTTTCTTCCCGGAAAGCGTCCAGCATGCTTTCTTCTATATGCATAGCCGTGTCATTGTAATCCAGTTCGCTTTCGGGAATATTCTTGACGTCTTCGTCACGGGCTTCCTGGCGGATCAGCATCTCCAGGGTCAGTTCATCTTCTACCTCAGGAGAGCTTAAGCTGAGCTGTTCGCTGTGATAATAGAGCGGCATCTGCTTTAACAGCGCCGTCTCCATATAAGCGGGGAGACCGCCCGCAGCGTCATGGTCGTCCAGAAACGATAGCAGCGGCATCAGACTGACCGACATCTGCCGCTCGGCTCCGGAGCGGACGGAGGCATAGAAGGCAGCGGCAAACGCACTGTCAGGCGAACGGTTCTCCCAGCCGGCCTTGACGACAAAGAAAAGCGTGACGGTCAGCAGGATAATGATTGACCATTTTTGGATTTGTCTTTTATTAAGTCTGGACATAAGGCTGTTGATCTCCCATATGTTTGCCATCAGGGTCACCGCATTTACTTTACTCACTCGCAAAGAGAACTCTTTCTAAGAAAGATGAGTCCCAACCAGCAAGTTTCTGTAAGTTTTTCAAACTCATGCCACCATAAACTTGTTTTTTCAAATGTTCTAAGGCGAGT
>DBDG01000014.1 GCA_002293475.1 Lachnospiraceae bacterium UBA938
ACTCGCCTTAGAACATTTGAAAAAACAAGTTTATGGTGGCATGAGTTTGAAAAACTTACAGAAACTTGCTGGTTGGGACTCATCTTTCTTAGAAAGAGTTCTCTTTGCGAGTGAGTAAAGTAAATGCGGTGACCCTGGTACAAATGTTCGTTTCGGTTGCAAAAAGGGGGTATCGTTGATATAATATAAACGCAACAAGCTCAATTAATTAAGAAGTTTGCATATAAGGGATGATTAAATGGACAACGCGCTGAGTTTATTTAGCGAACCTACAGAAAAATGGTTTGCATCGGCTTTCGGAAAACCTACAAAGGTACAGGAGGAGACTTGGCCGGCGATTATAAAAGGCGAGGCAGTTTTGGTAAGTGCGCCTACGGGCACCGGCAAGACTTTGTCGGCCTTTTTAGTTTTTATTGATCAGCTGAAGGCTATGGCAAGAGCGGGTGAACTGGCGGACAAGCTGTATATTATTTACGTTTCTCCTTTAAAATCGCTGGCTGGCGATATCCGTGAGAATCTGAACAGACCGCTGGATGGAATCGGGAAAGCGGAACAGGAATTGTACGGGGAAGCTACGGAAATCAGGGTGTCCATCCGTACCGGTGATACTTTGCCGAGGGACCGGCAGAGGATGCTGCGAATCCCTCCGCATATCTTGATTATTACGCCAGAGTCACTTTTTCTGATGCTGACAAGCGGGCCGGGGCGCGTATTCTTAAGCACTGCGCAGGCAGTCATTATAGATGAGCTTCATGCCATGATTGATACAAAGCGGGGCGCGCATCTGATGCTGTCGGTGGCCAGGCTGGATCAGCTTTGTAAAAAGCCGGTGCAGCGAATCGGTCTGTCGGCTACGATTGAACCGCTTAAACTGGCAGCGGAATATCTGGCGCCGGACAAGGCGCTGATCGTGGCTCCGCCGATGGAAAAAAAGATAGCGATAGAGATTAAAGGGACGCTCCCTCCTTTCGGACGGCGTAAAGATCCCGTGTGGGAAGAACTGGCAAGTGAGATTTATAAACAGTGTCAAGGCAGCAGAAGTGTGATTGCTTTTACAGAAGGCCGTCGGTATGCGGAAAAGACGGCGTATTATGTAAACCTGCTTGGGGGCGAGGATTTTGCGAGGGTACATCACGGAAGCCTGTCTAAGGAGCAGCGGCTGGAAACGGAACAAGCCCTGCGGGATGGAAGGCTGCGGCTGTTATGTGCGACCTCTTCGATGGAACTGGGGATTGATGTGGGGGAAATTGATCAGGTCTTACAGATCGGCTGTCCCCGGACGGTTTCCAGCACGATGCAGAGATTGGGGCGGGCAGGGCACAATCCTGGCCGGGTCAGTTATATGTTTATGTATCCGCGGACAGCACCGGAAGGCCTATTCTGTGGCATGACGGCGGAGATCGCCAGAAGGGGTGGAGTGGAAAAGGCTGCGCCGCCACGACTGTGCCTAGATGTTTTGGCTCAGCATCTGGTGTCAATGGCAACCTTAGAGTATAGTGTGGATGATGTTCTGGAGGTTACCAAGCGGACTTATTCCTTCCGCGATGTTACCAAGCAGGATATCAAAGATGTGCTGGGGATGCTGTCAGGTGATTATGAGCATAGTCGGGAGATACCGGCAAGGCCGCGGGTGCTTTATGACCGTATCCATGAAAAGGTGTCGGGCGATGCCTATAGCCGGATGCTGGCGGTGACGGCGGGGGGAACGATCCCAGATAAGGGCTTGTATACTATCAAAACAGAAGAAGGCGTCAAGCTGGGGGAGCTGGATGAAGAATTTGTTTATGAGACTCGGATCGGTGACCGGATTATCCTAGGATCTTTTGCATGGCGGATCCGCCGGCTGGATCGGGATTCGGTAATCGTGTCGCCGGCGGATGTGGATGGAGCTAGGCTTCCTTTTTGGAAAGGGGAAACTAAAGGGCGTTCCTTGGATACTAGCCGGGAGTTTGGCAAAATACTGGGACAGTTGTCTAAGGGGATCGAAGACGGCAGTATCCGGAAGGAGCTGGCAGAACTGGGGCTGGATGAATCGGCAGTAAAAAGCGCGGCTGATTTTATAGACAGGCAGATAGAAGCTACGGGGACTTTACCTGACGAACGGACAGTCGTCGTCGAACACTTTACTGACCATACGGGCTGTCATCAGATCATGGTGCACGCGATCTATGGCAGGCGGGTAAATGCCCCCCTTTCCCTATTGATGCAGCAGGCAGCCGCCAATTCCCTGCATACCAATGTAGGCTGTGTGGACGATGAGGATGGCTTCTTGCTTTATCCTTATGGCGAAGAAATCCTGCCGGAAGGCTTGCTTTATGCTATTTCTCCGCAAAAAGCAAGAGCTATCCTAGAAGCAATCCTGCCGATTACGCCAGTATTTAATATGACATTTAGATATAATGCCGCTAGGGCGCTGATGATGGGGATGAAAAACCAAAGGCGACAGCCGCTTTGGCTGCAGCGGCTGAAAAGCACCGAAATGCTTGACTCTCTTCGTGAGGAAAAAAATCATCCGCTGATCCGCGAGACCAGAAGGGAATGTCTGGAAGATCTATGGGATATTGACGGCGCGTTGGAGATTCTGAACGGTATTCACAGTGGCACGATAGCGGTCAGAGAAGTCTATGTGGAAAATTCTTCACCGATGTCCCTGCCTTTTCAATGGCGGGTGGAGGAGGCAGAGATGTATTCTTATACTCCCAGCACTGACGGACTGCGGAAGACGGTGTACGCCGAGCTGGAGGCTATCAACCAGATAAAGCCGGCGATAGAAGAACTTAAGAAACAGCAGGAACGTAAGAAACGCCCTGAAAATGCCGATCAGCTACATTCCCTGCTGATGATAGAAGGTGACCTGCTGGCGGAAGAGCTGATAGGGCTTTGTGGCGATTCGGACCAAGGAGATGCTTTGTCGTGGCTTGAGGAACTGACCAGTCGGGAGCTAGTTGCTTATATTGAGCCAGGCCTGTGGGTTGCTGCCGAGCAAAAAGAAGAATATGAAGATGCCTTGGTGAGCTATGAACCTAGATCATTGAGCCATATCTTACGGCGGATGTTATATTACCGCGGCGCGATGCGACGGGATGAAATAAGCGGTCGTTATTTTCTAGCGGAAGCGGTGGCCAGTGATGTTCTCCAGAGCTTATTGGATGCAGGTGATATTGTGGAGGATGACGGGTACTGCTATCATGCGAAACTTTATTCCCGTGCCAGAAAGGCGACGCTCCGTAATCTTCGTTCCCAGACGGTTACCCGTAAAGGAGAAGCCTATGCAGCTATGATGGCAGCAGCAGTAGACCGGAATGCACCGCCCGAAGAACAGCTAGACATGGCAGTCAGGCAGTATTGTGGCCAGCCTTTTCCGGCCGCTTGGTGGGAAACGGTTATTTTTGCGCGAAGGGTAAAGGGCTACCGGGAAAGCATGCTTGATCAGTTTCTGGCAAAAGGAGAATATTTCTGGCGGCTTGATGCCGATGGAGATATTTGCTTTGAAAGATATGAGGATATTGACTGGGAGCAGGAGCTGCGCGAGCCGGAAACGGATTTTTCAGCGGATGAGCGGATTTTATATCATGAGCTTTCAAGGCGGGGTGCCAGCTTTATGCGGACTCTCAATCAGCTTCCATTGGAAGGAAGCGTGCAGGACGGGCTTCTTTCCTTGGCGGAGAAAGGTTATGTTTATGCCGACAGCTTTGTTCCGGTAAGGCAGTGGCAGAACCGCGACAAGCTCAAGAAATCATCACCCAGAGCTAGGGTCAATGCCCGCGTGATGGCTTTGTCGGCGGGCCGGTGGGATGTTGTCCGCCCGCTTAGGGTAAAGAGTATGGAGGAAATGCTGGAGGAGCTTTTGAGCCGTAATGTCATCCTGTGCCGGGAAACCTATCAGGTACCCGGTACGAGCTGGAGTCAGGCTTTGGAAATCCTGCGTATCTGGGAGTATACCGGCAGGGTGCGGAGAGGCTATTATGTAGCCGGTATGAGCGGAGCCCAGTTTGTCCGTGCCAAGGATTATGAAGGTGTGGTATTGGCATTGAAAAGATATGCGGAAATGTCAAAAGTTCCCGGAGAAAACGGAAATATCATCTGGCTTAACGCTTCTGATCCCGGTCAGATCTGGGGCAAATCGCTGGCTGTCAAGGAAGGTAAAGACTTCATGAATATTTCCGGCACCGTGGTGGCTTTATGTGGCGGTATTCCCGTAGCGGTGCTGGAGCGTCAGGGAAAGGTGCTGCGGTTTTTGCAAAATGAAATTATCTTAAACAAGCTCGCGGATCAAGCAGCTGTCGCGGTTATGAAAGAGTTTGTGACACTTTATAAGCAGAAAAAAATATTTTTCGATAAAAAACGGCTAGTTATTAAGGAGTATCCTGAATATGCTGCCGATATATTAAATGAAGCCGGCTTTCAGAAAGAGATGATGGATTATGTGCTGTATATCTAGAGCATAGCATTTACACTTTACCGGCTATAGACAGGCCTAGTAAGGCATGGGGGTTCTTATGGCGTATGAAATTATACATTTGCCAAAACAAGACTGGCAAGACCACATTCTTCCCTATCGTTACACTACGGAACAATATTATGATGTAGAAATAGAATGTACGAAGTCCGGGTCGGCGTTCAGCGGCTTTATCATCAAGATAGAAAAGAAGGAGCTGGGTTTACCGTTTGGAGATACAAAGCTAGAAGCCGGTTTATCTGACGCGTTGTATAAGGAACATTGGGAAGATGCCTGTGCATGGGGTATCATAGAAAATGGGGAATTAATTGCTGCGATGGAAACCAGTCCGGAGGAATGGAATAATCGTCTGCGAGTGACGGAAATCTGGGTGGCGGAAGAATGGCGAAAGCAAGGGTTGGGCCATGCAATGTTAGAGGTTGCCAAGGAGCAGGCGCGGTTGGAGCGGTATCGGGCGATTGTATTGGAAACACAGTCCTGTAATGTGAATGCAATTGAATTTTACCTACATGAAGGCTTTACCCTGATAGGATTGAATACCTGTGAATATCAGAATAATGACCTGGAGCGTAAGGAGGTTCGTCTAGAGATGGGATGGTTTCTGCCCCGTAAAAAGAAACTGATGCGGTCAGAGGTGGATATCAGAAAGGAAACTCCCGATGATTGGTATGTAGTGGAGAATATGACGAGGGCGGCATTTTGGAATTATCACCAGCAAGGCTGTGATGAGCATTATTTTGTCCATGAACTGAGGAAACATCCGGATTATCTGCCCGAGATCAGCCGGATTGCCTGTAAGGACGGAGAAGTGGTCGGCTGCATCATGTATTCTAAAGCTTATGTCCGGGACGGCAGCAGACAACATGAAATCGTTACTTTTGGCCCTCTTTGCGTAGCTCCCGAATGGAAGGGCTGCGGCATAGGTGAAATGCTGATATCGGAAACTATGAAATTGGCAGCAGCTGCTGGATATCCGGGAATCGTTATCTTTGGAGAGCCGGATTATTACCCCAGAGTCGGTTTCCGTACCTGTGATCATTTTCTGATCAGCACGAATGAGGGGAAAAACTTTGATGCCTTTATGGGTATAGAACTGACCACAGGCGCAATGAAAGATGTCAGAGGGCAGTTTTATGAATCAGAGATATTTGAGAATATTCCTAAGGATAAAGTAGAAATCTTTGACCGTCAGTTTACGAAACGTAAAAAAATGTATTTTCCCAGCCAGTGGGAATTAGTGCAATAGCCCCCAAACCGCTATTTGGGGGCTATTATACAATTAACTCTTTTTATCATCATCCAGCACTTTACGTAGCAGTTCGTTAACAGCCTTAGGATCGGCCTTTTTTTCAGCTTTTCTCATAATCTGGCCGACTAGGAAACCAAAGACTTTCTGGTTCCCATCCCGGTATTCCTGCACGGACTTATCAAATTCGGCCAGTACCTTGTGGACTAAATTTTCCAGAAAAGCGGTATCGGTTATGTTGCCAAGCTGGTGTTCCTTTACATAGCTTTCAGGATCAATATTGCCCACCAGCACCTTGCCCAGCAGCTCCTTGCCGATTGTCCGGTTAATTACATTAGTGTCAACCAGGGCAATCAAGGCGGCAAATTTCTCACAGTCAATATTGATATCATCCTCGCCTTTGTTATCGCCCTTGGCAATGCTAAGCAGATCAACGGTAATCCAGTTAACAACGTCCTTTGGCTTGTTTATCCTAGCAACGGTCTTGTCAAAAATAGCCGCCAGATTCTTGCTTCCCGTGATGATCTTGCTGTCATATTCGCTCAATCCCATTTGGTCCGTCATCCGGATAAACTTATCCTGTGCCGATTCAGGGAGTTTATTGCGTACTTCCGTAATCCATTCGTCGCTGATAACCACCGGCATCAGCTCTGGATTGGGAAAATATCGGTAATCAGTAGCATTTTCTTTGCCGCGCATGGAAAAGCTTTCCCCTTTGTTGTCGTCCCACCGGCGGGTTTCCTGGACAAGCACTTCACATCCGGTCGTAAGGGCTTCTATGTGGCGCTGTGATTCATATTCTATCGCCCGGACGATAGCCCGCAGGGAATTCATATTTTTGATTTCCGTCCTTGTTCCCAGTTTATCGGAACCGGCTTCGCGTACGGATATATTCACGTCACAGCGCATGGATCCTTCCTGCATCTTGCAATCGGAGACTCCGGCAAAGCTTAGGAGTGAACGCAGTTTTTCCAGATATGCTACCACCTCCTCGGCGGTCCGGAAATCTGGGTTGCTGACGATTTCCGTCAGCGGAACAGAAGTCCGGTTAAAGTCTACCAGCGTAGTTCCTGTCCTGCCGTCATGAACCAGTTTGCCGGCATCCTCTTCAATGTGTATCTGTTTTAGGGTAATTTTCCTTTTTCCGGTGCTGGTTTCGATTTCCACCCAGCCGTTCCGGCAGATCGGCGCATATAATTGGGTGATCTGATACCCGGTCGGAAGATCAGGATAGAAGTAATTTTTCTTATCAAAAGTCATAGTCCTAGTAATCTGGCTGTTAGTTACGATTGCTGCTGCGATTCCCAGCTCAACCGCTTTCTTGTTGATAACAGCAGGCATACCGGGCATGCCGGCGCAGGCAGGACAGACATTTTCATTGGCTCCGGCACCAAATTTGGCCGAACAGGAGCAAAACAGCTTTGACTCAGTGGCAAGTTCTACGTGGACTTCAAGACCCATCACAACTTCATATTTTTTATTTATATTATATTCCATCTTTTATTACCTCCCATGCGCTAAACAGAACATCTTCCCGCTTGCTGGCGGCAATCAGCTGTATCCCGCTGTTTCCCGCCGGGACTGTCAGAGAAGGCAGACCCGCCAGAACCGGCAGGGCAAGACAGGCCAGTTCTTCATACCGTGTTCCGTTACACCTGACCGGCAGGGCAATCACATCATAATCGTCGAAGGCGGCACTATCCCGTATCAGTCGCCGGAGCTTCATTGCTTTTTCATAATACCGTTCATAATTGTCCTGAGAGAGCACAAAAGCACCCATAATCACCGCCAGCTTGGTATCAAGCCCTAAAGCTTCACCTCGCGTATTCACGTAGAGGTCGGTAATGCCGGTATAATTCTTGGTTCGATAGCCAAATTTAATACCATCGTATCGATTGGTATTATTGCATATCTCCGCGCAGCTCAAGACATATAGTATCTGTTGATACAGTTCATAATACTTTAGTTCTATTGATCTGGTTTCAAATCGGTTTTTAATCCCAGCCAGCAGCCCGCTGTCGGTTGCCGCCCAGGCATGATCAGGAAGGGCAAGGCGGATCTTATTGGCATTAGGTTTACCATCAGCTTTATAATTATAATCAGTGTCCGGAAACATCGCTCCGTCACCTTCATCGTGACCGGCTATCCGGGTTAGTAATTGTCTTCCGGTTTCGGGATCGGCACATAATACCCCGACCTGATCCATAGAAGAAACTGCTGGTATCAAGCCGTAACGTGACACTGTTCCATAAGTCGGCCGGATATAGTATAGACCGTTTAGTGCCGCTTGGCGACGAATCTGGCCGAATACATCATTACATAAAACGCAGACTGACCGGTCATCAGAAACGGCCTTGACAGCGCCCGGAACTTCTTCTGTTTCATCGGAAAAAAAGTTTTCGATGCCAAATTCATCCATTGGCACCTGGCCGCTGATGCTGATTCCAGCGGTACGTAGCCGGGTGACCGCTGTCGCGTCAAAGGGCGAGATAAAACCCTTTAATATGGCGGAGCCGGCACATGCTTCCTTCCCTTTTTCCATTATGCTTTCATCTACATAAACCTTGATCTTACTGTCCATCTATACCACCTCCTATTCCAGCGTTTTTGGCACCTGAAAATACCCGTCATACTGTTCGGGTGCATTAGATAATAGTTCTTCCCGTGATATCATCTTAACAGAGATATCTTCCCGCCATACATTTTCAATATCCAAAACGGTCACAAGCGGCGTGGTTCCTTCCGTATCCGCCGCTGCCAGTCTAGAAAAACTGTCTTCCAGTATCCCGGCATATGCACTTAATTGTGCGGCCTCTTCGTCGGTCAATTTTATTTTCTCTATTGCCGCATATTCTAAAATATTTACCATATCATATCCTTTCTTAATTTATCGAATAATAAATGATTACCTGATCTTAACATGAACCTCCCGGAGCTGGTGCTCTGAAACAATCCCTGGTGCGCCCATCATCAGATCTTGGGCATTGCCATTGAGCGGGAAAGCCACTACTTCACGGATGCTTTCCTGTTCCGTTAACAGCATCACGATCCGGTCCAGTCCCGGTGCCATGCCGGCATGAGGCGGCGCGCCATAATGAAAGGCATGAAAGAGTGCCGGAAATTTGCCCTCGATATCTTCTTTGGTATAGCCCGCAATCTCAAATGCTTTTAACATCACATCCGGCCGATGGTTCCGCACCGCACCCGAAGAGAGCTCCACGCCGTTACATACGATATCATACTGGTATGCCAGAATGTCCAGCGGATTCATCGTTTGCAGCGCTTCCATCTCACCCTGCGGCATGGAAAAAGGGTTGTGCGTAAATTCAACAGCTCCGGTTTCTTCATTGATGCCATACATTGGAAAATCAGTGATAAAACAAAATTCATAAGAACTGTTATCAATTAGCCCTAGTCGTTTTCCCAGTTCCGAACGGATCTGTCCGGCAAGCACGTTAACCAGCTTGGGAACATCGGCAATAAAGAACAGGGTGTCATTTTCTGTAAGTGAAAGCTCTTTGATAAGCTCTTTTTGCTTTGTTTCGGATAAAAATTTGACAATCGGCCCTTTCAGTTCCATCCCGGCCAATACCGAAATATAGCCTAAGCCTTTCATGCCGATGTCGGTAGCAAAGGAAAGCATCTTTTCAAAAAAGGACTTGGGAGAACCGGCGCAGTCTTGTGCCACGATACCTCGTACCGGCTTATTCCGGAAAGGGGCAAAATCAACATCCGCAAAGAAAGCGGTAAGATCTTCGATCATAAGCGGATTTCTCAGATCCGGCTTATCGGTTCCGTATTTCAGCATGCTTTCCGCAAACGGTATGCGCCGGAATGGTAACGGGCTGACCTGCCTTCCGGCGGAAAAGTTCTTAAAGGTATCAAATAAAACGGATTCTGCTACTTGGAAAACATCTTCTTGGGTGGCAAAAGACATTTCAAAATCAAGCTGATAAAACTCTCCCGGTGAACGGTCAGCTCGCGCATCCTCGTCGCGGAAACACGGTGCAATCTGAAAATATTTATCAAAACCGGAAACCATCAGTAACTGCTTAAACTGCTGGGGGGCTTGGGGCAGGGCATAAAACATGCCATGATGCTTCCGGCTTGGAACAAGATAATCACGGGCGCCTTCCGGTGATGACGATGTCAGGATAGGAGTCTGAATCTCTAGGAAACCAAGATTTCTCATCTTTTCTCTTAAAAAGTGGGTTATTTCTGAGCGAATCACGATATTTTGGTGAAGCTTAGGGTTGCGTAAGTCAAGAAACCGGTATTTTAGCCGAAGTTCCTCACGTGTAGCGGTTGATTCGCTGATTTCAAAGGGCAGCTGGTTTAAGGAAGGTCCTAATATTTCTAGGGTATCAACCCGTAATTCTACCGCGCCGGTGTCAATCTTTTGGTTGACGGTGTCCTGATCCCGTTCTCTTACCGGACCGGCAACGGAAATAACACATTCTTTACCCACACCTTTCAGCAGTCCGTCATTGTTCACTACGACTTGAGTGATGCCATAGTGATCCCTCAGATCAATAAAAATAACTCCGCCATGATCACGGACGGCATCTACCCAGCCGGCCAGCCTGACTTCCTGCCCTACATGGGATTTACGTAATTCATTGCAATTCTGGGTACGATATCTGTTCATAATAGCCTCCTGTAATAAAAGTATAAATAAAAATCAATTGTAAATAAAAAGCCCCCAGAATACAATATATTCTGAGGGACGAGTAACTTACCCGCGGTGCCACCCTACATTGGCGCAACTGCGCCCGGCTTTAATACGATATTAAATTATAAGGTTAAAGAGTGTTACCCGTCCTGCTACTTTTTTAATCCGTGCTTTCAGCCGATGACACAGAATCTCTGTTAAAATTTCCATGGAGGCGGGGTCTCTGAAACTTATTACTTTGCTATAATACTTTGTTAACACAAAAAACCCCCGATGTCAATAGCAAATTTTACTAATAACTGTAATACGAGCTTGATTACATCAGATATTGATTGATAAAATGCGATAATGGACGTATACTATGGTCAGGATTATGATCTGCCACATAACAACGTATTAATTCATTTACTAACTTGAGAGGTTCTGTATGAAAGTAACATATGAAAACATACTGAAGGACGAAACGATCCGGACTTATATTATGAAAGCGGATGAATCACTGCTTGCGATGGGATATACGGAACATAGTTTTGCCCATGTAAAGAAGGTGGCTGAGACGGCTGGCGAGATTCTGCGAATCCAGGGTTTCAGCGAACGGGAAATAGAGCTGGCGAAAATAGCCGGTTATCTTCACGATATCGGGAATGTGATAAACCGGATCGACCATGCCCAAAGCGGTGCTGTTATGGCCTTTCGGGTTCTGGATCGGATGAATGTGGAACCGGAAGATATCGCTACGATCGTGACTGCCATAGGAAATCACGATGAGTCTACGGCCTTTCCTGTCAATCCTGTTGCCGCAGCTTTGATTTTAGCCGATAAAACGGATGTGCGGAGAACCAGAGTGAGGAATCATGATGTAGTCACCTTTGATATCCATGACCGGGTTAATTATTCCGTGAAAGAATCGCAGCTACAGATTGAAAGGGATCAGTTTATCGAATTGCAGATGGCTATTGATATCGATGTATGTCCAGTTATGGATTATTTTGAGATTTTTTTGGGTCGGATGATCCTTTGCCGAAAAGCGGCTGAAAAGTTAGGGCTCCGGTTCCGGCTGGCAATTAACGGACAAAGAATGATGTAGATGTAGAGTATGGTAAAAGATGCAGAAGTTATTAGTTTATGGGGTATAATAATATGGACATGATTACAATCAAGCAATTATTTAGAAATCAAAGCGATTATATGGACAAGAAAGTGACTGTCGGGGGATGGCTGAGAAGCAAAAGAGATTCAAAGTCTTTTGGATTTTTAGTAATCAACGACGGGACTTTTTTTGAAGCCCTGCAGATAGTATATGGGGATAAGCTGGCAAATTTTCCCGAGGTATCAAGGCTTAACGTGGGGGCAGCGGTGATCGTGACCGGCGTAGTAACGGTGACGCCGGAAGCTAGGCAGCCTTTTGAGATCCAAGCTACAGAAGTCATCATTGAAGGTGAGTCGGCGGGTGATTATCCTTTGCAGAAAAAGCGTCATTCATTTGAGTACTTAAGGACGATTACCCATCTAAGACCCCGGACCAATACATTTCAGGCCGTTTTTCGAGTGCGTTCCCTGATTGCCTTTGCGATTCATCAGTTCTTTCGGGAGAGGGATTTCATTTATGTGCATACGCCGATCATTACCGGCAGCGACTGTGAAGGAGCGGGGGAAATGTTCCGGGTGACCACACTTGATTCGGCTGATCCGCCAAAGATGGATAACGGCCAGGCTGACATGTCGCAGGATTTCTTCGGAAAGGCCACCAACCTGACGGTCAGTGGCCAGTTAAACGGAGAGGCTTTTGCGATGGCCTTTAAGAATATCTATACTTTTGGACCGACCTTCCGCGCGGAAAATTCCAATACGGCCAGACATGCGGCAGAGTTTTGGATGATTGAGCCGGAAATGGCTTTTGCCGATTTAGACGATGACATGATGCTGGCGGAAAGGCTGCTGAAATATGTAATCCGCTATGTTCTGGAGCAGGCACCAGAGGAAATGGCTTTCTTTAATGAATATGTTGATAATGGTCTGCTGGAGCGGCTGAGGAATGTCGTGGATTCCGATTTTGCCAGGATTACTTATACTAAAGCGGTTGAACTATTAGAAAAGCACAATGATGAATTCGAATATAAAGTCAATTGGGGGCGAGATTTACAGACGGAACATGAACGGTTTTTAACGGAAAAGGAGTTTAAGCGGCCTGTTTTTGTAACCGGCTACCCCAAGGAAATCAAGCCGTTTTATATGAAGGTAAACGATGATGATAAAACCGTGGCCGCGATGGACTGTCTGGTGCCAGGGGTCGGAGAGATTATCGGCGGGAGTCAGCGGGAAGATGATTATAATAAGCTGATACTTCGTATGAAGGAAATGAAACTGAAGGAAAAAGACTATGGCTTTTATTTGGATCTCAGAAAATACGGTTCGGCAAGACATGCTGGCTTTGGCTTGGGCTTTGAACGCTGTGTGATGTATCTTACCGGTATGGGTAATATCAGGGATGTGCTGCCATTTCCTAGGACGGTGCATAACTGTGAGTTATAAACGGCATTGTTACCGGTGTAGCTAAGTTGTTGGGAGGGAGATTTATCGATGGAGAAAAAGTTTAAAGAACGCTATCTGTCCGGCGAGATTGAATTTGAAGACATTGATGATTATACACAAGAATGGGGATTAAGCGATACGGAAGACACATTAAGGGAATACTTAGGATTAAATGAAGAGGAAGAAGATGCTTGGATCAGCATCGGAGACGATGCCTTGAAGGAAATCCTAGATAATAATCATAGATCAAAATAATAAGTATATTGATTCATAGTTGTATCAGTTGAATCGCTGAAGATGCGGGCAGATGGGAGTAAAATGAATGATAGTTTGAATTGGTTTTTATCATCCGATGTGGAACCCGAATTACGTTTTCGTGCTTTTTCTCTATCCCACTTCATATATTTGATTGTAGGAATACTGGCAATAGCCGGTCTGGCATGGTATGTGAACCGATGCCGCAAAGAGCGGGCGGAGAGATTAATTAAAATAATAAGTATCACCCTGTTTGTCTTTTATTTTTTCCGGGCGTATATGTTTTATCGGTATTATGATAATTTTGAGCTTTTGGATATTGCCCCGCTGCATCTTTGTATTATCAGCGGCTTTGTCCTGCCGGTTACAGTGTACACCCGCAACCGACTGCTCTGGAACTTGGCATATGGGATATTGATGCCGGGAGCTGTGATGGCGATCATTACCCCTGAGAGCACGCTTAACAATTATCATGCCTTTGGCTGGATGCCGCTGATCTTTTTTATCTGGCATTTCTTAGTGGTCATGATACCGATATTACAGATTGCTTCGGGGAAGCTGACACCCGATATCAGTCAATATCCACAGATTCTGATGCTTTTAGGCATTTACGCACTGTTTATATTTATTTTAAATAAAGGCTTGGGAACCAATTATCTATATCTCAATAAGGCAGCCCGGGGTACGGTACTGGAAATCTTTGAAAATTGGCTGGGTAATCCCGGCTATATCATTCCCTTGGCGTTGCTGGTTCTGTTAGTCAGCCTGTTAATGTTTTTACCTTGGGCCAGCAAGCGATAACTTAGACTTAAAAAGAACAAAATTGAAAGCCATGAATATCATAACCTTATAAGGAATAGGTCTGCTGTCCGCAGAAGTTACCTGTGGAATATACAGGAGGTGTTTATGGCAATAAAAATTTACATTGACCAGGGACATAATCCCGGAGGAATTAACGGCGGAGCAATTGCCGGGGATGTTGAGGAACAGTACATTAATTATAATGTAGGCATTATACTTGCTGATATTATGCGTGCCGATTACCGTTTTGAAGTAAAGACGTCAAGAACCAGCCCGGATCAGATATTGGGCTATAATAGCTCCTCCAGCCTAGCGGCGCGGGTAAATGAAGCAAATGCATGGCCTGCCGATTATTTTATCAGTATTCACTGTAACGCCAATACCAATCCGGCTATCAACGGTGCGGAAGTGTATGTTTACCAGTTATATACTCAGGCGGAATATCTGGCCAGACATGTATTGAACCGGATAGTACAGATCGTGGGCATACGGGATAACGGGGTCAGAACCAATCCATCACTATATGTATTACGTGCGACCCAGATGACATCTATCTTGGTGGAACTTGGCTATATGACCAATCCAGGCGATCTGCAGTTGCTGCTTGGGGATCCAGGTAACTATGCCTATGCGATTTATTTGGGCTTTCTAGATTATTTTGGCTTGGTTCCTCTTAGTTAAATTCAGTGCACATAAATAATGATTAAGTAAATACTAAAAACAGCTTTGTGCTTTGACGGATAGTCGGTTCAGGGCTGTTTTTATGGAGGCTGATTAGGAAGTTTAATCTCATTTTTTATTTCTCTGTTCTTCTGAATAGCGGCTGCCATTCCCAACCGTTTATCCGGCCTTTTTGCCAAAAGGCGGTTATTGTATAAGTCGGCACATTGGAAATTAAAAAGACCATTTGTTGGGCATTATTATAACCAAGAGCAGCTTTTTTAATTCTTTCTTCATTCCAGCTATTTTTGTACACACCGTCTTTGCGTTTACTGAAGGTCATAATGTCCAGACCAATACGCTCCAAAAGCTCTTTTACGGCAGCCTGCTGTTCTTCATCCTTAAATATCTGTTTTCTTTCTTTTTCCAGCCATTTATCACTCATATCCTCTATATGGTAAAATTGAAGATCTTGGAAGCCCATTTCTTTTAAATCTTTTTTGATTATTTCTTCTTGTTCTTTATGAAATGCGATGAAAAAAAACGCAATTTTTTTATTTTTAAAAAGAATATGCAATTCTTTTGGCAACGGTTCCACGTGGTGTTCGTTAGATTTTCTTTTGTCTATAGGAATGTCAAGATATTCCTGCATAATTGAAATTAATTGTGTGCCGGAAAACATGCCATCATCAAAGAAAACAATCGTTTCCACTGCTGGATTTGTAAGCAGATCTTCCAAGGTTTTTTCTGTTTCAACCCGAATCCGTTCCCCGATATCATTGAAATAATAGGAAATATGTTTGCCACTGTCTACTACTCTTCCTAGCGGCATTATATATACCATATCGTTATCGGATTTTAATCTTGAAAGGATATCTACAATCCTATCCGAATTCGTTGAAAAATACTCCCGGTTCAAAAACAAAGAACTTTCCAATAATGAGACAATCCCTTCAACAATCATCTTACACTGATCTTTATTCTTGCACGCACTGAGAATCTGCTTAAAAAAGTCCTTGATGCCTGATTCTGTTAGTTTATAGCCTTGCGGTCCTTCATAAGAAGAAAACTTACTGTACAATCTATCAATTTTTGATTTGGATATGTAATTTGCTATCAGTTCATCTTTTAGTAGAGTGGGTGAATCATCATAATAACCTTTTTTGAATAAATATGAACTTTTTTCTGCTATTTCATCTTGGTCAAATTTCCCGCAAGAAATGCACTCTGCTTTCATATGTATATTGAAGTTTTTATGTAAAAGCTTTTCCAATGCGAGATATACTGCCACCCGGTCATTTTCACTGGTCACAATATAGGAGGAGGTACTGCTGGTCTCCTTGCTGTTAACCAGTTCATAGCCTTTAAAATCCCTTGGTTTACCGTTATGCATATCTATCGGAACCTGTATCTTACTGTGACCATATATGTTTGGTGGCGCTTGAATAACAAATATGCTGATATCTTCGATATCATGGCATTTCTCACCCAGCAAATTTTTGATGTTAATATATTCTAATTTTAATTCGTGTAATAGGTATCTTTCATTCTCTGAATCAATCATAGTAAGTATCGAATCAAATAAAGACTCCCGATCACTCTGACTACCATCTAAGTAATCCGGCATAAAACAGGCGATTCTTTTAGCCAGTTCACGATCATATAATTTATTTAACTGCACTGCAATCCTGTCAATTTTGATACGGTCATTTTCTTCCCTTCCATCTTTCAGGATGCTAAGAAAATAGGCATTAAAATCATCATCTGAGTAATTAAGTATCTCATCAAAGGTGTTAAATATCGGTCTATCTAAACCAGAAAGCTCATTGAGAATACTGCGAAATTCCGTTTCGGCAGTCAACACTTTATGGTGGTAATAAACGCTATCAAACATAATAGTGCGCGCTATGCATAACTGGAACAAAGATTTTTCCGCGGAGTCTTTCATCGCAAGTTCATATGCGTCCATTTGTTTAGCATCTACATGCCACAGATCTGATGTATGAATATTATCTATCTTTACAACACTTAGTTTCTGCGTGATTCTGGAAATATCTACTGCAACCGGTACCCGGGTGACATGGGAGTCTCGGGATAAATAATCACATTTATCAGCATCAATGGGACCGTTTATAATGCTGGAATAAGGTAAGATCTCTCTGTCAATTGGAACACCCACTATTAAGCAAGATATATATTCAATTAGTCGGTCTATTGATTTATTATTGTTTTGTATATCATGAGCAGTAAAAAGACCAGACAATCTTTTTAGCAGCTGGCGTACTTCCTTGGTATTGACGATCATACAGCTTAGCATTTCATGGAGGGCAATCTTCTTCGCGGCTCTTTTTTCAAATTCGTTGAGCATACGGGTGACACTTGCATATTGTGGATATAAGGGACTCTTGCCAAAATAGTGCTCCGAAACATGACTTAAAAACATGTGCCCTACATCATGAAAGATCGCCGCCAAGCGGACCACTTGCTTAAAGTATGCTTTTTGTTGTGGCTGAGTGCCCAGTTCGCATCGATTGATAGCAGTTGACATTCGTTCAGCCAAAAAAGTGACACCGATGGTGTGATAAAAACGTGAATAGTCACTTCCGCAATATACAAAATATGCTAATCCCAGTTGTTTGATTTTTCTTAGACGCTGTAACAGCGGAGAATCCAGAATATAAATTTCACCGGCTGAAAATTCGACATTCCCCCACACGGCATCAAATATTTCTTTGCTTTGGTTAGATAGTATCTGTTCTTCCAGTTTTGCATTATAGTCTTTTAGTTTTTCAGACGAAAATTTCTCAATTTGAGTAAAAACAACCTCAAATTCTTTTTGCCGAAATAAATCTCCAAATGCCATTTTTCCACCTTTTACAGAAAACTATATTTTCGCCCCTATACGGAAGCAATTAACTAATTCACAAAATTCTTGATTTTCGATGCCTAGATAAGTATTGGCAATTAATTCATCAACATACTCTTGCTCCATTTTAATATTGGCTTTGATATAATGGGGATTTTCAAGGGATACTATTCTACCGTTAAAACTCTCAATAATTTTAGCAAATTGCATAAAATCACCTCGGGTCGTATATTTCATAAATAAAAACTCTAAACTTTCGGTGTATGAGCCAAAGTTATCTTTATGTTGCCGATAGTAAACGGCCATTTTCTCTATACCAGATTTAAAATCGTCATTATTAATTGGAAATGTTTTTACTTTATCGTTAAATAATGTCGCAAGAAATTTCTTAACAAATATTATTTTAGGGTCAATCATGCTAAAGACGTCCTTTCTTACAACTGATACTAATAAATCCTATTATAAAATTTTATAACCTATATTTCATATTTTATTTAAAAAAAGCCAGATCATTCCTTATGTGAATAAATTCACTCTAATAATTTGTATAACTTTGTTAAGGATTTCTATTCATCTATATTATCATAGGAAGATCGTATTGTAAATTGGCATTTTTAATAATCTATATAAGAATTTTACGGACTTAGACAAGACACCTTAATTTAATACAAATAAGGATATTGTTATTTGCTTATTTTGTAATTAGTCTATTCTTCAGTCCTTACCTGACGGTATAGAAAAATGCCAAGCCCCAGCAGGATAACAAGGTTGACCGCGACGATTAGTAAGCCGGAAGCATCCGCCTGCAAGTTTCCGATGAAATTGCTGATCTGCTGGCCATAAGTAAAACGTGATATGGAAGCGATTGTCTCGTCAAAGGAAGCCAGCATGGGAAGAAAGGCGAATACCATTCCGACAGGAACCGCCATGGCATTGGCAGCAGAAGCATTCTTGGCTTGCAGGCCCAGACACATCCCAAGGGATACGGATACAAGACAGCCCAAGGACAAGTTGAGCATGAACGCTAAGCCATTCTCCATAATAGCCGGTTCCATGAACAGGAAAGCGCTTCCTGTCAATAAAGTCAGAAACAGAACAAAACCGCCGGTGGCAATCAGATATTCGGGCATGGTTACATTGGACATAATCAGGATCCGCAGCGTGTTTTTTTCTTTTTCTTCGGCAATCATACTGGCAGTGGCAGCCAAGGGGGCAAAGATACAGTGAATGGTGGCAAATACGGCGACAAAGAACATCGTGCCGCCGGCTTCCTCCGGTACATCAACGGCGGTGGTCATCACCAGTCCGATAATCGGAAAGATAATAAACAATACTAGGACTTGCAGGTTTTTCAGGGTATCTTTGATCTTATTACTGAATAAAGCAACTATGTTGGTAAAATAAAATTTTCTCATTGCGCTAACTCCCTTCCAGTTAATTTAATAAACACGCTCTCAAGATTCGGTTCGGAGGAATGAATGGATTCCACCTGGCCGGAGGCAAATAAATCAGCAATTGCCGCAGCGCTGCCGGGTTCATTCATTAATGTATAGACAGTGCCGTCCCGGTATAATACCGTTATCTGGTTATCCCGGTTATATTTCCGGCACAGTTCTTCCGGTACGCCGTATTCGACGATATCTCCTTCATTCAATAAGGCGATGTGATCACACAGTTTATGTGCCTCTTCCATATTATGTGTCGTAAGAAAAATGGTAATTCCTCTTTTTTTCAGATCCAGCAGCAGGTCATGGATCTTTCTGGTAGTAGCCGGATCTAGGCCGCTGGTAGGTTCGTCAAGAAAAAGAATCTTAGGAGCGTGCAGGATCGCCCTTGCCAGTACTAGTCGCTGTGCCATGCCCTTGGATATCTTGCCGGCTATGTCTTTGCCACGGCCTAGGCCGACATATTCCAAGGCTTCCCGTGTTTTTTGCTTATCAATTCCGTGGATCTTGGCAAAAAGCAGCATATTGTCAAAGCAGGAGAGGCGGTCGTAGATACCGCAGTTATCAAGCTGCATGCCGACATATTCATAGATGCTCCTGTCCAGCATACGGCAACTGGTCGCCATGATTTCTGCATGGCCATTAAAGCTTGACTGACCGGTCAAAATCTTGATCAAGGTGGTTTTTCCTGCCCCGGATGGCCCTAGAAGCCCGAAGATTTCTCCTTTTACAACGGAAAGAGAAATACTATTTAGTACCTTTTTGTCACCGAAGGACTTGGATAACTGATCGGTATGGATAATGTTATTGGTTTGATTCATTTGGTGATCCTACCTTTCTTTTATGATAATTATTTAATAAGCGTTGATATTTCTTATTTTCATAACGTGTTTTCAGTATCATAATCAAAGTACTGGCTACGAAAAACGCTAAAAAGCAGATCAGGAAGAGGGTCCAGGCGGCAGGGTTTCCGCTTTCCCCGGCAGGAAACCACTCAAATTGATTAATGAGGAAAGAAATATATAAAACAATAGTTAAAAGCATGAAGACAATCCGCCATAAAGTAAGCATTTTTTTAAAAATAAGATCGGTTGAAAATATGCTAACTAGGACATTGATACCAACGGCACTGACAAAAAACTGCAGCACGACATCAAATGAAAGACCATGTGGCCATAAACTTAGGATCCCGGTTTGAACAGTGCTGTCGGCCGGAATGACATGAGATAGCAATGACACAAATAAGACCTGAACGCCAAATATCGTAAAAATCTGTTGAAAAAATTCAAAAATATTAAAATGCTTTTCCTGATTCATTTATTTTCCCTCCAGTTTCTTTTTCAGTAAAGGTGCATATTGCCGGGAGATAAAAAGCTTTTCGCTATTGTTCATGGTTATCAGCAGACGGCCATCGATATCTGCTTTAATCGATTTAATATGGTTAAAATTCAATATGCATGACTTATTGGCGCGGATGAAGCCAGATGGATAAAGCTTTTCTTCCAGTTCATAGAGACGCAGGCTGGATTCATATACATTGGACTGAGTGTACAGGAAGGTACGTTTGTCAGCCGTGTCAATAAAAAGGATGTCAGCGGCATCCAGAATATAAGTCTGGCCGTTTTCGGTTCCGGTGATTTTCAGATCCATTACATGCAACTGCGAGATTATTGCCGCAAGCTGAGAAGTAATCCGGGGGCAGTTAATGATTATTTCCGGTTCTTGCAGGCTGGCATTTTCATTAATTATTATTTTCAATCATGGCCTCCTGATAGGAAAGGTATTAAGGTTTTTATTCAGTTTCATAGGGTCATATGAGTAATGTAAGATCATTATATGTGATAGCGAAAGGAGTCACAATAGGATTTTACCCAGTTGCGGAAATCAGGGACTGAGTTACGGATAGTAAGGTGTGAAGTCCGGATATTAAAAACGGTCAGTGGGAAAGGGTCTTGCGGAAAAGATAATAAATAAATTCGCTGCCATCCCAATAATATGGGGCCTGTGCAATGAGATCATAATTGTCATGGATGATATCTGGATAGGTGTCACGGGCTAGGATATAATCGGTCCGGCCCTCAGTAATGTATTGCCGCTGGGCATTGACAACTTCGTCAGTGCGCAGCGTCTGGGTCTGGAACCAGCGGCACGAAGGGACAATGCCACACACGGTATAGAGCCCGGCATCAAGACAGCCGATATTGAGCAGGGTCGGATCAGGGGTTTCCGCAATAAGCTGCTGGAACTGATAAAGAAAGTGATCTTCTTTTTCCGTATGCATGATAGGCGTATTCATTGAAAGGTTATAAGCAAAGATTATGTTTATAGTTATGTTGAAGGCAATAATGAGGGAGAAATAAGCCGGACGGAGCCGGAATCCGATTAGCCGGCGCCAGACCTTTTCGACAAGCTGGCCGATGAAAGCAAAGCCAGATAAGGCAAAGATACAAAGGGGAAGAGCATAATAAGGAAGTTCCGAACCGCCGACATAGATCCCGAGAAAGAAAAAAAAGCATAAACTTAAAAGATTAATTTTCTCTATCCATTTATGCTTGCGGGAACATAACATTGCGGTCACGCCGAAGACAGTAAAGGCAAAGTAACGCAGATTATTGATGGCCGTCCAGTAAAGGAGTTTGGACAGGTTATAGATGCGTTCAAAAAAAGCGGGGCCTTCGGCATTCAGGTCACTGTACACAAAAACATTAATATAGATATAGCCCCAGTACATATCATAAAGGGCATTATTCATGGCAAAATAAAGAAGCGCGGGCAGACATGCGAAAAGCATGGCAGCAAGGAAGGTAAAGCAGCTTTTAAGCATCCCGAGGACGTCCTTGCAAAGCAGGAAGGAGAAAGCGATCATCATCATCCAGGCAAAGAAAAAGCCTAGGCCGGTGAATTTAATCATGGCAATTATTCCGGCAAGGATACCGCCGGTTATTATCGTAGATCTTTTGGCAGGGGCAGGATATTCCGTTTTAAAATAGCGAAGGGAAAGATAAAAACCCCACATATAGAAGGGGAGACAGATTTCCTCTGCGCTGCCGCCCCAGTAGAAACTGTAAGAAGATAGCGTTACCATTCCGAAAAGAGGAAGCAGCAGGAAGGCAGTTTTCTTTTTCACATAGAGGGTAAGTACTCTGTAAGCACCGAATAAAAAGAAAGTGATTAAGACGGCCTCTAGAAGCAAGACCCCGATAAACGTTGTATTCGAGATCAGATAAGCAATCCCATATAAGAAATAAAGGTAAAAACCTTTCTGATCAAAAACATCACGGTAAGGCACTTTGCCGTTAAAAATAGCTTTTCCTACTGAAAAATAACTGTTGGCGTCATTCCAGTCATTATATGGATAAAGAAAAGATGAGCGGGAACAGATGAGCAAGAGCAAAAATGCTATTACCGCACAATATAAAAAAGCGGAATATTTAGACATGTTCTTTTTAAATGAATAAACCCTTTTTAACATAACCAGTTCCTTTTCTTTTCAGATTCCTTATCTTCTTTTTTAACTATAAAATATTCTGCAGAAAAGCTATTATATCAACAGCCGCCGGCGGACATCCTTTAACATAAGACTGATGACCGGCAGTGCAGCTGCCGCAGCCAAACATTCCTTCTTTACCGCGGAAGCCTTGGCCGATATCAATTTTATCAGACAGTTTGTCCAAGGTACGGCGGTCTGCCTGATGCAGGGCAAAAATAAGCGCAGAGTAACAGGCCGAACAGGCTTGGTCTTCTTGGATGTAATTCCTTAACCGGGCGGCGATTCCGCGCTCACTGTGCTGAGTAAGCGGCTTATGATCCTGATTTAGTTGAATCAGTTCAGTGTTTTCGTCATATAGCCTTCCTATGCCGATATCGGAACCGACCTGTAGATAACCGATCTCGTCGGCACGGAAGCCGATTAAGCCGGCGCAATAGGAGTCCAGCAGCAAAGGATCCTGTCCGGCCAGCAGCATATTGCGGGTAACAGGATTGCCGCCTTCTTCAAAAGTAAGGTCGCCGCAGATACCATCTACTACACAGAAATGGGTTTTTATCGCCTGGTTCAGATAAGCAATCGGGCCGTGCAGCCCCAAGGTATGAAACCGCCGCTTTTCACGGTCAGATATACAGCCTTTTAAGTTCTTCATATTACATGTCAGCAGCGTCTGGCAATGAGCCTTTAAGACCGGTATATTAATAAGGAAGTCTGTATCAGTTGCCTTGCGGCATGTTTCGATTTCATATTTACCGGTTCTGATCTTATGAAAGCGGTCTTCCTTAAGGTCATATAAAGGCACGTCATATTTCGCGCTGAGCCGGTCAAATCCACAAGCATGGTATGATTTCCAAGTATCGGCACCGATCCAGGCACTTTCGATAATCTCTATATTATGGATGCCGCAGTCCTTCAGATAACAAATCAAGCCTTCGACAATCTCCGGGTGGGTGGTAGCTCCTTCAGAAGGCGGCTTAGCCAATACCATATTAGGCTTGATGGATATCTTCATACCGGGGGTAACCAGCATTCTTAAGGGGGAGGCGTCCAATAGCTTCAAAGTGCCTTTTAAGGCGTTCTCATCATAATTAATATATATTTTATTCATAACCAACCTATCTCCTTACAATCATTATACATATTAATAATGAAGTGTCAAAGCGCAATCTGTAGATTGCGTAAGCCGAATGCATATAGTATAATTATTTCAGTTTATTTAAAACATGGCACAAGTGGAGGAGGGTGTATAATGGATTATACTACGGATCAGTATATGATGGAACGGAGCGGCTTTTTTCTTTTTTAATGAGTAGGCAGGCGTTACGGACATTGTTTTATAATAGCCAATATCGGATTGGCGAAGAAAAGGAGAATGAAATGGCTGACAAAAAACTAGTAGAGGCGATCACTTCCATGAACGAGGATTTTGCCCAATGGTATACTGATGTGGTAAAAAAAGCTGAGTTGATTGATTATTCTAACGTAAAGGGCTGCATGGTCATAAAACCGGCAGGTTATGCTATCTGGGAACTGATCCAGAGACAGCTTGATGACATGTTTAAGGCAACAGGAGTGGAAAACGTATACATGCCCATGTTTATCCCCGAAAGCCTTTTACAGAAAGAAAAAGATCATGTGGAAGGCTTTGCGCCCGAAGTGGCATGGGTTACTCACGGCGGCCTCAGCCCTTTACAGGAAAGGATGTGTGTACGTCCTACCTCGGAAACCCTCTTCTGCGATTTTTATCAGGGCGATATCCATTCTTACCGTGACCTGCCGAAGGTATATAACCAATGGTGCAGCGTAGTCCGCTGGGAAAAAGAAACCCGGCCTTTTCTCCGCTCCCGGGAGTTTCTGTGGCAGGAAGGCCATACCGCCCATGCGACTGCCGAAGAGGCCGAGGAGCGGACTGAGCGGATGCTGAATATCTATGCCGACTTCTGTGAACAGGTCTTAGCGATACCGGTAGTAAAGGGACGTAAAACCGACAAAGAGAAGTTTGCTGGCGCGGAAGCCACCTACTCAATCGAAGCGCTGATGCATGACGGCAAAGCGCTGCAGTCCGGTACCAGCCACAATTTTGGGGACGGTTTTGCTAAAGCTTTTGATATCCGCTATACCGATAAAGACAATACTTTAAAATATGTTCATCAGACTTCCTGGGGGATGTCCACCCGGATCATCGGTGCTATCATCATGGTCCATGGTGATGACTCCGGCTTGGTCATGCCGCCCAAAGTGGCGCCGACCCAAGTAATGATCATACCCATTCAGCAGCGCAAAGAAGGTGTTTTGGAGAAGGCCATGGCACTTAAAGATGAACTGAGCGAATTCCGGGTAAAGGTCGATGATAGTGATAAAAGCCCTGGATGGAAGTTTTCCGAGCAGGAAATGCGTGGTATTCCTGTCCGTATTGAGATCGGCCCCAAGGATATCGAAGCCGGCAAATGCGTGATTTGCCGCCGGGATACAGGAGAAAAAATAGAAGCAGAGCTTGATGGATTAAAGGATAAAATATCGGTGGTTCTTAATAACATTCAGCAGGATATGCTAGAGCGGGCGGCTAAACATCTTGAGGAGCATACTTATCAGGCCGCTGACAAAGAAGAGTTTGTCAGGATATTCAATCAAAAAACAGGATTTGTGAAAGCCATGTGGTGCGGGGAAAGGGAGTGCGAGGAGACCATCAAGGAAGAGATGAGCGTAACCAGCCGCTGTATGCCTTTCCATCAGGAGCATATTGCCGAAACCTGCGTATGCTGTGGGAAGCCTGCGAAAAAGCTGGTGTATTGGGGTAAGGCATATTAAGCAGACATATTATAGGAGAATTGCATATGCAGATATCTTTGCCTGAAAAAGTAAACAAGATTATCCAGTCTCTTAACGAAGCCGGATATGAAGCATATGCGGTGGGTGGCTGTGTTCGCGACCGGATTCTGGAAAGAGAGCCTGAGGACTGGGATATCACGACCTCAGCATCTCCCGGCCAGGTGAAAGAGTTGTTCCGAAGGACAGTGGATACGGGGATACAGCATGGAACGGTAACGGTTATGTCGGGCAAAGAAGGATTTGAGGTTACGACATATCGGATTGACGGGATTTATGAAGACAACCGGCATCCTTCAGAAGTAGTATTTACTTCCAGTCTGGCCGAAGATCTGAAACGCCGGGACTTTACTGTCAATGCCATGGCTTATAACGCTCAGGACGGGCTCATCGACTTGTTCGGCGGCATGGAAGATATCCGGAAGAAACAGATCCGGTGCGTGGGCAAAGCAGAGGAAAGATTTGCGGAAGATGCCCTGCGTTTGATGAGGGCCGTCCGTTTTTCCGCCCAACTGGGCTATGATATAGAAGAAAAGACGAAAGCTGCTATCTGCCGCCAAGTCTCCGACCTCCAATATATAAGCGCCGAAAGGATCAGGATCGAGCTGGTCAAACTGCTTACCTCGCCACATCCCGAATATCTGGCGATTGCCTATGAAACCGGAATCACCAGCCAGATTCTGCCAGAATTTGACGCGTGCATGCAGACCGGCCAGAACTGCCGCCATCATTGTTATTCAGTCGGTGAGCATATCTTGTATGCCATGTGCCGGATTGAACCGCATAAAGTTCTGCGTCTGACAATGCTGTTGCATGATATTGCCAAACCGCTTACTAAAACGGTGGATGAAGACGGAACCGATCATTTTCATGGGCATCCGGCCAAAAGTGAAGAAATGGCTGTCCGGATATTAAAACGGCTTAAATTTGATAACGATACCATAGATAAAGTATCCCGGCTGGTACGCTGGCACGATTATGAGATAGAACCTGAGGCCGTAAATCTAAGGCGCGCCTTGGCCAAAATCGGCAAAGATCTGTTCCCTTTTTATCTTAAAGTAAAAACTGCCGATGTGGCCGCCCAGAGCAGCTACCGGCAAGAAGAAAAAATGGCACGACTTAAGGAAATCCGTCTGATTTATGAAGAAGTACTGGCAGCCGACAACTGCATTTCTCTAAAGGAGTTGGCAATAACAGGCGCTGATCTGATTGCGGCCGGCATGTCCCCTGGTAAGGAAATGGGAGTCACGCTAAACAGGCTGCTGGAAGATGTCATTGACTATCCGGAGCATAATAATAAAGAATACTTATTATATGCCGCATTTAACGAATAATCCCGACAAGGAAAGCTCTGCTTTCCTTGTAATACTTTTTGGACTGCTCACATAAGATAGGATATGACTTTATGTGGGAGGTACGCCAGTGAACGACAGAGCTGTCAGTTTGCTTGAAAACTATGATATAGAAGTGCTTCGTACCTGGAAAGGTCGAGGCGCTATTCTTTGCGAATCTGACCAAGGCTTACTGATCCTCAAAGAATATGCCGGCCCCCGTGAAAAAGTCCTCCTGCAAGACGCCCTGCTTACGCATGTGGCAAAGCGGTGCAACATTAATGTGGAACATATCATGAAAAGCAAGAATGGAGAACTTCTGGTAGATGATCAGGAAGGAGTTCCTTACATATTAAAAACGTATTTTGAAGGCCGGGAATGTAATGTCCGCGATATGGAGGAATGTAAAATGGCGGTGCGCAGCTTGGCCTGCTATCATAAAGAATCTGATCTTGCCGGCATGGAAATCATGGCAGGAAGACTGCCGTTTCAAGTTGAAAAAGAATATGAGAAACATAATAAAGAGCTTAAAAAAGTTCGGAAGTTCCTCAAAGACAAAGGACAGAAGACGGATTTTGAAATTTACCTGATGAAAGCCTATGATTATTTTTTTAATCTGGCCCTGCAGGTGTCAGAAGAGCTCCATTACCATGCCGGAGAAACTAACGAGGAGGTTCATGGCATGGTTTGTCATGGTGATTATCAATATCATAATATTTTGCTTTCCGGAAACAAATGGAGTCTGATAAACTTTGAAAAATGTATTGTCGATAATCCCGTCAGGGATCTGTATTTTTTCATGAGAAAATTATTGGAAAAAAGTAATTGGTCCCAGACAGTGGGAAATGATTTGCTATCTGCATATATGGAAGAGCGAGTCATGACTGGGGCAGATCATATTCAGCTCTATTACCGGCTGTTTTATCCTGAAAAATTCTGGAAAATAGTAAACTTTTACTATAACTCGGGAAAAGCTTGGATTCCGGGAAAAAACATGGAAAAGCTAGAAAAGTTAATCGCCCAAGAAAAGGAAAAACAGCTGTTTTTAGCAACATATCGGGCTAATTATAGGTTGTTCTGACGCGGTGACCTGTGTTATACTAAGGCGAAAGGAATGATGCAGCGATGAGAAATACCGGGAAGATAAAATACCTGTTGACGGTTCTGCTTGCCGGGATCAGCCTGACAGGATGCGGCAGTATCGGACTGGCCCATGAATCGACCTTTGAGAGTGCTTTTGCTAATACGGATGAAAAACAGTCCGATTTTGGCAAATATGATTCCGCAGATACGGCGATTGTTAAGATGGTCAATACCGAGGAACAGAAAATTACGTTAGTTAATGTGGAATTAAACAAAGAATATACATTGTCATATGACGGGGCTACTCAGGTCAGAGATAAATATGACGGTGCCATGTCCATGCCACAGATTCAGGCCGGCGATGTCGTTGATGTCTGTTTTATGAAGGAGACGAAGCGGCTGACAAGCCTTCAGATGTCTCCCGATACCTTTATATATGAATCCATATCCAGATACAACATAGACGGGGAAAGAAAAAATGCGGTCATTGGAGATGAGAACTTCCGCTTATCGGATAGCACTCTGATTATTTCGGAAGGACGGCAGATAGAAGCCGCCGACATAGTTTCCCGGGATGTTGTGACGATCAAGGGGATTGGCCGTGACGTTTACAGTATTATTGTTGAAAAAGGCCATGGGTTTTTACGTTTGGAAGGCGATACTTATGTGATTGGAGGCTGGATTGAGGCAGGTCAGTCGGCGATTCAGCAAATAACGGAAGATATGCTTCTGACCGTACCGGAGGGTGATATGGATGTCCATGTTACCGCAAGGGGGATTGATACCGTCAGAAGTATCACTATTAAAAGAGATAAGGAGTCGGTAATTGACTTAAGCGATATCGTAATTGAAAATCCCGAGATCGGCAAAGTATATTTTACCGTAACTCCTTCTACCGCAGATGTTTATGTGGATGGGGAACTAGCCGATATAGGACGGGCGGTGGAGATGGCTTACGGCCTTCACCAGATAGTCTGTGAAGCCTCCGGATATGACAGCATTACCCAATACATCCAGGTGAATCAGGAAATCGCCAGCGTTACCATTAGCTTGGATGAATATGACAGTAGTCAGTCGGCAAGTTCTGGTACGCAAGGCTTGCCGGGGGTATCGGATAATAGTATTTCTGGGAACAGTTCATCCAGCAGCAGTGTCTCCGGCAACAGCCTTACTGCCGGGTCATATCGCCTCTATATTGATTCTCCCGAAGACGTAGAGGTATATCAGGATGGTGTATATATGGGTATTTCTCCGGTTAATTTCCTGAAAACCGTCGGCAGCCATACGATTACGCTACGTAAACAAGGATATATTACCAAAAGCTACACGATCCATATAAATGATGATAACAAAGATGTGTCCTACACATTCCCTCAGCTTCAGACAGCAGACGACAGTGAAGATGACGATAATGACGATGATGAACATGCATCAGGCAGCAATGTATCCGGGAATAATAGCGGAAATAATGATGAGAGCGATGCCAGCGGCAATAATTTGAGCGGGAATTCTATAAATTAATGGAAATAAGCGGATAAAAAGCCAAATATTCCTTGACAAACCCATTAAAAGAAGATATATATATTTATAGACTATCTCAAACGCGAGGTATCTTGTTAAAAAAAACTCAGATTAGAGGAGGAGTTCGCATGAACAAAATGGAATTAGTAGCAGCTATGGCTGACCAGGCTGGATTATCCAAAAAAGACGCAGAAAAAGCATTGAAAGCATTTACAGATTCAGTAGCAGCAGAATTGAAAAAGGGTGAAAAGGTACAATTGGTTGGATTTGGTACGTTTGAAGTTACTGAAAGAAAAGCAAGAGATGGAAGAAATCCTCAGACCGGCGCTGTTATGCAGATCGCTGCTTCTAAGGCTCCTAAGTTTAAAGCTGGCAAAGCGTTAAAGGATATGATTAACTAATTTTAGCAATATCTAGGAGAACCTGTCTCGGACAGGTTCTTTTTAACTTATTAGAAATGGGGGAGGCAGTAATGAGACTAGATAAATATTTGAAGGTATCAAGACTTATTAAAAGGAGAACAGTGGCAAATGAGGCCTGCGATGCCGGACGGGTGATGATAAACGGCAAGGTGGCACGGGCTTCGGCGAATGTTAAGCAGGGGGATGTGATTACGATACAGTTTGGGAATAAAGAGGTGAAAGCAGAAGTGCTGGATGTGCAGGAAACGGTAAAGAAGGACGAGGCGAAAGAATTATTCCGGTATTTGTAGACA
>DBDG01000055.1 GCA_002293475.1 Lachnospiraceae bacterium UBA938
TACTATTTATTTGTCAAGGTGCTTTCCTCGCGCTTGCATCATTTAGCAGGTGTGCGACTTTCATATGATATCAGATAGTGCCCATATTGTCAACGGTTTTTTAATAATTTATAAACCTATGCTGAAATATTTTAATACCCTGACGATAATTGCTACGAGTACTACCGCCTCAGCTGCCCCTAATACTGCTCCTAATAATGCGTTCAGCCCATTTATAATCGGTAGTTTGGAAATAAGTTTCAGGGATGTAAATAAGACACTGACGATTTTATAGATCAGGCACAAGACAAACAGCGCGATTACTGCCTGAATTAATTTGGTAATCTGTGCTTCCATATAGCCGTCTATAGCCATCAATATAAGCGCCAGGCAAAAGCCGGCTATTACCATAGACAGCAAAGAAATGATTTCCCCAATCATTCCTTTTTTAAAACCCGCCACTATGCGCCATATAAAAATTATAGCAATAATAACCAATGCCACATAATACATTTAAAAACTCCCTTTTCAATACTATCTTAATTCAAATGTATCGATAGAATCAGATGATACTGAAATATATCTGTTTATCGAATCTGTCGGTATGATCAATGCCGTTGTCTTACTTAACATGCCGTTAAACTTTTCTGTTCCATTTATAGTACAGATCATGCAGTTCAAATCATTATAGATAATATACCGGTCTTTCTCAAAGATAATCTCAGTATAATCAAAATCAAAGCTTTTTGAGGTTACCACGCTGCCTTTCTTATCATACACATCAAGCCTGTACATGGTTTCCCCTGATGTATCACGAAATACCAAGCCTACAAAATCTTCATTATTATATACGCTATGTACTTTCTCCTCCAGCAGATTGGTATTGATAAACAACGGCTTTTCACTCCCACTGAAAAATACGATACGGTCATCCGAAATCCCGAATGCAGTATCGTTATTCATAAATCTAAGATGCGGCACCACGATATCCCGGTAATTGTAAAAGCTCATGAAATTGCCGGCATTCCGCCCCACTGGCCCATAATTATAAAATGCCACGGTAGTCTGCATCACCCCGCTGTCCACATATAAATATGAAACCCCTACCAGTTTCCCGTTGGGCGATATGCTCACACTGACTGGGTAGCCGGACTCATTCATAGTAGTACTGTTATATGCTATCTGCTCACCCAGAGCTGAATAAAGCTCAATCCAAGTAATATCGCCGTCATCTAGGACCACAACGACCACTCCGTTGGCTGCTACGTCGAAATAACGGATAGGAAGGTTAGTATTGATCTCTCCCAGCTTCCCCTCGGCACTCATGACATATATGATGCTTCCATTATAGTCCCCCACCGCCGCCACATCCTGGCAGACAGCCACCATCGGATTCTGCATCTCATATGTCTGGTTCCATACTGCCGTTCCTTTAGGATCGGTACAGCTGATACCGTCCTTGCTGTAATGCAGGATATTTCCCCCTAGGTTTTTTACTAAGGCTCCTTGCGACGTGCTGATTGCCGCCGATACCGTAATGACACTTTCAGCATAGATCCGGTCGCGCCACTGGATATAAAACGCAAAGATTATTCCTCCTGCCAAAAGTAAAATCAGTGCCGTACGATAAAGAACCGTCAGCTTATGCCCTCTGATTCTCTCTTTATAGTTTATTTTAGGTGACTCAGCCTGGCGTTTTTCCTTTGCCTTCATGTAATCTCTTATGTTGGACATGCTTCTCACTCCATATATGTGGACTGCACATGCCCAGCAAGATGGGCACTATTAATGATAGTAACACAGTTCACCCTGTTTTTTCAATATATACGATTACTTCTCTGGTAGCTTGAGTAAATCCATACATTTTGCTATAGTCATTAATCGTGCTGATTATGACGGCTAAGACAAGGCAAAAGATTCCCAATAGCAGCATCTTGATTTTATTTATGATAATCTGATGGATATTTTCCTTTTTTGTCTTGCCGCCAATGATTTCTACACCGCCATTAATATATTGGACAGTATTTTTGCCTTGCCTTTTACCGGCACCGACTCCCCTAGTGTAGAACAGCATATAGTCCTGCATCGCTTCATTAGCCTCAAAAAAGGAGCTGTACTTTGTGGGAGTCTTGCTTTCGCTGTTATTTATATGGACAAAGCCCAGAAAGGAGTGTCCGGCAAAAAATTCCCGGCCGGTTTCTTCCGCTGTGCGGCCTTCCTCTTTGCAGGCGGCTCCATATATAAAAATATGTTTATCTTCTCCAATCTTTTCCGTATGGCCAAATATAGACAAACGCACCGGCTGACTGGCTTCCGATTTAATCTTTTTTAGAAAAGTGATTACATAATCCTCGATAAATATCCGCTCCATTGTCCCCTCCGACTCCGATATACACATGTTATTTGTATCATAACATATTTCTTGCTGTAATCTCGTCGAAACAGGACAGGCTTATAGCAAATTTAGCGCCTTTTTATGACAGTGTCTCATACTTCAAACCGATAAACCGTTGTTGAACGATAAGGGCGACTAGGTCCAAAGACTGCGGACGGGAACTGCGGCTTATTGGCAGAATCAGGAAAATACTGAGTCTCTAGGCAAAGTGCGCAGCGCCGAATATATGTGGCATTTTCTTTTCCCTGATGTTCGGTGATCATATTACCGGCATAAAACTGTACACCCGGTAAGTCGGTATAGGTTATCATGCATCTTCCCGACCGAGGGTCTTTCAGTCTGGCAATCTCTTTCAGCGACCCATCCGCACCGTCGATCACCCAGTTGTGATCATAACCTAGCCCCAGCTTCAGCTGTTCAAAATCATCGTCTATCCTGTCGCCTATTCTACGCGGTTCCGTAAAATCCATCGGTGTTCCCGCAACCTGGGCTATTTCCCCTGTCGGAATCGACCCCTCAAAAACGGGAGTATAGTGGCTGGCATGTAGTGTCAGGATATGATCGCAGATGCTTTGGTCCTGATGCCCTGACAGATTGAAATAGGCATGGTTGGTCATGTTAATAATCGTATTCTTGTCACTTTCTCCACAATACTCGATTCTTAATTCATTCTCTTCGGTCAGGCTATAAGTGACAGATACTTTTTTATTTCCGGGAAAGCCCATGCTGCCGTCTTTATCTTCTAAGGAAAAGGTAACCCCGTTATCATTTTCCTGGCCGTTCCAGACACGCAGCTGATAGCCCAAGGTCTTATGGCTGTGCAGGTTGTTTACACCGACATTGGCTTCCAGCTTGTACGTGATGCCTTCCAAGGTAAAACTGGCGTTGCCGATACGGTTGGCATTAGGTCCTACAGTGGAGCCAAAGTTAGGACTTACTTCTATATAATCTTCCACATTGTCATAGCCTGTCACCACATCGGTTAGATTACCGGCGGCATCAGGCACCAGCAGATTCACTAAAGTTGCCCCCAGATTCATTACGTCCGCACGCATCCCCTTACTGTTAGTCAGGGAATATAGGATTACCTCCTGACCCTTGCACTGTCCAAATAAATTCTTCTCTACGCTCATATACGCCTCCGTTTATTTCTTATAATGTAATAATTAAACTATAGCTCAATCCTTCCTTCCAGAGCGCGCAGAAGAGTAACCTCGTCAATGTATTCCAGATCACCGCCCACCGGAACGCCGCTGGCTATCCTAGTGACCCTGATGCCGCTGGGCTTGATCAGTTTGCTGATGTACATGGCCGTAGTCTCGCCTTCAAGGCTGGAATTGGTAGCAATAATCACTTCATCCACCTCATCCTGCAGACGCTGGATCAGTTCTTTTAATTTAATATCCCCAGGACCGATGCCGAGCATAGGCGAAATCGCGCCGTGCAAGACATGGTAAACCCCTTCGTAGCGTCCGGTTTTTTCATAAGCGGCCAGATCACGGGGTGTTTCCACTACCATGATTATGCCGGCATCTCTCTTAGGACTGGAGCAGATCGGACACAGTTCCCGGTCAGTCAGCGTATAGCACTGCCCGCAGTAACGGACATGTTCTTTCGCTTCCGTGATGGCCTTGGCAAGCCTTTCCACCCGCTCCTTTGGCAAGCCCATTAAATGAAATGCCAAACGTCCCGCCGATTTGGAACCGATGCCGGGAAGCTTGGCCAACTCATCTATAAGTTTATTAATATGCCCGCTGTAAAAATCCATCAGAACGGCAGACCTCCGCCCATTCCCAAACCGCCTGACATCTTATTCATTGCTTCCTCATTGGCCGCGTCTGCCATCCGGATCGCTTCATTAGCGGCTGCCATAATAAGGTCTTCCAGCATCTCAATATCCTCCGGATCGACTACATCCTTGGATAAGGCGACTTTGGTTATCACCTTGCTGCCGGTAACGGTTACTTCTACCGCACCGCCCCCTGACTTGGCGGTAAATTCTTTGGTTTCCAGTTCCTTTTGATTTTCTTCCATCTGACGCTGCATTCTCTGTGCCTGCTTCATCAGATTACTCATGTTGCCCGGCATGCCGCCGCCGGGAAAACCTCCACGTTTTGCCATTATTTTATTCCTTTCTGCTGATATTCTCCATGTCATTATCTTGGTTGCTGATCCGTCACTCATCATCTTCCTCGATATCCATATGGATGATCTGGGTTAAATCTATATATGTGGAATCAAAAGAGTGATCACTATTGATGCTGCGGATGTGGACTTCAATTGCTTTTCCGGCCACCGCAGATAAAATCGTTTCCAGCTGCTGTTGATGCTCAGGCTGCTTGAGCAGGTAGTCAGAAGCAAGGCCGTCTTCTACGACAATCAGCAGCTTGCTGTCATCGCCTAGGCTTAAACGGGCTCCCTTCATATATGATTTCATCGGCATCGGGATACGGGACAGGATGCCTGGCCAGCTGCTGACGATTTTTTCTACGTCTTGTGGTATCGCTTTCGGTAATGCCGGCCGGCTGGCTACAGATGCCGTCTTTTTACCGGCGGGAGGGCTGTCCGGCAATAAACCCGAACCCGCAAGTCCTCCGGCCGGCAGATTATCCCCTGCCTGTGCGGGCATCAAGACGCCGGACTCCAATCTATCCTCCAACTGCCGGATCCTGTCAAGAAGCGACTGATTATCTGTCTCCATGCCGGGCTTGCACAGCTTGATCAAGGCCATTTCAATCAGGACCCTCTTCTGTGTGGCATATTTAATCTGGCCGGAAAGTTCGGAAAAGATGCGGATATACCGCATAATAATATTTACGTCGGCTATCTGTGCTTCTTCTTTTAACCTAGCCATATTTTCCGCCGATGCATCAATCACATCCTCGCTGCCGTCAGAGGTCTTCATCAGCAAAAGGTTCCGTAGGTACCACGTAAAATCAACAATAAACTGCCCCAGCTCACGCCCCTGCATCACGATTTCTTCCAGCAGTTCAACGCCACCTGTCACGTTGCCTTCCAGACAGGCACGGAACAAACGGCTGAACACTTCGGTATCGACCGCGCCGAGAACCTCCAGTACTTTATCATAGGTGAGCTCTTGACCAAAATAAAAAGCAATACATTGGTCCAGCAAGCTCAAGGCATCCCTCAGCGCCCCGTCCGCCGACTTAGCAATGTAGTGAATAGCCTTTTCCTCGGCCTTGATCTGTTCCTCGGCCATCAGCTTTGTTAGTACTTCTGAAATGGTCTCTACGGTGATGCGTTTAAAGTCATAACGCTGGCATCGAGACATAATGGTGACCGGTATCTTATGCACTTCTGTCGTGGCTAGGATAAAAATAACATATTCGGGCGGCTCCTCCAAGGTCTTTAATAAAGCATTGAAGGCTCCGATCGAAAGCATATGGACTTCATCGATAATATAAACCTTATATTTTCCTTCGGCCGGCGAATAGGCCACTTCATCAACTATCTCACGGATGTTGTCAACGCCGTTATTGGAAGCGGCATCAATCTCCATTACATTCATGCTGGCACCCGCCGCAATCGTCCGGCACATGACACATTCCCCGCAGGGGCTCCCTTCTATAGGCTGTTCGCAATTGGCCGCCTTAGCAAAAATCTTGGCAACGGAAGTCTTTCCGGTTCCTCTAGTTCCGCAAAAAAGGTAGGCATGGCCGATCCGGCCTGCCTTTATCTGATTCTTTAACGTAGCTACGATCGGATCCTGGCCTTTTACATCCTCAAAGCGATGGGGGCGGAATTTCCTGTATAACGCTGTATATGACCTTGCCATGACCTCATCCTTTCAAAATGCCGCTTCCTGCGGATAGATCAATGCTCAATCGCCAAAACATATCCCCAGCATCTTGGCTTCTTTCACGATGCTGGCATCCGGTGAGACTGACTTTAATTTTCCAGCTACATCCTCTAACGGCACTTTTACAACTTCACGATTTTTATATCCTACCATAAATCCATACTCGCCATCGAGAATAAGCCGCCCCGCCTCTGAGCCTAGGCGGCTGGCAAATACCCGGTCATAAGGACAAGGGCTCCCGCCCCTCTGGGTATGGCCGGGCACCGTTACCCAGACATCTTGCCCGGTCTTTTGCGTAATCTGCCCGGCTATCTCATAGGAGACGGAAGGGTATGGATAGTTTTTCATTTTTTCCTTTAATTCCTTTTTGGAAAGGGCGGCATCTTCCTTGGATATGGCTCCCTCTGCCACGGCCAGAATGGTAAAAAGGCTACCACGCCGGTGGCGTTCATTGATGGCCTGTACCACTTTATTGATGTCATAGGGGATCTCCGGAATCAAGATGATGTCCGCACCACCAGCCATGCCGGCATTGAGGGTAAGATACCCCACCTTATGCCCCATCACCTCCACGATAAACACCCGTCCATGCGATGCCGCCGTAGTATGGATGCAGTCAATGGCTTGGGTAGCGATATCGACCGCGCTCTGAAAGCCAAAGGTCATATCGGTGCCCCAGAGGTCATTGTCAATCGTCTTGGGCAAGGTAATGATATTCAGTCCCTCTTCCCGTAGCAGGTTAGCGGTTTTATGTGTACCGTTCCCGCCGAGGATGACCAGACAGTCCAAGCGCAGTTTATGGTAATTGTGTTTCATGGCCTCTACTTTGTCCAGCCCGTTCTCGTCCGGCTCCCTGATGGTCTTAAACGGGGTCCGGGAACTGCCGAGGATCGTACCGCCTTTCGTCAGGATGCCGGAAAAATCCGCCCCTGTCAACATCCGGAAATTGGCGTATATCAAGCCCTTATAGCCGTTCAAAAACCCATATATCTCCACATCTTCACCGCTGACCGACAGACTCTTTACTACGCCGCGCATGGCAGCATTCAAAGCCTGGCAGTCGCCGCCGCTGGTCAACAACCCGATTCTCTTCATATTACGGACCCTCCTAATGCGTATGTTTTTCAAAACATGGTTCCATTATATATTATTTTCGGGAACCTCACAATAGTTTTTGTCTTGACTTGTGCCAAGGGTTCATACTATAATGAGTGTCGGTGGAAGAAGTACCGTTTTATGGATTTGCGCAAGTTTTATGTTGATATTTGTGTTTATATTGTGGAGATGTACCCAAGTGGCTGAAGGGTCCGCACTCGAAATGCGGTAGGTCGCTTACGCGGCGCAAGAGTTCAAATCTCTTCATCTCCGTTAAAAAGTCGAAGCTTTTTGCTGCGGCTTTTTTGTTTTACAGAAGTAACCTGCCTACTCTTATTCCCTTCATATATGCAACAATGATGCAATTTTTATGCAGATTGGATGCATGTGTGATGCCAGTATGATGCCACGCGATAATAATATAGCTTTATCAACCTTGATAACAAAGGTAAAAAAGCAAAGGAGTCCTGCAAAATGAATGGGAACAACATGAATAGAATTAAATACTGGCTATGTGTCTTTACGGTACTGCTGACCGTCCTTTCGGCTTCATTCACTACATTTGCGGCTGAAATCGAAGAAAATAACGAAGATCTGACGGCAGCTCCCTATTTTCTGATCGAAAGTTCTGATCCCGAAACAGATCGTTTCCCTCTGAAAGACACCCAAGTAAACACAACGATCAGCGGCATTATTGCTGAGACTTATGTTACTCAGATCTATACCAATGAAGGCGCGAACCCTATCAGCGCCAGCTATATTTTCCCGGCTTCAACCAAGGTTACCGTTCATGGTATGAAAATGACCATCGGCGATCAGGTAATCACCTCTCAGATCAAGGAAAAAGAAGCCGCCAAAGAAACATTTGAAGAAGCCAAAAGCGAAGGAAAAAGCGCTTCGTTGCTGGAAGAAGAAACACCCAACGTCTTTTCTATGAACGTTGCCAATATTATGCCGGGTGACACCATTGCCATCGAACTTCATTACACCGAGCAGATCTTTTCCACCGACAATATCTACCAGTTCGTTTTTCCGACCGTTGTCGGCCCACGCTATATCAGCCCGCTGTACGATGCCGAAGCGGCTGATGAAAACTGGGCAGCGACCCCCTATATTCCGGAAGGTGGCGCGGCACCAGGAACCTATGACATTCACGTAAATCTCTCGGCCGGAGTCCCCATTGCCGACCTGTTATGTACTTCGCACGGCACGGACGTGGTCTGGCGTGATATCACTAATGCCCAAGTTACCCTTTCCGATCCGGAGGACTTTGCCGGCAACCGGGATTTTATTCTGGAATACCGGCTGACTGGTGAAGAGATTGCCAGCGGCCTGGTGCTTGACACCGGTGAAACGGAGAACTTCTTTATGCTTTCCATCCAGCCGCCGGAACGTTATGAGATTGAGGATATTCCTCCCCGCGAATATATCTTTGTCATGGATGTGTCAGGATCCATGTCCGGCTTTCCGATTGACACTTCCAAGGAGCTGATGTTAAACCTGCTTAATAACCTGCGTGAAACTGACACTTTTAATCTCATTTTGTTCTCCGATACATCTACCTGGCTTTCAGACGTTTCACTGCCGGCAAGCGAGGCAAATATACAGAGTGCCATCCGCTTGATCAACAAGAAAGAAGGCCGCGGCGGTACGGAGCTTGCCTTAGCTTTAGAAGATGCGGTGGAACTCCCTGATAGCGAGAACGTATCACGGAGCATTATCGTAATAACCGACGGCTATATTTGGGGGGAGGAAGAAATATTTAAGATTGTCCATGAAAACCTCGATACTGCCAACTTCTTTTCCTTTGGCATCGGATCTTCGGTCAATCGTTATCTGATCGAAGGGATTGCCAAAGCAGGACAGGGTGAATCATTTGTGGCGACGGAGCCGGAAGCGGCAAGCGCGGCTGCTGACCGTTTCCGTACATACGTCCAGACACCGATACTGACAGATATAAAAGTTGAATTTGACGGTTTTGATGTGTATGATACGGAACCGCAGAACCAGCCGACGCTTTTTGCCCAAAGACCCATTATCCTATATGGAAAATGGCGGGGAGAACCTACCGGAACCATCCGGATTACCGGCAAAACCGGCACTCAGGACTATCACCAGGAAATCTCTGTATCGGAAGTAAGTCAGGAAGCCAACAGTGCCCTCCGTTACCTCTGGGCACGTAACCGGATAGACCGGATTACCGACTATGGAATCAATCCAAATAAAGAGGAGGCCGCCGCCGAGGTTACTGCCATCGGTCTGCAGTACAGCATCCTAACCCCGTACACATCCTTTGTTGCCGTGCTGGATACCATCCGTAACCCCGAAGGCGAAAGCACCGACGTTGACCAGCCGAACCCCCTGCCGCTTCATGTATCAAACTTAGCAGTCGGCTATACGATCGGTTCGGAACCCGGAGACATGATACTTATCATATGTGCCGTATTACTGGCACTGACCGGTTACTGGCGCTCTTTTCGTCGGCTCAAAGATCCAAAACAACCAGAAAGGCGGGACTATCATGTCGGTTGCTAAAGAAACCTCATTAAATGCGATTAAAAAAAACTGGGTTTTTTATCTGCTGGGACTATTAATCATCCTGACCATGAAGTATTATTACAGCCGCGTCGGTCTAAATGACCTAAGATGGATCCTAGCTCCCTCCTCCTGGTGGGCTGGGATCCTGACAGGGCTCCCCTTTGAATGGGTGCCGGAATCCGGATATGTGAACCATAGCGTGCGGTTTATCATTGCCGCTTCCTGTTCGGGTTTCCAGTTCATGATTATTGTGACCGCTACCCTTATTTATTCTTTTCTTCATCAAGTGCAAAGTATGAAAGGCCGCTTTCTCTGGATGGCCATAAGTCTGATGATAGCCTATCCGTTCACTGTTTTGGTCAACGGCCTGCGGATTGTCATGTCGATTTATCTGCCGCCGCTTCTGCAAGACATCATAGCTGGCTGGGGATGGCTGACCGCGGATAGGCTACATACGGTAATCGGAACTGTCAATTTCTTCTTTGCCTTACTGGTGATTTATCATACCGTAGGCACCATACTGGAAAAAAGAGACAATAACCGCTCACGGCAACCCGATGTCATAGCCCTGGGCACCAGCGACAGTTCCCATAGTTCCTTTTTCGCTTCCTGCCTTAAATGCCTGTCCCCGATATTCTGGTACTTTTTTATAATGCTGGGCATCCCTTTCTTAAACGGGGCCCATCTTATTAATCCGCAAAGCTTTATGGAATACGTCGTTCTGGCCAGTGTCGTCTGTACGGGCATCATCTTCCTATACTGCCAGTTAAGATTATTCCTGAAAGCCGGCTCACGACTGAAGGCTGTCCCAGAAAAGCGTAATCTGCCCATGATATAATATAATGGCGCAAATAGCCGACACGGTTTACGGTTCTGTTATTTGTGCTGTTTTAATATATTAATAAAAAGCACTAACATTGGGAGTTTTACATGCTGAATGTTCTTACCAATATTTCCAATATAATTATACCGGTACTGATATTTTATATCGTTACATATGGGCTTCTAAGTAAATGCAATGTCTATGAAGATTTTATCAAAGGAGCAAAAGACGGTTTCCATACCGTTATCGGTATCATGCCTACTCTGGTGGCCTTAATGGTGGCAGTTGGCGTACTACGGGCTTCCGGTTTCCTAGAATTTATCGGGGAATTGTTTGCCGGCACAACAGAACGGATCGGCTTTCCTTCCCCTCTCATTCCGGTAGTCTTCATCAAAATGTTTTCTTCTTCTGCCGCCACCGGGCTGGTGCTGGATATCTTCAAAACATATGGGCCGGATTCCCGGATAGGAATGATTACTTCAATCATGATGAGCTGTACAGAGACCATATTCTATACCATGTCCGTTTATTTTATTGCCGCTAAAGTGACCAAGACCAGATATACTTTAGCCGGTGCCCTGATATCTACCTTATCCGGCATCCTAGCAAGTGTGTTGCTGGCAAGCTTATAATATATATAACAAGAAATCTCAAGGGGTACTCAAACCATTCGAGACCTCTCCATGATCTTGCAAAACACCACCGCCACCATCGTACTAAACAAAGTGGCAATAATAGCCGGCGCAATGATGCCGGCAGCGTTGGCGCTTCCATACTGTCCTCGATATACAATCATATTGACCGGTATAAGTTGCAGAGACGATATATTCAATATCAAAAACGTACACATTTCTTTACTGGCTATGAGCGAATTTTTCCCGGTCCGTTCTTTTTCCAGATTCTTAAGTTCTTCCATTGCCTTTAACCCAGCCGGAGTACAGGCCCAGCCAAGTCCGAGAATATTGGCAATCACATTGGTGGATATGTATTCCCGGGACTTATGTTTCTTGGGAAGCTTCGGAAACATAAAGCTTATGAAAGGGGAGAGTCCTTTTGTCATCTTGGCAATCAGACCAGATTGCTGGGCGATTTCCATCAGTCCCGACCACAATGCCATGACACCCAGCATCGTAATGCATAGGGTGACAGCCTCTTTCGCCGAATTCAAAGCCCCGTCAGTTACCTCCTTCATATTACCGTTGACCGCTCCGTAAATAATTCCGATCATTAACATAAAAGCCCATATATAGTTTAGCATCCATATCTCCAAGATAACCCGTTACTAATTTATATGAGCCTTATACCTATCCTATTCCGTTACCTCAACAGCGCTTATACAGCCTCGTCATCTCATATATCTTCCCCGCCAGTTCATCCGTCAGATCATCCCCATCCATCCGCCATTTCCAATTCCCCCCCAGCGTTGACGGCGTGTTGATCCGGGCTTCCCCGCCAAGTCCTAGATAATCCTGCATCGGTATTACTGCCAGCTCCGCTACGCTCGACATCGCCGCCCGGATAAATTCCCAATGCAGCTCCTTACGCCGGCACTTAGCCAAGTTAAGATACTCCCGGCAAAAGTCCTTGTCGGCCTGATTCAGTGTCCGATACCATCCCATTACCGTATCATTATCATGAGTACCCGTGTATACAATGCAGTTCTTAGGATAATTGTGGGGCAGATAATCACTTTCTTCCTTCGAGTCAAAGGCAAACTGTAATATCTTCATGCCGGGATAACCGGTTCTCTTTACCAGTTTCAGTACGCTGGGGGTCAGAAAACCCAGATCCTCGGCAATAATCTCTTTTTCTCCCAGTTCCGCCTTGATGGCTTTAAAGATGTCATAGCCGGGACCCTTTTCCCACTTCCCCTTCTTAGCATTAAGCGAGCCGTAAGGTATCGAATAATAAGCGTCAAAGCCCCGAAAATGATCAATCCTGACTACATCATATAACCGGCAGCAATATTCGATCCTTTCAATCCACCAGCGATAGCCGGTCTCCTTATGATAATCCCAGCGATATAGCGGATTCCCCCACAGCTGTCCGTCGGCTGAAAACCCGTCCGGAGGGCAACCGGCCACCCTAGTCGGCCGGCACTTTTCATCGAACTGAAACAGTTCCTGACCCGCCCAGGCATCGGCACTGTCAAGAGCCACATAAATAGGAATATCGCCGATTATCCGGATGCCGTTCTTATTGGCATACTTTTTAAGCCTTGTCCACTGTTCGGCAAAAACAAACTGCCGGAATTGGTAAAACTCAATCTCATCCTTCAAATCCTTACGACATTCCTTCATGTGTGAGGATTTCCGCAGCTTTAACGGCTCGTCCCACTCCGTCCAGCCAAGACCCCTTTGAGAGTCCTTGATGGCCATATATAAGGCATAGTCATCCAGCCAAAAGCGGTTGCTCCTCACAAAATCCCGAAATTTACGCTTCTTACCGATACCGCTGTTTAGATACGCGACATACAGAACTTTTGACCGGCACAAAAACAGCTTCTCATAATCAATCTCGGCCGGCTTGCTCCCGAAATCATAGCGGGAACATTCTTCCTTGGTAATCCAGCCCTTGTCAACCAGATCTTCTAAGTCAATGAAATAAGGATTACCTGCAAAGGTGGAAAATGACTGATATGGTGAATCCCCATATCCTGTAGGGCCGAGCGGCAATATCTGCCAATAGCTTTGGCCGGCTTTTTTTAGAAAGTCTACAAAACGATAAGCTTCCTTAGAAAAGGATCCTATCCCATATTGGGATGGAAGGCTTGTGACTGGTAATAAAATTCCGCTTTTTCTCATGTTAATACCCCTTATATGCTATCCGTCCGCTTTTGTTGCCGTTTATTAATCAAATAGTATCAGAAAAAAATACAGTTTACAACTCAATACAGCCTTTTTACATTACAAACAATTAATGAAGGCAAAATTTGGTGGTTATTATAGGTAATTTACAGATGAAATCTTTACCTTAATCCTGTATAATTATTTGTATCATGCAACAGTGCTGACATAATGAAAGCGGGAGAACAGGATTTTCCCCGATATCTTCAAGGAGGATTTGGTACTATGAGTAAGCTGTCGAATGAAACTGTAATTGTCCACATCAGAGAATTTCTTAAAAAAATGAAAATGGAGTATAACGCAGACTTTTATGTGGTCTTATATACCGCCATCGGGAAAATTGTATGTGACTTAGAACCGCCTGCCACTAAAAGCTCCCTGCTCAGCTTTACTGATGATCCGGCATCATTCAGCGTGGATATATCAGCGGTCTTTGACGAAACCGGCCTGTTCGATGACCAGCTGATCAATGCCAAGAACGTCATCGTCTATAACAACGATTCCGATGTTGAATTGATGCGGACCGAACAGATGGTTATCTTTGCCCGACATGTCGTCGGCTTTAACCTGATCAGAAAACAGCCCGAATAGCCCGATACCGCCGCCCTTATCTTAAAAGAACGTAAACCGGTGTTCAAACTTTGTAAATCACAACACCATTTTACGTTCTTTTCATATTATACGTATATAATCATTAATCGGCGAAAACGGAGGTGGTTCAATGAATCCAATTTCTGCCCCTTTATCGCTTACGGTCCTAGGCGGAGACATGAGGCAGAACTATCTGGCAAATTATCTCAGTGAGAAGGGTCATTCGGTCACCTGTTTTTGCCCTCCGGCGTATTCTCTTCTGAAACCTGACATCAGGCAGGCTGCCAGTCTGGCTGAAGCACTTTCCGCAAGTAAGTTTATTATCGGTCCCGTACCCTTTACACGGGATCAAAAAACCATAAATGGCAGCCCTGCTGATATGATCTTACTATCCAATCTTTACACACTTCTTAATAAGAATCATTTCTTGATCGGCGGCAATCTTCCTGCTTCAGCTCACGATGTATGCGATAACAAACGAATTACCTGCTATGATTTCATGCAGTCGGAATCCCTTATATTTATGAATGCGGAACTGACAGCGGAAGGCATGATCGGTGAATTATTACAAAAAACTCCCTTCATGCTGCAAAGCTGCCCCATTCTTATCATCGGCTATGGCCGATGCGGAACCGTTCTGGCGCAGAAGCTGCATGCCATAGGCAGTAAGATATGCGTCTGCGATATCTCTGAGACCAGAAGAGCCATGGCCTCTTCCTTGGGCTTTAAGTCCTTTCCTCCCTCACATCTCAAAGACTCCCTATCCCTGCTTTCCGTAATCATTAACACCGTACCGGAGCTGGTTCTATCAGAGGACTGTTTAGCTTGTCTTTCACCTTCCTGTCTGTTGTTTGACCTTGCTACGCCGCCCGGCGGCATTGATCAAAAAGCAGCCATAAAACATAATCTTCCCGTCTTTCAATGCCTAGGGCTTCCCGGAAAAACAGCTCCGCTTTCCGCTGGTGAAGCCATTGGCATCACTATTTTAGAAAGGATAGCTGCAAATGATTGATTTTAATGATCTTAATATTGGAATTGCCGTTACCGGCTCCTATTGCACCTATGATAAGATCTTTGATGAGATGAAGAACCTCGCCGAAAAAGGAGCCAATATTTACACTATTTTTTCCGACCACGCCTCTACTACCGACAGTCGCTTCGGAAACGCCGAAGATTTTATGACACTTGCCAAAGAAGTGACTGGAAAAGATCCGTTAACAACGATACCAGGCGTAGAGCCGATGGGTCCTAAAGGGCTTCTGAATATTCTGGTAATCGCACCTTGTACGGGAAACACTCTTTCTAAGCTTGCCAACGGTATTTCCGATACTTCGGTGCTGATGGCCGCCAAAGGTCATCTTCGCAACAATAAACCACTTGTAATATCGCTTTCCACCAATGATGCTTTAGGTATGAATTTAAAAAATATCGGCATATTATTAAATACCAAGAACATTTATTTTGTGCCTTTTGGACAGGATAATTATGAAATCAAGCCCAATTCCATGATTGCCCACACCCACTTGCTGGCAGAAACAATTGACCTAGCGCTGAAAGGAAGACAGATACAGCCGGTCATTATAAGTCCTCACAAGAGCCAAAACTAGAAACAAGATCAGACAATTCCATTATAGCAAGGAGAATATTATGTCGGGAATAGCCGGTTTTTATCAGACGGAATCGGATTATACGCAGGACAGCAAATGGAAACTGATCCTGCATAAAATGAATAAAAGTTTATCACACCGGGGTCCTGACGGCAGCGGCATCTGTCTGGAATCCCATGCCGGTTTTTCCCAGAACAGGCTTTGCTCAGTCTGTGCCACTGAAGAAGGCGGCCCGCTATCCCTGCCTAAGGGCAAACATAACGCGATGATTGTCTTTAACGGTGAGCTTTTCAACAGTGCCGAATGTAAGCTGCTTCTCAAGCCATATGTTCATTATGAACAGGCCTGCAGCGATTCAGAAACCATTCTAAGCGGCTATCTGTCTATGGGCAGTGATTTTTTTCGGCAGCTTAACGGTGCTTTTGCCTTTGCTATCTATGATAAGGAAGCAGATCTTCTCATCTTATGCCGCGACCGGATCGGTAGCAAACCGCTCTTTTATCAACAGTACGGCGAGACCCTTGTTTTTGGCTCCGAACCAAAAGCCTTATTTGCTTACGGGATAAAACCGGAACTGGATGATGACAGTTTCGGGGAAATATTTGGCATCGGCCCGGCCCGTACCTTAGGCAAAGCGGTTTATAAAAACATGAAGGAGGTACTTCCCGGACACTTTCTGACAATAAGGGGAAACCTTATCGATGATCATCTCTATTGGCAGCTACAGGGCAAAGAGCATAGCGATTCCTATGAAGAAACTATTGAAAAGGTTTCCGGTCTTGTCTACGACAGCATCATCCGACAGACAACTGCCGGCACTCCCATATCGTGTTTCTTATCCGGCGGCCTGGATAGCAGCCTGGTTTCTGCCATCTGTGCCAAAGAACTGGCAAAGACAGGACAGCAACTGGACACTTATTCATTTGATTTTAACGGTAATACCGCGAATTTTAAAGCCAATTCCTTCCAGTCCTCATTGGACCGGCCTTTTGTGGATATTATGGTGTCGCACATCGGCAGCAATCATACCTATTTGTTCTGCGATACCGACATCCAAGCAGATTATCTGGAAAAAGCTGTCGACGCAGCCGACCTGCCCAATATGGGAGATATCGAGGCATCACTGGTCTACTTCTGTGAAAGTGCCGCTTTTCAAAGCCGAGTCGCGCTGACCGGCGAAGGCGCAGACGAAATCTTCGGCGGCTATCCGTGGTTCCATAGCAAAGCGGCCCTTACGGAAGCCTGTTTCCCTTGGGCAAACGACATGGGCTTCCGTCTTGCCCTTCTGTCAGAAGACTTTCTGGAAAAAGTAAAGCCCGCTGACTATGCTCGGAAGGCATATGAAAAAACCATCGCCGCAACACCGCGATATGACGGCGATAGTCCGGTGGATGCCCGTCGGAGAGAGATTTCCTTTCTTACCTTCCAATGGTTCATGGTAACCCTGCTGAACCGTATGGATCGCGCCAGTATGTATTCCGGCTTTCAAGCCAGAATTCCTTTCGGTGACTACCGCCTAGCGGAGTATTTATATAACGTACCGTGGAATATGAAGTGTTTTAACGGAATCAATAAGAATCTACTGATAGAGACAGCAAAAGACCTGCTACCTGACAAAGTTCTCCACCGCAAAAAAAGCCCCTATCCCAAAACCTATGATCCGACTTATGAAAAAATGCTGGGAGACAGACTTAAGACAGTCCTGTCAGGAGGAAGCTCACCGCTTCTGGGAATCGTCGACAAAAAAAAGGTGGCACAGTTTCTCAGTAGCCCTTCCGATTATGGAAAACCTTGGTACGGACAGCTGATGGCCGCTCCGCAGATGCTGGCCTATCTGCTGCAGATCGATTATTGGATGAAAAAATATCATGTCTGAATATCATCAAAGACAAAGTAAATCTCTGCTTGCGCGGCCAGTTTATCCTTCACAGATGCCTTTGCATTGCCGATGCCGACTTTACCTTTAATCTTGGTTATTTCCGTTTCTATCACCAGCACATCACCAGGAACTACTTTTTCTTTAAATTTTGCTCCTTTGACGGCACCCAGATAAAACCGTTTGCCTTTATATTCCGGTATGCTAAGAAGCGTCACTGCTCCCGTCTGAGCCATCGCTTCGATCAGCAGTACCCCGGGCATAACCGGCTCGCCGGGAAAATGACCCGCGAAGAATGGTTCATTATAAGAAACACATTTTGTAGCCACAGCCTTCACTCCCGGCACCAGTTCTTCGATCGTGTCCAGAAGCATAAAAGGCTGCCGGTGAGGAATAATCTCCATGATTTCCTTTGTACTCAAAACAGACATATGTATTCTCCTGTTTAATAATATACTGACATGCTGATAATCAGAGTCAATTTCAGCATGTCAGTAACCTTTGTTTTAGGCTGTAAACAGTAATCATTCCATAATCAAGCCAATTATGCCTCGACACCCTTGCTCTTCATATATTCTATTACCGCACCGACGGTAGTGATCTGTTCCAGATCCTCCGAAGGAATCTCTACACCATATTCTTCCTCAAATGCCATTACCAATTCAAACAAATCAAGTGAATCGGCACCCAGATCCTCTTTAAAGGATGTTTCCTCGGTAATCTCCACTCCATCCAAGTTAAGCTGTTCCAAGATAATTTCTTTTACTCTTTCTAACATATTTCTTCTCCTTTAATAAATTTATTAATGCAGCTTCTATATTTTTTTGAATTAACATCCAAAGTATATTATCTGATTCTCTTTTTGTCAACTATATTATATAAAATTTTTGCCGATTTCGACAAGAGCTTATGCATAATCATAATAAATCATTGAAGTGATAATCAAAACCCATATATCTCTTTAACTTCTTCAGAATATAAGCCTGGCTTTATAGAAATAATTAATGGCTTCTCCACCGTCAGCCGGGGTTTCCCGCCCCGGTTTGCCTGAATCAGCACCATATTGGGTTCTTTATGTACAAATGGGTGTACCATCCTCATCCGTTTCGGCTCTAATCCAAAATGACGGAGCGTTATCATAATGTCTGCCAGCCGGAACGGCCGGTGTACCAGAAAAAAACTGCCGCCCGGACATAACAGATGGTTCGCCGCCCGGATCACATCCTCAAGCGTACATAATATCTCATGCCTAGCAATGGCTTTGGACGCTTCTGGGTTTTTAAGTCCATGGTTATTAGTCATATAGGGCGGGTTGGCAGTAATAACCTCGAAAGAAGCCATGGGAAATATCTTATCCGCTTCTTTGATATCACCTTCTATGAAGCTGATCTTGGCTTCTAGGTCATTGAGATGCACGCTGCGTCTTGCCATATCGACGCTGTCAGCCTGAATCTCTAATCCGGTCAGATGGGCGGCCTCCGTCTTTGCCGCCATCAGAATCGGGATGATGCCGGTTCCGCTGCCCAGATCCAGCACCTTAGCCCCGGCAGCAGCCTGGGCAAAACCGGAAAGCAGGACGCTGTCCATCCCAAAGCAGAAGCGGCTAGGATCTTGTATGATCCGATAGCCGCATCTGTTAAGATCATCCACTCTTTCATTTTCCTTAAGCGGCACCTTAATTATCATCTAGCTTAGATGTCCCTTCCTGTTTTTCCAACTTTTCCAGTTCTGCCAGTTCCTTGCTGGCAAGATCAATCTTGCTATTTTTATGTTTTCTCTTAAACTTAAGCTGCTCCACTTTAAACTCTTGGATTTCTTTTTCATCACCGAGATCAACAATTACTTTTACCATCTGGCGCAGGACATTTACGCTGGAAACCTCACCTTTCGTTCCCTTGTCGGTGGTCACGTAATCCCCAACATTCGGTAGCCGCCGGTTCAGGTATTCATAGGTTTCTTCCTCATGTTTCAGGCAGCACATCAATCTTCCGCATACCCCTGATATCTTAGTGGGATTCAAAGACAGATTCTGCTCCTTGGCCATCTTGATGGATACCGGCACGAATTCCGACAGATGGGTATGGCAGCAAAGCGTCCTGCCGCAGACACCGATTCCGCCCACGATCTTAGTTTCATCCCTGACACCAATCTGGCGAAGCTCGATCCTAGTTTTAAACACCGCCGCCAGATCCTTTACCAGTTCCCGGAAATCTATCCGTCCGTCGGCAGTAAAATAAAACAATACCTTATTATTATCAAATGTATATTCAGCATCAATCAGTTTCATGTCCAGTTCATGTTTCTTGATTTTTTCCAGACAGATTTTGAATGCTTCTTTTTCTTTCCCTTTATTATCGTTTTCCTGCTGATCGTCTTTACTGGTGGCAATCCTGATTACCGGCTTAAGTGGCTGGACTACCTTCTTCTCCTCCACCTCCATCGGATCACCGACCACCGTGCCGTATTCTACACCACGGGCAGTTTCCACGATAACGTGGTCTCCCTTTTTTATCTTAAATGCAACTGGGTCAAAGAAATATATTTTGCCCGCTGTCCGAAATCGTACTCCGATAACTGTTGTCATAATTATTATGTCTCCTTTATATTAAATAACTTTATATTATTATTTTAAATTATTCGTTTTCTTTTATTGTCATTAACAGCAGTTCCATCGTTAACTCAAAATTTACATTGGCATGGAGACGTATCTTAGCCTTTTCCATGGCATCAATAACTTCCTCTATCCCCTCATAGGAAAAGGTGTCGGCCACTCTTTTAATATACTGTAGCTCCTCCCGGAAGATCAAGCGGTTTATATCCCTTGTGGCTTTAAACAGCAGCACGTCGCGATACCAGATCGCTAGGATATCCAGATAATCATTCACATCAAACTTATATTCGCGGATTTTTTTAATTACCGGAATGATTTCATTAATTTCCATGTTGCCAATATTCTTAAGAAGCGATATCGCCTCGTCTCTCACCTTCTCAAATTCTTCACTGGCAGCCAGCAGCTTTGCCTTGCCCACATTGCCTCTGGCAAACGCGACGCAGATATCAGCTTTGTAGTCTGGTATCTCCATCGTCTGCATCAGGAATTTCTTTACCGCTTTGTCTGGAACCGGCTTCATATTCAGCAAAATGCAGCGGCTGACGATGGTCGGTAGCAAGGCGTCCACATTCGTCGTCAGCAGGATAATGACGGCATAGCCCGGCGGCTCCTCCAAGGTCTTAAGCAAGGCATTCTGGGCCTGTACTGTCATCTTCTCCGACTCGCTGATAACATATATCTTCTTCGGGCCGCTATACGGCTTAATGGCCACACTGGAATTAATCTGGCCGCGGATATCCTCAACCCCAATAGTATTGGGCTTTTCATGAGTGATAAAAATAATATCGGGATGATTACTGCCCAGTGCCTGCCGGCAGGCATGGCATTCCTGGCAGGGTTCTGTGCCCTCACGCCGCTCACATTGCAATGCCATGGAAAAGATCCGGGCAATGAATTCTTTTCCCATGCACCGTTCCCCGTTAATGATATATGCGTGAGAAACCTTGTCCATTTTTAAGGCATTCTGTAAATGCTCAGTCAGTTGCTCCTGTCCGATAATATCGTTAAATTTTGCCACTGTAAACCCCCATCTGTGCGGTACTGCGTACCCTCTGCACTCTCGTGTACCTTTTGCATATTTAAGCTTCTTCTTACGTAAAAATATCTAGTAACAGTCCTCGGATTTCTCCTATCTTATTAAGTATGCTGATATGATCCTGCTCATCCTTCACCAACTCCTGTGCTAGTTCATCTAGGTTTTCATCTACCAGCCGGATGATTCCGTAAACCCTGTGCCTTCCTCTCCGATCTAGATAGTTTTCCCGGGTAAATTCATGAGAGTGGCTGACAATCTCGTTCATAAATTCTTTTATTAAGCTGCGGTATCGCTTCATGTCCTTTACATCGCGCTTCTTGGCCAGACGCTCTCCCTGAGCAGTAATTTCCGTCATCAGGGTATTCAGTTTCTCCTGCAACTCGCTCCCTTCAATATGGCTGGCAAGCGTGAACTTAAAGGTACCGTCAGAAGGCTGTACCGGTGCCTTGGGCTCAACCGGTGTACTTGGATTAACTTGATTTACTTTTATATCCACAAAGCACCTCCCTACCCTTGCATACTTTCGGTTCCTCTTTAACCTGCTTTGAAATTGCTCTGCTCCTTGTGATATCCATATCACATTTTCCCTATATGTGTCAATAGATACTGCAAAATCTCCGCTTCACAGCGATCTAGGTCGTCGTTTAAGAAACGGCGCCTAATGCCCGCCTTCCTGATCTTATCCTCACTGAAATCCTCAGCATCGGCCAGAAATCTTCGGCACATCTCTTCATACCTAGGCTGCGGCTGTTTTTTTTCCCGGTTAAGTGCTCTCTGCAGACGCTGCCCGTCATCTAATTCTACCAGAACAGGCAGTATCTTGTCTCTGTCAAAATATTCCTGCGTCTGGAGATAAGAGGCCAAAGTACCGATCATCAGATAGTTATTCCTAGTCAGGTCGATCTGGCCTTCATCTACTGTAAAATATCGCCATAAACCGTGGCAGGTATGGTAAACGCGAGCCTCAATAATCTTCTCTCCGGCACGGTAAGCCTCATATCCGGCTTCATCAGTAAAGAAATACTCCATTCCGTCTTTTTCACCTTCACGGATCGGCCTGGTAGTATAGGGGACAATACCTGAAAGCAATATGTCCTGGCAGCCCTGAAGCCTTTTAAACAGCGTATCTTTGCCGGTAGAACTCTTGCCCATCAAAAATACAATCACACCCATTTATCAGCACCCTCGTTGTTTTCGATCACATTTCATATCTTACATATAAAATTTCGCACTTCACTTTTTATATTTACATTATATTATACTTCAATTACACGTATCATATTGGTTTTACCGGAAATACCAAGCGGTACTCCCGCCGTCAGGACTACGACATCTCCTTTTTCAATCAATCCGGCCTTTTCCGCCGAACGCACGGCTTCCATAAAAAGATCGTCGGCATTGCTCTCCCGGGGTATCCATAAAGGAGCGGTTCCCCAACACATGCTTAATTGTCGGCAAGTTTTAGGGCTGACGCTACATGCGATAATCGGACAGGCTGGTTTGTATCTTGATATCATATCCGCCGTAAATCCAGAAATCGTTACCGTAATAATCGCCGCGGCATTCAAGTCGGCAGCCGTGGTGCAAGTGGCATGAGAAATTGCTGTAGTAATATCAAAATGCTCGATATTCTCTTTCTTCTTCATCCGTTTCGCATAATCTATGTCCTGTTCGGCTCGCTCGGCGATTCTAACCATCGTTTTTACCGCTTCTATCGGATATGCCCCAGCGGCTGTTTCCCCCGAAAGCATGATTGCTGTAGTTCCGTCATAAATAGCGTTGGCCACATCAGTAGTTTCCGCTCTGGTCGGGCGGGGATGGGTAATCATCGATTCGAGCATCTGTGTTGCAGTAATAACATGTTTTCCCAGCGCCTCGGCTTTTTTTATCATCTCTTTTTGAACAACCGGAACATCTTCAATAGGAATCTCAACACCCATATCCCCTCGGGCGACCATGATGCCGTCGGCTGCTTCCAGTATCTCGTCAAGATTATTTAGCCCTTGCATATGCTCTATCTTGGCAATTATTTTCATGGTGCTGCTATTTTCTTTGATTATCTCCCTTACCATAAGAATGTCTTCTTTTGATCTGGTAAAAGAAGCTGCCAGATAATCATATCCCATCTCGCATCCGAAAATAATATCGCTACGGTCAGCCTCGCTGATATAGGGCATGGAAAGAACGGCACCGGGAACGTTAACGCCCTTATTGTTGTATATCGTTCCCCCGTTCACTACCTTACATATAATATCGGCATCTTCCATGGCCTCCACCACCATTTCAATCAATCCATCGTCAATCAGAACCGTGGTTCCGATGTCAATATCTTTCTTAAGGTCTTTATAAGTAATGGTTACTTTTTCATTATTGCCCTCTGTTTCATCGGTCGTCAGCGTAAATTTCTGACCTGTCACCAGTTCGGCTTTACCGCCTTTGATAGTTTTAAGGCGGATTTCCGGCCCCTTGGTATCCAATAACGCTGCCACCGGAACCCCCGTTTCACTGCTGACCTTGTTAAGCCGGTCAAATTTTTCCTTATGCTGCTCATGCGTACCATGAGAAAAATTAAACCTTGCTACGTTCATTCCGGCTGCTATCAGCTCCCGGAGTTTTTCTTCACTGTCACAGGCCGGTCCTATCGTACATATAATTTTGGTCTTTCTCATTTATGCTCCCATCCGCACTTCTTTCGTGTGCTTAACTTCAAATAAGTTTCTATTCTTTTATGTATGACGCTGCGAGCGGCATCCTGCTTTTAGTACATGTACCCCGCCCGACGGGGTCAGGCCGTGTATTGTAAGCCCCTGCCGACGGTACTCTCCAATGACCTTCAATACCCTGTCATCCAGCCTTTCGCCAGGTACTGCAATCGGGATTCCTGGCGGATACAGGCTGATAAATTCTGCCGCGACTCTGTCTGCCGCCGCCGCTACCTCAACCTCCTCAGCTATACTTTCCATGGCTTCTCTGATATCCATAACAGTATCTAAACGGCAATTCCTAGCATCTGTCATTTCTGTATCTGGCGCTTCCGCATCTGACGTCTCTGCATCTGACGTTTCTGCATCTCTCAACTTCCCATTACCCAATTCACGGTCTATCTCGCACAGAGCATCCGCCAGACGCTTTATCCCCTCAGGCTTGTCCATAATAGTAAAGATCGCAATTACATAGTTAAACGAAGCCATTTCTACTTCCAGATGATACTTATTACGTAAAACCTCCGCTAAGATGCCGCCATTCATATAATGTCCTGATCGACAGGGAGGATTAACCAGTATGACTGCCTTAGCCGGATCGTCGGTATGTTCACATATGCTTATATATCTACACTCCTTTATCTTATCTATAAACATGGCACGCATGTGAAGTAAGTTTTCCATCATCTCCCAGCCCTTGTCCCGAAGCAGCTCAATGCAGAAATCAATGCCGGCCATCAACGGATAAGAAGGACTGCTGGTCTGGTAGATACGCAGATAACGACGAACTGCCTTTCTGTCAACAAGCTGTCCGTTTACATGTAATAAAGCTGTCTGTGTTGGTGCCGGTAAAGTTTTATGCAGACTATGAATCACCAGATCAGCTCCCAGCCCGACCGCATTTTCCGGATATCCGGGGTGAAATCCCAAATGAGCCCCATGCGCCGCATCAATGATCAATGGAATATTCTTTTCATGGACTGCTTCGGCAATCCCCTTGACATCACTCATAACTCCTTCATATGTGGGTGTGTTGATGATTACCGCTCCGATATCATCTCTGCCTTCTATTTGCTTAGCGACTGCCGCTGCCGTTATTCCTGCGGCAATGCCATCGGTTCCTATCTCAGGGTAAAGATATTCCAGTCCTGACATATTTATATATGCGCCATGATACACCGACATATGGCTGTTTCGGGATATCAATACTTTCTTACCTGCTCCCATCGTAGCCGAAAATGCACACAGTATACCAGCAGTACTTCCGTTCACTAAAAAAAAGGTTTCATCCGACCGATATAATACTGCTGCTTTCCTTTGTGATTCAAGGAGGATTCCCTGAGGCTGATGCAGATTGTCAAATCCGTCTATTTCAGTAATATCCATAGAATACCAGGCCGGCAGGCTTCCCTCCGGAAAATTACGCTTATGACCTGGCATATGAAAGGGATAGAAATCACTGTTTCCATACTTTTTCAACCGACCGTATAAACTGTCTGTCATCTATAAACCTCATATTTATTGCATTCGTGCTGTCTTCCTTCTGTGTCCGCTTCCATTAGTTTTAATAATCTCTATTAAAGAACAGTATTTATCAGCAAACGTCACAATCCATGCCTCCCGGCACATCGGAGGTACGACTGTCATCGGCCACATATGCTTCTTTATAATATCTTTTTCCAAAGCGGTAAGCCGGTATTCCGTATTGGCATTCTGCAAGGCGATTCCCGGATGATAAAGCCCATGTAGCTTATAGAGGCTGACATGTTCCTTATCATGCCAGTCATATAAGAAATAATCATGTAGCAATGCGCCTCTTACAAGCTCTCTTTGACTGCACTTTATTTTCAGTTTACGGCTGATTATCAGACTGGATCTCGCCACATGGATACTATGTGAGCGCACCGGTGTCGTTCCATGCTGTATATGCTCTTTTGTCCTGCGAAAGTTCTCAGAGGCCAAAATATCCCGGCCATGCTTCTTGATCAGCTTAAAGTAATTATCCACCATAAGCAGCTTCCTTTTTTATCATTATCTCCGTACTCTTTAGTGTATCACACAAAACAGTTTATGCCCACCTTAAAATTATTAATCGGTAATTATTCACTTAATATATTATACAAATACAAACTGTATCATGATCATATAACCAACGGTACCCAAGAATACGGTCAGTAATATGTTTTTTTTCCAACTATGTAGCAAGATGACCAAGCCTGTGGCTATCAATTCCGGAGCGCCATGATTTCCCCGCAATAACTGCACTCCCCGTAGACAGTAAACTGCCAATACTGCCATGATCGCTGCCGGAAGATAAGTACCAAGATAGCGGATTCCTTCCGGCACAGCTTTTTTACCTCCGAAAATAAGAAAAGGCACCGCTCTTAATAATACCGTACATACCGCCGCAACCCCAATAATCATAATGGAATGTTCTACATTTATCATTTCTGCACCACCTCTTCTTCGGCTATATCTGCGTCCTGCCTGCTAAGATGTGTTCGGGTACCAAGCAGTATAATAACCGATAATGTCAGGGAAGGCAGAATAAACCGGTCAGGTCCTAACATAACCAGAAAAATAATAGAAACTATCAGACCCATAATTGCCGGAATCCGGTTTTTCTTGTCCGACCACTGTTCAACCACTATTGCGACAAATAATGCCGTCATAGAAAAATCAATCCCTTGGGTATCAAAAGTGACAAACTGCCCTGCCAAGCCCCCAGCAAGGGAACCCAGAACCCAATAACAGTGGTTAAGCAGACTGATCGTAAACATGACTTGATTTTCATCCAGACCGTCCGGCACTTTTGTCCGGCACATGACAGAATAGGTCTCATCCGTTAGGGAAAAAACCATATATGGGTACCTTTTACCCATTTTACGATATTTTTCCACCAAAGATAAACCGTAAAAAATATGCCTGCCATTTATAAAAAATGTCATCATAGCCGAATATAACAGTCCGGCTCCTCCGCTTAGCAATGTTACCATTAAAAATTGAAGACTTCCGGCATATACGCAGAGACTAATGGCAAAAGCCCATAAGAAATGATACCCGGCATCATTAAGCATCAATCCGAACGCCATCCCCAGAAATATGTAACCCAGCATAACCGGTATTGTCTGCTGAAAAGCAAAGCGGATATTTTCAACCTTTTTCATGTCGTGATTTCCTCGTTCCGGCTATAATCAGGAATCTTCTTCTGCTGCAATAGATACGGTAAGCACTTTAATATTATCTGTATTAAGTCCCTCTAATGTACCTTCAAATACGATAGCCACTTCATCTCCCGGAAGCAGCTCAGCAGCACTTCCTGAGTAATATTCCGTCTCAGGGTTGAGGTTAAAATTCAAGCTTTGGTTATCTTCAGTACTTATCTTAACATGACTCTGGTCAAGCTCAATTAGAGTGCCAAGCACTATAGCATTGCCATCGGTTGAAACCAAGACCTCTATGGCAACAGCTTCAGTATTTTCTACTGTCGCTTCCTCAGATATCTCTTCCGTCTCCGCTGCCACTTCTTTCATGCAGGATGACATCAGCGTACAGACCAATATGACCACAACTGACAATAATATCGACCTTTTCATAATATACCCCTTTCTAGCAGATACTGCCAATTCTCTATACTCTATAAAAAATACAATAATTGATAGAGATTTGCAAGAAAGAAATTCTTAATAAAGAATTAAAATAACAGATAAAAACATCTTTAGACAATAGCTTATATCTGATATCTGATGTTTTTATCTGTTATTATTTAGATGTCTTCTGGGTCAGGCTTCGGCTTTTGACAGATTGATCTTAAATGTATGATACTTACCGTCATTGTTTCCTGTGTATTTGTAGATAGTCGGATCCGCTCCGCTAAACATAGTAGCGACACAGCCTTCCGGGCAGGCAATGCCACGCGTGCCGTTTTCTCTTTTAACTTCACGGTAACCCTTGGGCAGCTTGATTTCCACTTCCTCCATCAACTCTCCCTCCACCGGATTCATACTATAAATATAGCATAAGCCCAGTAAACCATAAACCTTGTAAATTTTCATATGTAGATATCTCCTTTATTAGTTTGATATCTTATATTTTGACGCATTTCAAGTTATAAATCAACCGGTGTTATTTTCCAGTTCCGGTTACTTCTGCTATACAAGTTCCGGTTACCTTCTGATATATCAGAGTATTGACTGGACACCACAAAATAGGTAAAGTAAAGAAATAGACATTCTTCTAAATGAAAGGAAAAGCAATGAACACGAATAAAAAAGTGATTACTTTTGGCGAAATTATGCTTCGCTTGGCTCCCGAAGCATATTATCGTTTTATCCAAGCGAATAACTTCCTCGCCTCATATGGTGGAGGAGAGGCCAATGTTGCGGTCTCGCTGGCCAATTTCGGCGTGCCAGCCAGCTTTGTCACCCGCTTGCCCCGGCACGACATCGGCCAAGCTGCCATCAATTCCCTGCGCCGATATGGAGTCGATACCTCTTTAATTATCCGGGGAGGAGACCGGATCGGGATATATTACTTAGAAAAAGGTGCCAGCCAGCGGCCATCCAAGGTAATCTATGACCGAGCCGGCTCCTCTGTTGCCACTGTAACACGGCAGGATTTTGACTGGAAGATGATCCTTGACGGTGCCAAATGGTTTCATTTTACCGGCATAACTCCCGCTTTAAGTGATGAATTGGCCGCTATCTGCTTAGAAGCCTGCCAGATAGCCCGCGAAAAAGGAATAACCGTCAGCTGTGACCTTAATTATCGCAATAAGCTATGGTCACGGGAAAAAGCCGGACAAGTGATGACTGATCTGTGTCGTTATGTAGATGTCTGTATTGCCAATGAAGAAGATGCCAGCGATGTCTTTGCTATCAAAGCTGCCCATACGGATATTAGCGGCGGACAGGTCAATTACGACGGCTATCGCGATGTTGCCAAGCAGCTGACTGACCGTTTCGGCTTTGCCAAAGTAGCCATCACATTGCGGAGCTCCCTTTCTGCCAATGATAACCGCTGGGCAGCGATGCTGTATGACGGCGATAATTATTACTTCAGCCGGGAATACCTGATGCACATTGTTGACCGTGTCGGTGGCGGCGATTCCTTTGGTGCGGGTCTGATTTATGCCTGTCTAGAAAACTGGGATCAACAAAGCAGCATTGATTTTGCCGTCGCAGCCAGCTGTCTTAAACACAGCATTGAGGGCGATTTTAATCAGGTAACGGTAGATGAAGTACAAAAACTGGCTGCCGGCGATGCTTCTGGCCGGGTTCAGCGTTAATACTTAAAATGAAAACTTAGAAATGAGTTACATATGGATTATAACGAATAAATGAGCGTGCGGGGGTTCGAACCCCGGACAACTTGATTAAAAGTCAAGTGCTCTACCAACTGAGCTACACGCCCTTTACATAAACCGCAACCAAACGACTCATTATTTATAATAATATGCCCTCAATATAAAATGCCCAGAGCCGGAATCGAACCAGCGACACGAGGATTTTCAGTCCTCTGCTCTACCAACTGAGCTATCTGGGCATTTAGTAGCGGGGATAGGATTTGAACCTATGACCTTTGGGTTATGAGCCCAACGAGCTTCCAGACTGCTCCACCCCGCGTCGTTATATTTAATTATAGAGTAAGATAAGCTCTATATAATGGATGGAGAAGGATTCGAACCTTCGAAGACGTCGTCAACAGATTTACAGTCTGCCCCCTTTGGCCACTCGGGAACCCATCCATAATACTTTTTATATATTTACTTATAAATGGGACCTACAGGGCTCGAACCTGTGACCCTCTGCTTGTAAGGCAGATGCTCTCCCAGCTGAGCTAAGATCCCTAGGAAATCTATTACATATGAGCGACGCTGTTTAATATAAATATAACCGTATCATCAGGTAATATACACGACCCAGATGGGACTCGAACCCACGACCTCCGCCGTGACAGGGCGGCGCTCTAACCAACTGAGCCACTGGGCCAATATTCAAACGATACTTGTATAAAATTATGACTCATACCTTCAAAACCGAACACAG
>DBDG01000053.1 GCA_002293475.1 Lachnospiraceae bacterium UBA938
ATTACAGTTTGCGGAAACTCAAGTAATTTTACCTGTATCCACTGTCATATGGCATTATTATTAAGTAGCATATCTACAATGACATCCTCAATCACCTTAATGCACTCATCAGTTTTTCTTAAGATATCGGTACCCATTTCGCAATCCTGTTTGCGAAACTAGCTTTACACCTCAAACATCAGGTCACCATATGTCGGCAGCGGCCATATTTCTTTATCGACCAGCCTCTCCAGTTCATCAGCTGGCTTCCGTAAGGCTTCCATCGCCGTCTTGACTTCATCCTTGTAATAAAAAGCCTGTTCTTTCCGGTTCGCTAACGTACCGGCAGTCCGTTCCTTTTCCTCCAGCCGGTCCAGAGCTTTCTTCATTTCTGACAGCTTATCCGAAAGCTTCTTAAGCAGATCACTCTGTACGGCCGGGTCGGCACCCGCCTGTTTCACCTGATTCACGGCTCCAGCGACCATCCCCGTATAGCGTATTACTGCCGGAATCAGCTGCTTCGAGGCAATATCGATCATTGCCCGCGCTTCGATGTTGACTGTCTTAGCATATGTTTCGTAAAGGATCTCCTTGGTTGCCTCCAGTTCGCTTCTGACAAAAATATGAAACTTCCCAAACAACGCTACGGCTTTTTCCTCAGTGAGGGTCTCTACCGCATCCACCATGGTCTCCATATTAGGCAGCCCGCGCCGGGCAGCTTCCCCTACCCATTCGGCAGAATAACTGTTGCCGTTAAAAATAATCCGTTGATGTTCCGCCAGATACTGCTTGATCAGATCATGGACGGCCAAGTCAAAGTCCTCCGCCTGCTCCAAGATATCTGCCGCTTCACAGAATGCTTCCGCTACTATGGCGTTCAGCGTGGTATTAGGACTGGCGGCTGAATCGGCAGAGCCGACCATCCGGAACTCAAATTTGTTGCCGGTAAAGGCAAAAGGCGAGGTACGGTTCCGGTCAGTTGCATCTTTATCCAGATCTGGCAATGTGGATACTCCCGTCATCAGCTTGCCGCTCAGCTTCAACGTTGCCGCTTCGCCCGTCTCCACCAGCTGACGCACCACATCCTCCAGCTGTTCTCCCAAGAATACCGATATGATTGACGGCGGTGCTTCATTTGACCCTAGACGGTGGTCGTTCCCGACATCCGACACGCTCTGCCGGAGCAGGTCCGCATGACTGTCTACCGCTTTGATGACACAGGCCAATACTAATAGAAACTGGATATTCTCATTGGGTGTATCACCCGGATCCAGCAGATTGTCCCCGTTATCGGTAATCAGTGACCAGTTATTATGCTTGCCGGAGCCGTTTACGCCCGAAAAAGGCTTTTCGTGCAACAGGCAGCGCAAATCATGCCGCACGGCGATCCGCTTCATCGTTTCCATCACGATCTGATTATGATCCACGGCAATATTGGCAGTCTCATAGATCGGCGCCAGCTCATGCTGAGCCGGAGCCGCTTCATTATGCTGGGTCTTAGCGGTCACTCCCATCTTCCAAAGTTCCCGGTTGAGATCCTTCATATAAGCGCCGACTCGCTCACGAATCACGCCGAAATAATGATCGTCCATCTCCTGTCCCTTGGGAGCCGGTGCCCCGTACAGCGTCCGTCCGGCAAAGATCAGATCGGGACGTTTTAGATAATTTTCCTTATCAACAAGAAAATATTCTTGCTCCGCCCCGACGACTGGTGTCACCCGAGATGCCTGATAGTTACCAAACAGACGGACAATCCGCAGCGCCTGGATCCCGACGGCTTCCATGGAACGCAAAAGCGGAGTTTTTTTATCCAGAGCCTCCCCTTTATAAGAACAAAACGCCGTCGGAATGCAAAGAAAAACTCCCGATGCCGATTCTTTTAAAAATGCCGGCGAAGTAATATCCCAAGCTGTATATCCCCGGGCTTCAAAGGTTGCTCTAAGGCCGCCGGACGGAAATGACGAAGCATCAGGCTCCCCCTTAATCAGCTCTTTCCCTGAAAAACCCATGATCATCTTTCCTTCTTTATCGGGATGGGTGACAAATGCATCCTGCTTCTCGGCGGTAATCCCCGTCAAAGGCTGGAACCAATGGGAATAGTGCGTCGCACCATTCTTCATGGCCCAATCCTTCATCGCCTTGGCCACCACATCGGCTGCTGCCGGAGAAAGCTCGCCGCCATGCTCAATCACCTTCTTCACATCAATATAAACCTCTTCGGGAAGATAATCCTTCATTTTCCCCAATGTAAAAACATTCTTGGCAAATATCTCTTCTACATCGTTAATCATGTCACTCATTCTTTTGCTATTCCTTTTATTTTTAATTTAAGTCCATCATATCCCTTATGACACACTTTTATAACTACTGTTTATTATTCCCCGGCCGCTCGACATTCCGCCGCAGCAGGTCAAACGGCTCAGGCAGAACCGACAGCTTCACATCCAATACCTGCCCGGCATGAGGCGCATCCGGCACTTCCTTACCTTCCTCCGTAGTAATTCCCTGGACCTCGGCTCTGATATTCTGCCCTGACGGCTTCATGATCTCAATCTGTTCACCGACGCTGAACTTATTCTTCTGCCTGATCCGGGCTCCTTTCTCTTCATCCGCTTCCGTTACCGTACCTAGATATACTGACTCATTGATATACGTGCTATTATCGTAAATCTGCGTATTTTCATCCGCCCTGCCGAAATAAAATCCCGTGCCGAACTGTCGGTAGGTACAGCGGCTGATCTCTTTCCGGTACCATCCCATATTGGCCCGGTAGACTTCCTCTGACTCAAAGAAATCGTCAATCGCCTTCCGGTATGTCCGCGTCACCGAGGCGACATAAAGCGCCGCCTTCATCCTTCCTTCGACCTTAAAACTGTCTATTCCTGCCTTGACAAGCTCCGGAATATATTCAACCATACATAAGTCTCGGGAATTAAAAAGGTAAGTACCCCTTTCATTTTCATATACCGGCAGATACTCTCCCGGCCGCTCTTCTTCCATTACCGCGTATTTCCAGCGGCAAGGATGTGTGCAGGCACCGCGGTTGGCATCCCGCCCGGTAAAGTAATTGCTGAGCAGGCAACGCCCCGAATAAGATATGCACATCGCCCCATGGACAAAACATTCGATCTCCATGTCTTCCGGAATCTGCCCCCTTACTTCTGCTATCTCCTTTAATGACAGCTCCCTTGCTGCCACCGCCCGTTTTACTCCCTGTCCATGCCAGAACCTCCAGGTCTGATAGTTCGTATTATTCGCCTGTGTGGAAATATGAATATCAATCTTTGGGCAGTGCTCCCTTGCCAGCATAAACATGCCCGGATCCGCAACAATAATCCCGTCAGGCCGCACCTCGCTCAACAGGGAAAAATACTTCCTTGCCCCCTCCAGATCCTCGTTGTGTGCCAAGATATTGGCCGTGACATAAACCCTAGCTCCTCTTTGATGGGCAAAATCAATCCCTTCCTGCATTTCCTCGGCGCGGAAATTCTTTGCCTTGGCACGCAGCCCATAAGCTTCCCCACCAATATACACGGCATCAGCCCCAAAGACTACTGCTGTTTTCAACACCTCTAGGCTCCCCGCCGGAATCAAAAGCTCAGGCTTTTTCATGATCATGCTCCCTGCCCGCTGAATTAAGTAAATACTCTGCCAAGCTAGTTATCCCTGCTTGGTTATCTTGTCACTTTTTATAGCTGACCGTAACCCCGTCTCCGACCGGCAAAATATCTGTACACAAATCCTCTCGATGCGTCAGCTGATATAAGTATTCCCGCATCCGTGAATGAATGGTGCGGTTCCTTCGCGTCACCGCATAACGGGATTCCAGCACATCCCCATCTTGCAACACATTATCCGATACCAGCAGCCCCTCTTCTCGAAGCAGCCTCAGCACATCGGGAAGAAAGTTAAGATACTGCCCCTTAGCGGCATCCATAAAGATAAAATCAAAGGGGGGCTCCAGAGTACGAAGTATCTCTTTGGCATCCCCTTCCAGAAGGGTGATTTTCTTCCCTTGGCCATATTTTATAAAATTATCCTTAGCCTGTCTTATCCTTTTCCCGACCTTCTCAATTGTAACCACTTCGCAGCCGGCTGGTGCGTATTCACTCATAAATAAAGCGGAAAAACCCATCGCCGTTCCGACTTCCAGGATCCGCATGGGCTTTGTTATGGTCAAAAGAAGTTTTAAGAGTCCCTGCACCGGCGTTCGGATGACCGGAACATGATTCTGATAGGCAAAATGTTCGAGCCCAATCAAAAAATGCGGTTTTCCTGTATCAAAAGAGTCAATAAAAGCCGTTATTCTTTCATCAGCTGCCATGACTTATTCATCTCCGTCTGTTTCAACCGACATGACGGCCATCATTTCCTCAGCCGTCATCGCCGTACTTAAATCATAGATACCCGGCTTAAGCTTATCGTGATACTTGGACAGCATTTCCTGAATTACAAATAGATCAGCATCCTTAATCAGACCTTTTTCGACAAGCATTTCTGCTACGCCTCTTACCGTATAATCCTCCGCTATACTCACAGCAATGATCCTGCCTCCCGACCTTGATACCGGCTCTTCAGCAAATACACGGTAACCAAAATCATAGGCCGCTACTGCAGTACGATAAACGAATATAACGATAAAAACCAGCAGCACCCCTTTAACCACTGTCTCAAAGACAGCCCCGATTAAATACTTCGCTTTCATACCTTCTCCCGTTAACACAGCCGACAGGCTGCTCTTAACAACTAATTTATATTTCCATTATGATCGGCACAATAATAGGACGGCGCTTGGTTTTTTTCCAGACAAAATCACTGAGGGTATCTTTAATTGTACCTTTTATTTTGCCCCAATCGGTAATTTTCTTGGCCGTACAATATGCAAGTGCTTCATTCACCGCCGCCCGTGCCTCTTCCATCAGTCCGTCCGCCTCTTTTACATATACAAAACCGCGTGATACGATATCCGGTCCGGCAATCACACGGTTATCAAACATATCCATGGCTAAAACGGTTATCAGGATGCCGTCCTCTGCTAGGTTCCTTCTGTCCCTCAGTACCACATTGCCAACATCACCGACACCTAAGCCGTCCACAAATATGGTTCCCACCGGAACCTTTCCGGTTACTTGCGCGCCCTCCGAGTTAAGCTCCAGCACATCGCCGGAATGTAGGATAAAAATGTTCTCTTTCTCTATGCCAAGCTGATTCACAACCTTAGCTTGGGCTTTCAAGTGCTTGTACTCACCATGGATGGGAATCGCATACTTTGGCTGAACCAAAGAGTAAATCAGCTTTATTTCCTCCTGACAGGCATGGCCGGAAACATGAACATCCTGAAATATTACATCTGCGCCTTTAAGCAGCAGATCGTTGATTACGTTGGTCACAGCCTTTTCATTGCCGGGAATCGGATGCGATGAAAATATGACGGTATCCTTGGGCCCGATGGATATCTTCTTGTGTATATCACCTGCCATCCGGCTTAATGCAGCCATGCTTTCACCCTGACTGCCAGTGGTTATGATGACTGTCTTTTCTTCCGGATAATTCTTCAGCTGTTCAATTTCAATCAAGGTATTATCTGGTATCTGTAGAAAGCCCAGCTTAATGGCTGTTTCAATGACATTGACCATGCTACGGCCTTCCACCACAACCTTCCGGCCAAACTTTTCTGCAGAATTAATGATCTGCTGCACCCTGTCCACATTGGATGCAAAGGTGGCAATAATAATCCTAGTATTCTTATGCTCTTCAAAAAGAAGATCAAAGGTTCTGCCGACCGTTTTTTCCGACGGGGTAAAGCCGGGGCGTTCCGCATTTGTAGAGTCACACATAAGGGCAAGGACGCCCTTTTTACCCAGCTCAGCAAATCTCTGCAGATCAATGGCGTCACCGAAAACCGGTGTATAATCAACCTTAAAATCGCCCGTATGCACCACTATCCCCACTGGAGTATATATCGCCAATGCCGATGCATCTACGATACTATGGTTGGTTTTAATAAACTCTACCCGGAAATGGTTAAAACTTACCGCATTTCCAAACTTAATTACCTTTCGTTTGGTCGTATGAAGGAGGCCGTGTTCTTCCAGACGGTGCTCAATTATACCCATTGTAAGCTTCGTCGCATATATTGGCACGTTAAATTCCTTTAGTACATAGGGCAGTGCCCCAATATGATCCTCATGACCGTGGGTAATCATAAAACCTTTGATTTTAGATACATTTTCTTTCAGATAAGTGACATCTGGAATGACCAGATCAATTCCGTACATATCCTCTTCTGGGAACGACAGTCCGCAGTCCACTACAATAATACTGTCCTCATATTCAAAGGCAGTAATATTCATACCAACCAGCTCGAGACCGCCCAACGGAATAATTTTCAGCTTCGAATCTGTTCTTATTAATTCTTTTTTCAATCGGTTTTCCCTCCACATTTATTACAGTTCCCGCAGAGTTCCACTTCATGATAAATATAAATTTGTCGTTTCATAATATTCTAAAATATACGTTCCCAACAAACTGCCCCGGAAACCTAGCTTGTCTTCCGAAGCCTGTCATCAACTGTAACCCTAAGAGTAACTGTTTATATATACGCAATATTCAGCTGATATATCTACGCGAAAACAGCGCGTCTATATTGCGATAATATTATATTTAAGACAACGTAGTATCATCCAGTAGGCTGTCAAAAACGGCCGCTACTGCATCCAGCTCCGTAACATCCTCAACGATTTCATAGATATTCTCCGTTTCATCGCCTGAGCTCAATTCTTTCATAATCAGTGCCTCTCCGTCTTCATCTGCTTCCGAATCGGTCACCAGAATATAATTATTTCCTCCTATTGTTGTCTGCTCTAATACATAAAAGGCAATTTCCATCTCGCCTTCCGGTCTAAACACTATTTTTTCCATTATCTAAGTACCCCTGCAAAATTAGTATTGCCGCAATCATGTCCACATAATCCTTACGGTCCTCTCTACGGATTCCCAGTTCAATCATAACCTTTTCGGCCGCCACTGTTGTGAGGCGTTCATCCCACAGATCAACGGGAAGCCCAGTTCTTCTCTCCAGCGTATCTTTAAATTCCAGCGTCTTCTGAGCCCGCTCCCCCAAAGTATTGTTCATATTCTTGGGCAACCCCAGCACGATTCTTTCCACACCATATTCTACTATAAGCTCTTCAATCCTGGCAAGTGTCCGGCGCTGCTTATTTTCTTCTTTTCTTCTGATAATCTCAGTTCCCTGAGCAGTAATAAGCAGCGGGTCGCTGATGGCCACACCCACTGTCTTTGAACCAAAATCCAAACCCATTATCCGCATGTTATTTCCATTCGTTATTCTTAATATATTCTGTCAGCAATTCTTCTACCAATTCGTCCCGTTCCACTTTCATAATCAGGCTTCGGGCACTCTTATGACTAGTAATATAAGTAGGATCTCCCGACATTACATATCCCACTATCTGATTAACCGGATTGTAGCCTTTTTCTGTCAGTGCTTCATAAACCACGGCCAGCGTCTTCTTTACCGTAATCTCATTGTCAATCTCTACTTTAAAAAACTGAGTATCACCTAAGTCCTGTATATTATCTGACTGCATACCGCTTCCGACTCCCATCTGTGCGCATTCATGCACCTTCCCATGTAATACATCTCCTATTCTACACTGTTTAGCCAAAAAATACAATGTCAAAAGTCTTTAGTTTCCGCAATTTGCTTCCAGAACATCAGAAACTAGCAGTATTTCCGTAGTCAGATTATCCTTGACCCGGCCCCTTATCAATGCTCCTTTCTGTAATAAAGCCTGGATGTTTTCCGAGTCCCCCGCCGCGATCGCCGCCTTGACATATTCCCCGGTATATCCGGTAAAATACCGGCTTCCGGCTATTTCCTTGGACTCTTCAATCAATATCTGGACTTCTTCTCCTCTAAAGCTTTCCCGATACTCCTGCGTCATAATCCGGTTTAAAGCAATCAGTTTCTCGCTTCGCTGCTTCTTACACTTTTCTGACATCTGCTCCGGCATTTCCGCTGCTTTGGTTCCGTTCCTTATCGAATATTTAAAGATATGCATCTCACTAAAAGATACCTTCCTTAAAAAGTGTGCGGTTTCTTCAAATTCCGTATCTGTTTCACCGGGAAAGCCTACAATAATATCCGTGGTAAGTGCCAGCTTTCTATCGGCGTAGGCTTTACGAAGCAAGCCGATTTTCTGGAAATATTCTGCTGTAGTGTAATTACGGTTCATCCTTTTCAGCGTGGCGTCGCATCCGCTCTGAAGTGATAAATGAAAATGCGGGCATACCTTATCAAGCTTTGCTATCCGAGCGGCGAATTCCGGCGAGATAATCCGCGGCTCCAGCGAACCGAGGCGGATCCGTTTCAGTCCCGGTATCTCTTGCAGTCGTTCTATCAGGGTCAGCAGCCCCGCTTTTTCTTCCGGAGCATCCGCATCTGTTCCATAGGAACTGATGTGAATACCGGTAAGCACGATCTCTTGGTAACCGTTGACCACAAGACCTTCTGCCTCATCAATAATCTCCATCATTCTCCGGCTTTTTACCCGCCCTCGTACATAAGGTATGATGCAATATGAACAAAACTGGTTACACCCGTCCTGAATCTTAATGTAAGCCCTAGTATGCGAGGCGGTCCTTGTCAGAGCAACACTCTTGTCATAATCAGATCCGTCCTTTTCTTCCCCGCTACCCTGCCCGTCCAAGTACGCTTCTAAAATCGAAAGCAGATGCTGCTTCTGGCTATTTCCTATTACCAAGTCAACAGCACTATCCTCCGATACTCTATTGCCGGACTGGACATAACAACCTACTGCCACCACCACCGCTGCCGGATTATTTTTCCGAGCTCGGTGAAGTATCTGGCGGCTTTTACGGTCGGCTATATTGGTAACCGTGCAGGTATTTACGATATAAATGTCTGCCTTTTCATCAAATGGCACAATTTTATATCCCTTTTCCTGTAAGATTTGCTGTATAACATCCAACTCATAGCTGTTCACTTTGCAGCCTAGGTTATACAATGCTACACTTTTCATAGTAATCACCTTATTTTTTGTGTTGTTTTATCATTGACATTTCTTACCACAGCCATTACTATATTAAGCAGAAGTTATGAAAATATCAAGGAGGTATTATTTCAATGAAAACCGTACAAATTTCATTAAATTCGATCGATAAAGTTAAATCATTTGTAAATGATATTACAAAATTTGATTATGACTTTGATCTGGTTTCCGGAAGGTATGTAATCGATGCCAAATCTATCATGGGCATCTTCAGCCTGGATCTTTCAAAGCCTATCGATCTGAATATTCATGCGGAAGACAGCGTCGACGATGTTCTTGAAACATTAAAGGCATATATACTGTAACTTCCGAGCCGTAATCTTTACATGCTACAGATACTCAATTTCTCGACGTATATACATACAGCTTATAAGTTTACGTAGCGGAAGCACATCTTTAAGGGATGTGCTTTTTACTTTGCACTGTCAGCTAACAATAATGATTTCATCAGTTTCCAGTGCTGCCTGGACCAGTTGTTCTATTTTATCTTCCAGTAACTTCTCATGTTTCCTTATAATACTTAATTTAGGCTTGGTGACTGGGTGCTTGGCTACAAAAATGGTACAGCAGTCCTCAAAGGGCTGGATTGATGTCTCATAGGTGTGGATCTTCTCTGCGGTTTTTACTATCTCCATTTTGTCGAAACCGATCAAGGGACGGTATACCGGCATCCCACATACATCGTCTGTCGCCGCAAGGGATTGCATGGTCTGGGAAGCAACCTGCCCGATACTTTCTCCGGTGATCAGTCCCAGACATTCGGTAACACCGGCGATATGCTCAGCAATTCGCATCATATAGCGGCGCATGATGATTGTCAGCTCCTCATGGGGGCATTTTTCATAAATATACAGCTGGATGTCTGTAAAATTGATTACATGGAGGTAAATAGGACCGGCATAGCAGGACAGCTGCTTGGCCAGATCAATTACTTTCTGTTTGGCTCTGTCACTGGTATAAGGCGGTGCATGAAAGTAAACCGCATCCAGTTTCACGCCGCGCTTGGCAATCATGTAACCCGCCACCGGTGAGTCAATACCGCCTGACAGGAGCAGCATCGCTTTTCCGTTCGTTCCCACTGGCATCCCGCCGGGGCCGGGGATAATCTCCGAGTATATATATATCTTTTCCCTTATCTCTATGTGTATCATAATATCCGGGTTATGGACATCTACTTTCATTTCCGGATAAGCCTCCAGCAATACCTCCCCCAGCTTCGCATTGATTTCCATGGATTCCAAGGGGTAGTCTTTACGTGAGCGCCTTGCCGCCACCTTAAATGTCTGGTGCTTGTCCGGATATATATCCTTTATGTATTTGACAACAAAACTACACAGCTTATCAAAGCCCTCATCCGCCATTGAAACCATTGGGCATATTCCCGATATTCCAAACACTGCCTGCAGATATTTCACCACATCCTCAAAATCAAATTCGCCAACAGCCTCCACATAAATCCGTCCACTTGTCCGTGTGACCTGAAAATTTCCCCCGGCCTTCTTCAGCGCATATTTTATCTGTCGCACCAAAGCCTCTTCAAAAAGATGCCGGTTCTTACCCTTAACCCCGATTTCAGCGTACTTAATCAAAAAAGCTTTATATAATCTTGTATTCATAGTCTCAAATCCTCTGTGCATCCTCTCATCACAATAATCAGCAGTATACCATATTCTGTCGGATAAGTCTATTAAATCGGCGTTCATCCAATTAACGCCTTGATGCCACCGCGAACATCAAGGCGTAAGTAATTAAATCATATCTACCGGCGCACATATTTCCGCAACATCGGAATAATATCATATAGCACCTGTAACGTATAGCAAATCTCCTCCATCGTAGTAAACGATGAAAAACTAAACCTTATCGTAGAATCCAGAAGATCCTTATCCACACCGATTGCCATCAACGTAGCCGAATCATGCGACTTATTGGCTGAACAGGCGCTGCCCGCCGAAACAAATATGCCCTTTTCTTCCAAAGCATGCAGCATAACCTCACTCTTGATTCCCCGGAATGAAACACTCACAACATGGGGTGCGCCTTCCCAACCGCGGATGCTGTTTACCTTAACATCCTGGATCCGCTCTACGCCATCAATAAAGGCTTCCTTAAGCCCGTACATTCTCTCGATATCCCTGTCCTGATTGGCATAGATAATCTCAATTGCCTTAGCCATGCCGGCAATCCCCGGCATATTTTCCGTTCCCGAACGCAGGCCCCTCTGCTGGCTGCCTCCGAATATGATGGGATGCATCTTTACCCTTTCATCGGCATATAAAAACCCGACGCCTTTAGGTCCGTGGATCTTATGCCCGCTCACGGAAAGCAGGTCAATGTACATTCTCTTTGGTAATATCCTGAATTTGCCGTAGCCTTGCACGGCATCTACATGAAAAGCTATCTGCGGATTGATGCGCTTAATCAAAGCGCCGGCTTCCATGATCGGCTGAACCGTTCCTATTTCGTTATTGGTGTGCATAATAGATACTAAAATAGTATCCGGAGTGATTGCTCTCTGTAAATCATCCAGACTGATACGCCCCTGTCTGTCCACGGCAAGGTAGGATACCCTGAAGCCTTCCCTGTGTAGATATTTCACCGTCTGTTCCACTGCCGGATGCTCTATTTTGGTGGTGATTAAATGATGACCGGCACGGGAATTGGCAAGTGCAGTGCCGATCAGGGCAAGGTTATCCGATTCTGTTCCACCGGAGGTAAAGAAAATCTCCTTTTCATTTACCTTTAAGTTCTGGGCAATCACTTCTTTAGCATAACGTAAATATTGCTCTGCCTGCACACCTTTTCGGTGTAGGCTGGAAGGATTCCCGTAATCTTCGCACATAATCCTTGTCATTAGCTCCGCCACCTCATTATAGCATCTAGTGGTTGCTGAATTATCTAAATATACTTCCATAAAAATAGCTCCTATCTGCGTTTATGATTATGCGGTTACGTATTTCGATAATACGCGGGAAACACTACTATATTTATATGCTTATTTCTCTAATTGGTACATTATCCAACCCAGCATGATAAGCCCTGCCGTCTCTGTTCTGAGGATTCTTTTGCCCATCGTTACCGGCATAATGTGTGCTTTAGCGGCCATCCTGATCTCTTGCTCGGTAAAGCCGCCCTCCGGTCCGATGAAAACGGCGATCCGCTGTCCTTCTGTGAGGGTATTTATAATTTTCTTAGTCTCTGACATCCCTTCCGCCATTTCATAGGGGATTATCTTTACATCCATCATAGCGGCATAGTCTGCTGCTTCTTGAAAGCTCATAACTTCCCTTATGACAGGAACAACCTGACGCTTACTCTGCTTAGCCGCTGCTTCGGCTATTCCCCGCCATCTGGCTATTTTCGTCTGTTCTCTTTTTTCATTGAGCTTTACCACCGCTCGTTCGGAAGCGACCGGGATGATTTCATAGACACCCAGTTCCACAGCTTTCTGAATAATCAGCTCCATCTTATCTGCCTTAGGTAGTCCCTGAAATAAATATACATTTGAAGAGAGCTCGATATTTTCTTCCTTTATGAATATCAGCCGACAGGTTATCGCGCTATCGCTGACCTCCTCAATGATACAGCGATATTCTCTGGGTGTGATGCCGTCACTGACAGAAATCTCCTCCCCAGGAGACATTCGCAGCACGCTGGCGATATGTCTGACATCGCTGCCCGTTATCATTATTTTATTACCTTCTATCTGACTGGGGCTGACAAAAAAGTGACGCATACTTACCCTCCTGTTATCTAATCCTTCTTGGCTGTTATCGACAGCCATTCGCCCTGACGAGTTGTTTCCATCACTGTCATTCCTGCCTCAACGACTGCCTTTACTACCGCATCCCGGGCAGGCGATGTGCCATCTGCATTACCGATGATGCCCGACGTAATATAAATACCGCCTTTTTTCAGATGCCGGACGATCACCGGAGTGAGCAATACCAGTACATCGGCTAGGATATTTGCCACAGCAAGATCAAAACTTTCATGCCCCAATATTTTTTGTATGTTTTCATCAGTGATTATATTACCTTGGATCATCTTAAATTGTTCCGGCAGGATGGCATTGTTCCGGCTGTTTTCTTTTACCGCCTCCTCCGCGCCGGGATCAATATCCGTTCCCACAGCTCTTGCCGCACCAAACCTAAGGGCCAAGATTGACAGGATACCGCTGCCGCAGCCCACATCTAAAAGACTGGTGTCTTTGGTCACAAACTTACGCAGCTGCCGGATGCATAACTGGGTTGTTTCGTGCATACCGGTTCCAAATGCCGTACCTGGATCCATATGCAGAATTATTTTTCCAGCATCCTCCGCTTCTGCCTCTTCCCAAGAAGGAACTACCAGCACATCATCAATAGTGAACCGATGAAAATACTGTTTCCAGTTATTGATCCAGTCCCTATCCTCCGTTTCGGATACAGCGACAGAGCCTTCGCCGATGTCCATATAGGACTTCAGGCTCGCGAGTTCCGCCTTAATTTTGGCAACTAGGGCAGGAATATCCGTCTCTTCTTCGCCTGCTATCAACCTACCGTCCTGCTCTTCCACGTAAAAAATCAATGTTGCAATCCCGTCATCCTGCTGATATTCAGGCAGGATATCCACGAACATCTGCTCCTTTTCCTTGGCTGTCAGAGGTACTTTATCTTCTATCTGTGCTCCTTCCAGCCCAATATCATAGAGGCTGCTGATAATAATGTCCTCTGCCCCCGTTATGGTCTTAATTTCAAATTTAATCCATTTCATGATAACTCCCATCTGCCCGCTTTTAATACATAAAATAAGATTTTATGCGTAAAATCTCTAAAATAAAACATTATAGAAAATTTTTCTTTTATAAATCTTAATATTATCACAAAAGTAATTTAATTGCAAAACTTCCGCCGTTCATATATAATAGGTTTGTATGTGTTTCAAAATAGCGAAACCTTTCAAATATAATTGGACGGAGGATTATTGTATCAGTGAATTCAATCATTAAAAACAAAAAAGCGTTAACCCTATTTCTGGCCTCAAGCCTTTTGGCCATTTCCTTGGCCGGCTGCGGTAACAATGAGGAAGAACCGATTCCCTTACCTACTGTTGTAACCGCGCCTATTTCTACCCCAGCACCGGAAGCCACTGCAACACCTACAGAAGAACCTATCAGCGCTGACATGCTGAACGGTATCCCCATTATTGGCGAGCGGGAAATAGTAGACGGCAAGATGCAGAGTTATCTGACCGGTGAATGGAAGGATGTGGATGTGGCTTCCCGGCGTCCCATTGCGGTCATGATCCCCAATAATAAGCCGGCTCTTCCACATTATGGTGTTTCACAGGCCAGCATTATTTATGAAGCCACCGTTGAAGGACGAATTACCAGATTGATGCCTATATTTGAAGACTTTGATGACCTTAACCATATAGGTCCGGTCAGAAGCAGCCGTGATTATTATATTTATGCTGCATTAAGCTTTGATGCTATATACTGTAATTGGGGACAAGCCGATCTTTATGTAGGCGATCTGATTAACAGTGACAGAGTCGATAATATCAGTAACACTATTTCTGGTATTGATGATCCTTCACCCAAAGCTTTTGACCGTATTACCAGATCAGGATACGCAACTGAATTTACTGGCTACTTATTTATTGACGGCTTGAAGCAAGAAGTGGACGATCATGGATATCGCTGGAATTATGCCGCCGACCATGTGCCTCCCATGGCCTTTGCCGCGGAAAATGCCCGCGCAGAATATGCCGATGAAGAGGATGCCGTCATGATTTACCCTGGAGGCAAATCGAGCAACAAAGGCGGTTATGGTCAATATAATCCTTATTTTGAATACAACGACGAAGATTATCTTTATTACCGCTATCAAGACGGCAAAGCTATGATTGATGAAATGAACAACGAACATTATGCTGTTTCCAACGTGATCTTTCAATACTGTCATGGTGAAGTCAGAGATGCGAAGGATTATCTGGCCTTCCGAGTCCATGGTGAAGGCGATGCCCTTATCTTTACCAACGGCAAAGTAATCGAAGCCACATGGGAACGACCGACTGACAATGACCCGACAAAATATTATGACACAGATGGTAATGAAATAGTATTTAATCAGGGCAAGACTTGGATCTGCAATATATGGGAAGAATACGGAGAACACGTACTTTACGAATAAGAAGGTTTCCGCGTCCTGTAATCAAAAGAAAGAGAATCCCACAAGCGGGATTCTCTTTTTAGCCTTATGTGACATTACTCGCTTCCCAAGATACTGTCAATCTTTCTGATTTCTTCCTCACTGTAGGCAATGTTCTCCAGTGACTTGACGTTTTCTTTTATCTGCTCCGGTTTACTTGCTCCGATCAGGACAGATGTCATCTTACCGTCCCGGAGTATCCAAGATATTGCCATCTGCGTCAAAGTCTGGTTCCTTGCAGACGCCACTTCTCCCAGCGCCCTGACCTTTTCCATCCGTTCCCTGTCCAGATCCTTCTCCTTAAGGAAGATACTCTTCCCGCCGCCGATCCGAGAATCACGGGGAATTCCGTTCAAATATTTGCCTGTTAAAAGCCCTTGTGAAAGCGGACTGAAGGCAATGCATCCTATGCCGTTGTCCGCCAGATAATCTTTCAGCCCGTCGGTCTCTATCCATCGGTTCAGCATAGAATAGGAAGGCTGATGGATGATGAAAGGTGTTCTCAGTTCTTTCATTATCGCATGAGCTTTGGCCGTCAGGTCACGATTGTAATTGGATATACCCACATAAAGAGCCTTGCCCTGCCTTACGATCTGATCCAATGCCAGCAGTGTTTCTTCCAGCGGTGTATTGGGATCAGGACAGTGATGATAAAAAATATCAACATAATCCAGTCCTAGGCGCATGAGGCTGGCATCAATACTGGCCATCAGATATTTGCGGGAACCTCCGATGCCGTAAGGACCTTGCCACATATCATAACCGGCCTTTGAGGATATGATGAGCTCATCGCGGTAAGGCCGCAGATCAGATTGCAAAATCCTGCCCATATTAGTTTCCGCACTGCCATATACCGGCCCATAGTTATTTGCCAAGTCAAAATGGGTGATCCCGTTATCGAAAGCCGTAAACAGAATCTGTTTCATATTTTCTTCCTGATCCACAGATCCGAAATTATGCCACATCCCCAAAGACAGTGCCGGCAATTTTAAACCGCTGCTGCCACACTTGTTATAGGTCATTTTTTCATATCTTGCTTCATTTGCGTAATACATTTCTCTCCTTATAAAAGATATGAACTAAAAGGCAGCCATACCTACCTTACCAAAACTTCTTCTTTTTCGATGATTTACTTTCGCTTTTTTCAGCCTCTATGCCTCTGGAAGCGTTCATACTGTCACCGGTCAGCTCGTCAAATTTCTTCAGCAGCTCTTTTGCCTCCTGCGAAAGTTTATCAGGCGTCTGAAGAATCAATGTAACATAGTGGTCACCGCGCACTTCCCGGTTTCTCAAGGAAGGAACCCCTTTTCCTTTCAGCCTGACCTTGGTATCGGTCTGGGTCCCAGCCTTTACCTCATAAATAACCTTTCCGTCAACGGTATCCACTACGATATCACCGCCCAAAGCCGCGATGGCAAAGGAAACCGGAACAGAAGAATAGATATTAGTATCCTGACGTTGGAAGATAGCATGGCGCCCCACTACTACTTCTACCAGCAGATCGCCCCTAGGTCCGCCGTTGCTTCCCGGCTCCCCCCTGTCCCTGATGCGGACACTTTGCCCGTTATCAATTCCCGCTGGAATGGAAACCTGAATCTTTTTCCGGCTGGAAATATAGCCTGTTCCGCCGCAGTCAATACATTTTTCTTTGATCACCTTGCCGGTTCCATGACAATCCGGACAGGTCTGAACATTCCTGACCGTTCCAAAGAAAGACTGCTGGGTAAATACTACCTGACCCTTACCTCCACATTTGGAGCAGGTTTCCGACGTAGTTCCGGGCTTTGCACCGCTGCCATGACAGGTATGGCAGTCATCCTTCAGGGTGAGCTCTATTTCCCGCTCCACGCCAAATACGGCCTCTTCAAAAGTAATCCTGACACTGGTCCGCAGATTGGCTCCCTTCATGGGACCGTTATTGCCTCTCCGCCGGGAACCACCACCAAAGAAATCACCAAATATATCGCCAAATATATCACCAAAGTCAGCACCGCTGAAATCAAAGCCGCCAAATCCGCCTGCCCCGCCTTCAAAAGCTGCATGGCCAAACTGGTCGTACTGCTTCTTCTTTTCCGGATCGCTTAATATTGCATAAGCTTCCGATGCTTCTTTGAACTTCTTCTCCGCGTTCTTATCCCCCGGATTCATATCCGGATGGTACTGTTTTGCCAATCCCCGGTAGGCCTTCTTAATGGCAGCATCATCCGCATTCTTATCTATTCCGAGAACCTCATAATAGTCTCTTTTCTGTTCTGCCATGATACTCTCCTCACCGTTAGAAAATTATATGACACCCTCTGCGTTACGCAGACCGTGGCCGGATTATACTTCACGAAAATCTCCGTCAACCACATCATCAGCAGGTGACTGATCCGTCTCTCCGCCCATATTGCCCATATCTGGGCCGGCGCCGCCTTGGGCTGCCTGCATATTTTCATACATCTTGGTAAAGAGTGCCTGAGCACTGTTGGTCAGTTTTTCTTTAGCCGCCTTCAGTTCATCCAGATCACTGTCTGACATTTCCTGATCATTAGTCCGCTCCAATATCGCCTTGACTGCCGCTACATCCGCTTCTACGCCGGTCTTTTCATCTTCACTTATCTTGTCGCCCACTTCGTTAAGCGCCTTCTCGGTCTGGAATACGAAAGAATCGGCATCATTTCTGGTATCAATGACTTCTTTGCGCTTCTTATCCTGCGCTTCAAATTCAGCTGCTTCTTTTATAGCTCTGTCGATATCCGATTCGGACATATTCGATCCAGCCGTAATGGTAATATGCTGTTCTTTGCCGGTACCCAGATCTTTGGCTGATACATTGACAATACCGTTGGCATCAATATCAAAGGTAACTTCGATCTGTGGAACCCCGCGCATAGCCGGAGGAATACCATCTAGACGGAATTGTCCGAGCGATTTATTGTCTTTGGCAAATTGCCGCTCACCTTGGACCACGTTGATATCCACTGCTGTCTGATTATCTGCCGCCGTAGAGAATACTTGGCTTTTCTTGGTCGGGATGGTTGTATTTCTTTCAATCAGCCTAGTAGCCACACCGCCCATCGTCTCAATGGAAAGTGAAAGCGGCGTAACATCCAGCAAAAGAATCTCACCAGCACCGGCATCACCGGCAAGCTTCCCGCCTTGAATACAGGCACCAAGAGCAACACACTCATCCGGATTTAAGGTCTTGCTGGGCTCATGTCCGGTCAGCAGCTTTACTTTTTCCTGTACTGCCGGTACACGGGTAGAACCGCCTACCAGTAACACCTTCCCTAAGTCACTGGAAGTAATGCCGGCATCCTTCATGGCATTCTGTACCGGAACCGTTGTCCTTTCCACAAGGTCATGGGTCAGCTCATCAAACTTTGCCCTAGTCAGGTTCATATCAAAATGCTTGGGACCTTCATTTGTAGCCGTAATAAAAGGTAGGTTGATATTGGTAGTAGTCGCGGAAGAAAGCTCTTTTTTGGCTTTTTCTGCCGCTTCCCGAAGTCTTTGCAGAGCCATTTTGTCTTTTGACAGGTCAACCCCTTCGGTCTTTTTAAACTCAGCCAGCATAAAGTCGGTGATCTTCTGGTCAAAATCATCACCGCCCAGACGATTGTCGCCGCTGGTGGCCAGAACTTCTATGACGCCGTCGCCTATTTCAATGATCGAAACGTCAAATGTACCGCCGCCAAGGTCATATACCATGATTTTCTGCTCTTTTTCATTATCTAGACCGTAAGCCAGCGCTGCTGCCGTAGGCTCATTGATTATACGTTTCACATCCAGCCCGGCAATTTTGCCCGCATCTTTGGTTGCCTGACGCTGAGCATCATTAAAATAAGCCGGAACGGTAATAACAGCTTCCGTTACTTTTTCACCAAGATAATTCTCAGCATCTGCCTTTAACTTCTGCAGTATCATCGCCGAAATCTGCTGCGGTGAATACTTTTTCCCATCAACTGTACGGCCTCTGTCTGTTCCCATGTCCCTTTTGATGGAAGATATGGTTTTTTCCGAGTTGGTCACTGCCTGACGTTTTGCCGGCTCACCGACCAGCCTCTCACCTGTCTTCGTAAAAGCTACCACTGACGGTGTCGTCCTAGCTCCTTCTGTATTGGAGATAACGGTGGGCTTTCCCCCCTCCATAACGCCTACACAGCTGTTTGTCGTTCCTAAATCAATGCCTATGATCTTACCCATTTTTATTTCCTCCTGTCCATTTTAATTGTTTGTCTTACACTTTATACCTACAAGATCTAACTGACTACCGCTACCATGCTGTATCTGATTACCGTATCCCGGTAAGTATAACCTTTCTGCATTTCCTCGGCGATAATACCAGATTCGTACTTATCACTTTCCACCTGCATCACCGCACTGTGCAGATCAGGATTAAATTCCTGGCCGATTGTATCGATAACCTTAATATCCAGACTCTCCAGCTCATTCATCAGTTGTTTGTAAATCATATTCATGCCTTCGGCAAATGAAGAGTTATTCTCATTATCCGGTACCGTTGCAAGGCCTCTTTCAAAATTATCCACAACCGGAAGGATTTTCTCAATCACGCTCTTAGCTCCGGTCTCAAACATCTGAGACTTTTCCTTTTCCGTCCGCTTACGAAAATTCTCAAACTCAGCCATCTGCCTCATAACCCGGTCTTCCAGTTCCGCAATTTTCTCTTTCAGGGCATCCTGCTTCTTATCGGCCTTAGCTCTTTTCCTAAGAGCTTTCTTATCTGTCTCTTCCTGTCCGTCCTCCGTCAAGCTGCCCTCAGCCTCTGGTAAATCCTCCTCGTTCATGGTTGTTTCTGCATCCCCTTCCGCATTTTCCTGATCGGCATTCCCCTCTGCAGCGGAAACATCTTCTTCAATAACCTTGTCTTCGTTCATGTTATCCATTACCTATATCATCCTTTCTGTTTTTGCATCCTGTTTGCATACTAGCAGCACATATCCAGCAAGCCGGTCACATACGTTTCTTATATAAGTCTTCCAGCTGTGTCTGCAAGGTCCTGAGAGTCCCTATGACTTTATCATAATCCATACGCTTGGGGCCGATAATCCCGATCGTTCCGCGCATGCCCTCATCCAATTCATATGTCGCCGTTACAATACTGCAGTCTTTCATAAATTGTACCGGTGTCTCATTGCCGATATAAACCTGAATACCGGTGTTATTTTCATCTGCCAGGTTTTCCTGCACCAACTGGGCAAGCATTCTCTTTTCCTCAAAAGCGTTGACCAGCTCACTTGCTTTCTGATTATCAGCCAGCTCCGGATATTTAAAAATATTGTTAGTACCGCTTGTATATATCTCCAGATCCTCATCGGCCTTTATAGCCTCGCCGACTGCTTCAATCACTTCTCCTACAATGGCGCTATAGTTACCTGCCTGCTGCTTCAAGGCGGATATCATGCCTAGGTTAATCTCTTCTATAGATAGGCCGTTCAAATGTGTATTCAATAGAATATTGAGCTTTAAAAGAGTTTCGTCATCCAATTCCTCCGCAACCGGCAGAATATTGTTCTTGATTACATTACCTTCTACTACTATAACCGCTAACAGCTGATTACAGTCTACCCTAGATAGCTGGATAAACTTTAATTTATTTCTTTTATAGGACGGAGTAGAAATCATCGTGGCATAATTGGTATTTGTCGCTAGAACTTTAGCTACCTGCTTAAGAAGATGATCCATCTTGTCTTCTTTCTCCAGAAGCATTTCTTTCAGTTCTTCTACTTCCCTAGATTTCTCCTCTATCATAGTATCCACATACAGGCGGTAACCCTTATCCGAGGGAATCCGGCCGGCAGAAGTATGCGGCTGCAGAATATAACCCAGCTCTTCCAAGTCAGCCATTTCATTACGGATCGTCGCTGAGCTTAAATTTAAATCAGCGTATTTAGAAATAGTCCGGCTGCCTACCGGTTCGCCGGTCTCTAGATAATTACGGATAATGGCCTGCAATATCTTAATTTTTCTTTCATCCAATTGCATATATGCCCCTCTGCGGCTGATATCACATACTGACAATGATACCCTTTAATTTATTAGCACTCACTCTTTCGGAGTGCTAATACCTTCATAACCTAAAATATCACCATATTACCTATAAGTCAATAAATAATAAAAAATAAATTATAAAATTATTCTAAAACTATGCCGGTTTCGAACTTGAAAAGTACGCATTAAACAGCAAAGAAGCCATCATTCACTGACAGCTTCCCTCAATACATCCTTCACTTAACTCCCGTAATTATACAAGAAAACTCCCTGTTATATCCCCGTTGATTACATAATAAGCTTGGTTTTCTTCCGGTTTTACATAAAGCTCAATCGACTTAATATCGGATGTCTTCTTTTTTAAATCATACTTCCAAACATCTTTGGCAATCTTTACCAAATCATCAGGTGTATAGGACTTGCTGTTAAACTCAAAGTTAACCACCTCAGATACTGCCACTTTTTTCGCTGCCGCCGGTCTTCCGACAGACTTCTTTGCTGTCGGCTTTTTGGCTGCCGCCGGTTTTGCTGCGGTCGGTTTCTTAGCTACTTCTTTTTTAACTGTTTCTTTCTTGACTGGCTCTTTCTTTTCGTCTGCTACCTTTGTATCCACAGCTGCTTCTGCTACTTTTGATTCAGGTGCTTTTACTTCTGCCTTAGCCACTGATGTCTTTGCTGTCGCTTTCTTTACTTCTGCCATTTCAAAACTCCTTCCACACAGTATTCCTGTGTTATATAATTATATATTCATAAGACTACTTCTCCTGTTTCTCGGAAATAGTCTACTATCCTTCAATTGAAATGTCAACCATTCTTTGCAATAAATTCCATTTTTTTACTATTATCCATACTTTTTGTCTGTTTTAACTAGTTTCCCCGTCACTGGACGGCCATAAAATATCCCAAAACGATTACACCTAAAACGATTCGATACCAGCCAAATATCTTAAAGTCATGTTTCTTAATATATTTAAGCAAAAAGCGTATTACAAACATAGAAACTATGAAAGCAGTTATCATACCGGTTATCAGGATCCCGGCTTCCATTCCGGTAAAATCAAAGCCAAATTTGACGATTTTCAGCAAGCTGGCTCCCGCCATCGCCGGAATAGCCAGATAAAAAGTAAATTCCGCGGCTACCGTTCTACTTACACCTATCATTAGCGCCCCTAATATCGTCGCTCCCGACCGGGATGTTCCTGGGAAAATAGCCGCTATAAGCTGAAATATCCCGATTATCGCCGCCGTCCTAAAAGTAATTTCTGTCAGGCTGTTAACCCTTGCCGCTACATTTATATTTCTATTTTCAATAAGGATAAAAGCAATACCAAACACAATCAATGCCATAGCAACACTTACCGGCCTGCCGAAATACATTTCAAAAAATTCATCAAGCTTGAACAAAACAATAATAATCGCCGGTACACAGGCCGCCAGGATCTTAAACCACAAAATAAAAACATCTGTCTTGACATAGGAAAGAAAGCCAGTGGTTCTAAAAGGATGTTTATTATTATTCTTACCAAACGGAAATATATCATTCCAAAATTGGATGACAACCGCAACAATAGCACCTAACTGTATCACCACCAGAAACATTTCAAAAAAACCTTCTCTTACATCTGTAAAGCTGACAAACTCTTCCAGCAGCAGCATATGTCCGGTACTGCTGATGGGAAGCCATTCAGTAAATCCCTCCACAATACCGAACAGGACTGATTTAATGATTTCTAGCATACTTGTCTCCATTCTGATAATGCAACACCATAACCTGTACGACCATAGCGCTACATATATTTATTATGTTTTCATCCCTGTAAATATTCCATTAATCCGTCATATTTTATTTGCGCATCGTGGTATCCTGATTTATAAAGATTCTGGAGCTTATTTCGATCCCTTTCTATCCGTCCGACATTACCTTTATAGCGGGGACGGATCACAAAAGCTTTCCCTGCCTTAACCTGCTCCTCAAGATAGGCAAGCGTCTCATTATACATCAGATGTCTTTCCTTCATTAATCTGTAAACCTGCGGATATTTTATATATCTGGCTTTTACTAAGGCCATCATCGTAGAAGGTTGCCTGACATAACCCTCTTCTTTTGTCATGATGACGACATTTTTGTCATTGCCGCCTAGTATAGACCTCTTTATCGGAATCGAATCAGCGATTCCGCCGTCCAGATAATAATAACCGTTATATTTGACATTACGCGATACCAGCGGCAATGAGGCCGATGCCCTGATTGCGTCGATATCTTTTTTCATATCTCTGATCCGGATATATTCGGCTTTACCGGTCACGATATTGGTGGCAACAGCATAGGCCTTGCCTTGATAAGTATTAAATGTATCGTAATCGTAAGGATTGAGCTCTTCGGGTATTTTGTGGTAACACATTTCCGTCCCAAAAATATCACCTGTCGTCACTAAACTGTAGATACCGCAATAATGACGGTCATCTACATAATCCGCAATGATATCAAATGCTCTTTTCCGCTGCCGTGATAAAAAACTGCACATATTGCAGGCTCCCATCGAAACACCGTAACAGGACGAAAAATCTATATCTTTATCCAGAAAAAAATCCAGCACCCCTGCCGTATATATACCCGACATTCCGCCGCCTTCCAATATTAATCCCGCTTTATACACAATATTGCCTCCTTTGTAAGGATAAACCAGCCATTAATCCACGAGCTATGTATTTAAAAGTACTATTACGTATATCAATGATAATTGTCTTTAATAAAACGACGCAACGCCGGCAGAGAACGTGCCACTTTATCTGTATCAATACAATAAGCCATACGAAAATATCCCGGACATCCGAAGCTGTCCGCCGGAACCAGAATCAGGTCGTATTGCAGTGCCTTTCGGCAGAAAGATGCTGCATCCTCTTCCAGAGCCTTGGGGAAAATATAGAACGTTCCGCCCGGTTTTACACAGGACATCCCCAATTCGATCAATTGATTATAGATTAAATTCATGTTTGTTTCATATACTGACATGTCTGCCGTCAAATCCAATACCTCCGCCACCGCCAGCTGGATAATCGACGAAGGACAGTTGTGGCCTATTCCCCGTGAAATCTGTCCACACATGGCAACAATCAAATCTGCATCGGTACACGCCGGATTAACCGCAAGATACCCGATCCTTTCTCCTGGCAGCGACAATGACTTAGAATAAGAATAACAAGATAAGCTATTATCATAAAATGAGGATACATAAGGGGATTCTACTCCTGCAAAAACAATTTCCCGATAAGGCTCGTCAGAAATCAAGAAAATATCATGTCCATATTCTTTTTCTTTAGACCTTAACAGCTCGGCCAGCCTTCTAAGTGTATCCGCAGAATATACCGCTCCTGAAGGATTGTTGGGGGTGTTGATCAATACCGCCATGGTTTTTTTATTAATCAACTCTTCAAAAACTTCAAAATTGATCTGAAAGGTTTCCTTATCTGCCGGCACTGTCTTCAGTATCGCCCCGGTAAGCTCAATATATGGGCGGTATTCGGGAAAAAAAGGAACAAACGCCAAAACCTCATCGCCCGGAACCGTCACGCAGCGCAGTGCATGAGCTACTGCACCCGCCGCGGCGGAAGTCATAAAAATGTGTTCCGCTCGATAATTCATCCCAAAACGGTTATTTAATGACTCAGCAACTTTCTTTCTTACCGAGGGTATTCCTAGGCTTGGACTATAACCGTGAAGTTCAATCGAACTCTTAGATTGAAGCAAGTCTGTCAACGCATCGTTAAACTGCTGCGGAACAGGAACGGAAGGATTTCCAAGACTAAAATCAAAAACATTTTCATAGCCGATTTCTTTACCTCTTTCGGCAGCAAATTCAGAAAGCTCTCTGATGACCGATTTTCCTTCTAGCATTTTCTTATATTGTTGTACGATCATAAAGCCTCCCGCATTTTACTATTCATTTTATTATTTCTCCAGCAGGTCATCCAATTCTTTAACCATCTCATCTAAATTGTTGATCTGCATTACTAGTTCATTAAGATCTTCCATATTGCCCTGCACCAGTTTTGTAATGTTTCCAAACTCTTGATTCTGCACTTCAATGCTTTCCGCAATTTCTTCATTGACAGCAACCGTCATGTCGATTACCTGATGCTGCTCTATTTGTAAATTATGCATAGCTGTAATAGCTTCCGCAGATGTTTTTAGAAGCCCGATCATGTTACGGATACCTTCAACCGTAGATAATAAAACCGTATTCTGCTCCTGCATCTGGGCAGCATTTTCATTCATAAAATCGGCTACTTTCTGGGTTTCGCTTTTGACCTTTGTAATAACATCATTAACATCATTCAGTGAATTCTTGGTATTAACCGCCAGCCGCCCTATCTCTTGGGCAACTATGGCAAAGCCCCTGCCCATTTCCCCAGCTCTTGCCGCCTCTATCGAAGCATTCAAAGACAGCAGGTTGATTGATTCTGCTATTTCATTAATCACTTCCAGCGTTCTCCCGATCTCTCCAGTCTCATTCAAAAGTTTTTCAGTCACGCCCATAGTCTGGTTGGTCGATTCTTCAACCTTGCCGCTGATTAACATTAAATTATTCAGTGCCTTTTCATTGGAGGAAGAAATTTCGGTCAGTTGACCGGATATCTGATCCACTTCACTCATCTTGTCCGCCATATTCCGGCTGCTGCCACTCAATGCTGTCAGGTTGCCCCTGCCTCTGTTTGATTTTTCCAAAACGCTCTGGCTGCTCTCTAACAGGGAGACGCTGATTGCCGATAACTCTTGCGTAGAAGCACTTTCATTCTGCGAATTTTCTAGCAGTATTCTGCTGGAATCAGCTAGGTTCTCCGCCAGAAGAGTTGCCTTCTCAAGCATTGACGCCATTTTGTTGCGGTTTTTTTCCAGCTCCTCTTTCTTAGCATCCATCAATATATGGCTGACAAAGTAAACGAAAAGCAAAACGCCAAATATACTTAAAGTCAGGTTAATGACCCGGATTATAAAATCTGATATGTAGTATTCCGCCGCCGGATGTATTGTCCTATTAAAAATATGAAGAATGATAATAGACAAAACATCAAACACGGCACACGAGGCAATTACCTTAATATCCAGAAACAGACCCATCAGGATCAGGAAGTAAAATACAAAAACCCAAGTTTCTTTTGAAGGCATCAGCCAAGTGATCAGATTAATATTAATGCATTGGACTATTGTCAAATAGGCTTTTACTAGTTTTTCCTTGCCAGGTTCCAGCCTCCCGTCAACAATACTTGTCTTGAATAGATAAATACCGGCGATTACTTCCAATATAATAATGGCATCAAAGATCCCTATGGTAACCCACGACACCCTAGGATATAGGTTCAACAGCTTCATCACTGGAAAAACTGCCCCGGCGGCGGCGGAACTTAAAGTAACAATAATTACGACCAGTTTCACTACTTTAATACGGTATTCATCTATTACGCCAACTTCCCTCATCTTTTCCTCCTATATCTCTTAATATTATTATATCTTATATAATAATGAAGCCATAGAATAACCGGCAGCTACTGAACAAAATACCAAATACTTATCGGAGGGCATTATAGCGTCCCACATCCTGTTCAGCACTATAATCGGGCTAGTGACACCCGTATATCCGTATTCCATTCCAACAAAGAAATATTTCTCTTCTCCGACTCCCAGCTTTGCTAAAGTTTTCATATTGTCAGGATCTGAGAACTGTGAAAAAATATAGTGGTCTATCTGATTTGCTGTTAATCCGTTGCGCTGCAGCAGGCGGCTGATAATTGAATGCCAGTTATCTGACAAAAAGCCAAAATCAAAAGGGTTCCAAACTAATTTTTTGGACTTTTCATCGACCTCCTGTAACGAAACTTTTGAAAGTCCGGCCGCCGGCATTACAATCGTTTCATTGTAATTGGCATCGGTAAAAACTGTAGAATCCAGAAAACCTCTGCTTTCTTCCTCACATACATTTTCTAATACGAGAGATGCTGAAGCATCACCAAAATTAGAATACACAACGGTATCTGTTTTGTCTACTACTGAACTGATATGTATACTTGACACCAGTAAAATATTCTTGATTGACTTTTTCACCTTTACATAATTGGTGGCCATATCTATCGCCGTCAGCATACCGATACAATTGCAGTTCATGTCAAATACCGTATGGGCATTGATCGCGCCCAGCATTTTATTAAGTTTTAGAGCATTGGTAGGGGATGTATATTCTGGAGTGTCCGAGACAAAGATAATCATATCTATTTCTTCGGGTTTCATATCCAGCTTATCAAGAACGTTTTTTGCAGAATTGTAGCCCATGGACAAAGATGTTTCATGGGAATCGGCTAAATATCTTTTTCTCCTTCCTAAATGCCTCATTAGCCCTTCGGCATCCTTCCCCATTTTTTCGAAATGATTGACAAAATAGTCATTGTAGACCTTTTTCTCCGGTAAATAAACACCTGTACCTTTCATAATAACATTCTGTGCCATAAAATTACCCCCCTTTCTCTGGTATCCCCTATACCGGCTTCTTAACTATACTGCTTCCCCAGTTGCAACTTTAATACATTATACCATATTTTACCTTTTTTGTCAGTAAGAATCCTTTACTCCGGCTAAAATTAATCTGACATCTCCCTGTAGAAATGCCTTACCGTATCCAGACGGCAGAATAAAATGCTCGCCTTCTTTAATCTGCCGGCCATCAATCATGCCGTCCCCTGATATTACGCAGACAATCAGGAAGGGATGCTCTTGGCTAATTACCGTCTCTTTATCCACAGTCATCTCCCAAACCGTATAATAATCACAGCTAATTAGCTCATTTAGTCTATTTACCGGTCTTTCCACTGCCGGTATGACATAGGTCTCTTTTCTGGGCGCGGGCGCTGTAATTACTTCCATTGCCTGCTTAATATGCAAGGGGCGCGGCTTCCCATCAGTAAGACGCCCATAATCATAAAGCCGGTATGTTAAATCGCTGTTTTGCTGGATTTCCAGCAGTCTGACGCCACCTTTAACGGCATGGACCGTGCCTGGTACCATCTGGATAAAATCACCTTTTGAAACCGCTGTTTCATCCAATAATTCTTCCCAACGCCGGTTATTTATCATTTCACCCAGCTGTATTTTGTCAGCAGCCTTATGACCGAGTACCATGCTGGTGTTTTCCTCACAGTCCAAAATATACCAACATTCGGTTTTTCCTTGTGAATCATTTTCATTATCTCCGGCATAGCGGTCATCAGGATGAACTTGAATACTTGAATCGGCTTTGGCATCAATTAGCTTGACCAGCAACGGAAATTCTTTTTTACCCTTAGCTCCAAACAGCTCCGGATGCATCTCCCACAACTGTGTTAACGTTAAACCGGAATAGCTGCCTTCCCTGACCCGGCAATCGCCATGAGGATGGGCACAGACCGTCCAGCTTTCATTCCCCCAGATAAGTCTTTTTTCCACCGGCTCAAAAAACAGGATTTCTATTTTGCTTTTACTATGATTCACAGTTATTCTCTTCCTCCGTTCAGGTCTATCTTTGGCACATTCCAATGCCTTATAATTAGTTAAATATAGTTAATATTAACTAATTTATTGCTCTTAATTAATCACTGCCCGAGCGGCCACTACGCTTTCTTTATATACCGGCCGACCTTCAATAATTGATATCCCTTTCCGATAAGGTTCCCCCGCAATCTTGCAGGTGATGTATTGGATACATTTTGATACCATTTCTTCGATATTAACCTCATAAGTAGTAATTCCGATGTCACAAAGGCCGGGATAAAGATAATTATCGAAACCTATTACAGAAATATCGGCCGGCACCTGATAGCCGTTCTGGCGCAAAACCCGGATCAGATTACTGGCGGTATGATCGCAGTTACAGGCAAAGGCCGTCGGCAGATCTACCGGCAACACGATTTGATAAGCTGTTTTAGACATTTTACTGTCCTCATGCCTGTCTTTGATGATCCAGTCTTCCCTGATATTTTGACCATGCTCTAAAAGCGCTTTAGCATAACCAAAAAAACGGTCGGTAACACTGCTGTTGCTTAAAACATTGCCTACATAGGCAATCCGGGTGTGTCCCATTGCAAATAAATAATCCGTCATTTTATACATGCCATAATAATTGTCGGTAACCACCGCGTCACATGACTGGTTTTTATTATAAAAGTCCATATATATCATTGGTATTTTCGTATTCTCTTCCAAATAATCAAGATACTCTCCACTGATCATGCCAATAATAATCAGCCCGTCTACCTTGTGTTCCTTAAGCAGATGTGGCATCTGCAGTCTTTGTTCACCCTCAAGGCTCAGTATTTCCAATAAAGTAAAGCACTGACTCTGTAAGGCTTTGGTAGCAATCTCCTGATAAAGTTTCCAGTAAAAAGACTCATATTTATCAAGATACTTATCCGAAACTAAGATACCGATGTTATAGCTTCCCTTCTCTCTAGCATGCCTTGTCTGAGAGGGCGCCAGATAACCCATTTCATTGGCTGTTAACCGGATTTGTTCCCGTAGCTTTGTTCCTACCCCTTTTTGTCCAGACAGCGCTTTGGACACAGTTACCACGCTTACATTCATTTTTTTGGCAATATCGGCCATTTTCACTTCTTTTGCCATTTTACATTTCCTCGAATACGGTACTGTTGCATTTCTTAAGGTTAAAAATACTTAATTTAACTTAAATTATATGGTTATTATTTATCAAGTGTCAATAACTATTTTCTTTAAAAGCCCGGATCATTTCTCTAGTCAGGCTAATGCCATCGTCTGTAACCGATATCTCTTCCCGGTCAAACCATGTCGCCTCAGACAGTTCCTCCTCATCCAGTGTTATAATGTCATTGCCATCCAAGTCCGCAAAAAAACCGGAAAGCAAGGTTCCGGAAAATGACCATGGCTGACTCTTGTAGTATCGGATATCTTTTACCTTAAGTCCTACTTCTTCCATGACTTCCCGTTCCACTGTCTGTTCTAGGCTTTCCCCAATTTCAGCAAATCCGGCTACCAATGAATAGTTCCGGTACTCCCGGCCGGCATACCGAGTCAGCAGGATGCGGTTTTTATCTACAATTCCTACGATCACTGCCGGCGATATCCGGGGATATATCAGATTACCACATTCCGGACAGCGCAGCAGGCGTTCCTTATCATCCGAGTACATTATCTTGCCGCAGCGGCCACAAAAACGGTTATCCGCATACCAACGGTATACATGAAATGCCGTTATCGCTGCAAAAGACTTATAACGCGGCTTACAGTCACGAAACCGGCCGACCGGTATAAAAAGATAACCTTCAGGGTAAAAGTCCTCCCTATGGTCAGTATCCTCGCTTTTTAAAGCGCTATCCCCCGGCATTAATAAAAAAAATTTTTGCATATCAATTGAGAACAAATATTTTAGCCCTCCTGCCGGAAGGCTAAGTTCCCTGAACCGGGGAAAATGAATATTTTCTTCTTGCTGCTTTACCAGCATTTCATCCTTGCCAAAGATAATAATACTGCTTTCTTCATCCGGTTCAAAGCTACGGTATTCATTATGGAACACCTTCGGAAATATATCATGTATCATCTTTTATACCTATATCCACTAAAGCGCGCCAATTTCGGCCAGACGATCCATAATCGGCAGATGCTGGGTACATAATCCTTCGCATTTGCCGCACCTGACACATTCTGCTACTTTAGCGGCGGGAACCTGCCAATGATCACTCAGTCGTTCCAGAGCGCTGCTTCCCAGAAGCGACATATTATAGGCATCCATATATTTGGGAATCTCAATCCCGCACGGGCATTTATTGCAATAGCCGCAGCCGGTACACAGGTCATCGAGGGAGGTGCCTTTGTTTTCATATTCCTGATAGATTTCGGCGGCGGTTTTTTCCTGAAGACCTTCCATTGCTTTACAGGCATCGTCAACATGCTCTTTCGTAGTACAGCCTGCCAAGGTTATGGTGATTTCCTTGTGTGAGGCGACAAAACGCAGGGCGGCCTGAGCTACCGTCAGGTCACTGCCTTCCGCAAGGTAGCGGAATTTATCGGGGTTTTGAGGTATCAGTCCGCCGCCTAGAGGATTCATTACGATGACACCCATGCCCCGCTCATGGGCGGCTGCAATTCCACTTTGACGGAAACGATAGTTAAGGGCATTATAACCGATCAACATTCCTTTAAAACGTCCCGTGGCAATGGCATCTTCCAAATGGGATCCCTGCATATGAGAGGAAAATACGATGTTACGAATCAGGCCTTCTCTTTTAGCGTCTTCATAAAAGCCGTATAAGTCCTCACATTGTTTATTGAAACTTTCCATACTCAGGATACACCATAAATGGTAAAAATCAAGATAATCCACTTTCAAGCGCGAGAGAGTCATCTCCAAACGGCGGCGAAAGCCATCTTTGACTGCCTCGCCACTAATCAAGGTTCCCATATTAGCCTTGGATGAAATATAAAAGCTGTCACGAGGAAGCTGTGACAGGGCGATACCGGTGATAGATTCGCTTTTATCATCACAGTAAAAAGGCGCCGTATCGAAATAATTAATCCCTTTCTCATGAGCATATAAAAGTACTTCGGCGCATTTTTCCAGCCGGTCAGCCTTTACGTCCTCCTCATCATACCTCATACAGCCAAAGCCGGCCGCAGAGACTTTCATATCAGTATCACCATATTGTTTATAGTACATACTTCTTCTGCTCCTTTGCTTATAATTATATATTATTCTATATCATGATATAGAAATAAACAACTAAATATTTATACTACCGGCAAATCTTATATGAAGTTATGTAAGCGTTTTAATATAAAGATCATGAATTGTATTGTTTAATGGTATTGACTGGGTATATTGAAAATCCAGTTTACGGCAGAGGCTAATGGATGCTTTATTCTGCGGGTGAACCAGAGCTTGCACAGAATTAAACTGTAGCTCATGAAATGCAAATTCTAGGACCGCCTGACAGGCTTCCAAGGCATAGCCTTTTCTCTGATGACAGACAGCAATCACAAAACCTAGTTCCGGGCAGTCAAAACCTACGCGATGACTGATTCCGGCTCTGCCGATAACTTCTTTGGTCTCACGGAGCAGGACTGTCCATATCCCGTAGCCGTAGAAACCATATACCTTATCTATATAATCCTTGACATATGCCCGCTCTTCTTCCATATTGCCGTATAAGGCTTCGGTATAGCAAGTGATAGCAGGATCCTGATAGATACGGTAAAAGTCGTCTACATCGGCAATCGTAGTCTCGCGCAGGATGAGGCGTGCCGTATCGGCAATATGCCATGGCAGTCCGGCAAGGCGCTCATATGCTTTGAGGAAGGAATCATATTCGATATCACCGATGTCTTCCATTACATATAGCGCTCTGCTTAAATCTTCAAAGCGATTGTACTCATGACGCAGGGCAATGGTATAACATCCCGAATCCAGCAGACTGCTTAATATTGCGGAATTGTCCGCTATATATAAGGTCTCCGAATAATTAGGGTCAGGCAGGATGTCATCATGGCAATCATTAGCTACGATACAGCTTACAGATATTTGATCATGGAGATTCTCTCCAAGGCTATGAATATCTTTGACTATTTTCTGCATATATGCCGACTGGTCGCTCCCAATAATAAATATAATTTTATTTAGCATTGAAAAGTCCCTTCTTTTCCTATAAAATATAATAACCGATGTAATTGTTAAAGCTATAAAAACCATGGCTTTAGCATATATCAATACTATACTAAAATATGATCAAAAAGGGAAGATAGGAGGAAAAATGGCTAATAACCCCATTGTTACATTTACCATGGCAAACGGCGACATGATGAAGGCGGAATTATATCCGGAGATTGCACCTCAGTCAGTGCGCAATTTTATCAGCCTTATCCAGAAAAATTTCTATGACGGTCTGATTTTTCACCGTGTCATTAAAGGCTTTATGATCCAAGGCGGCGATCCCGAAGGAGCCGGATTCGGCGGTCCAGGTTACCATATCAAGGGAGAATTTGCTGCCAATGGACACGATAATAGTCTGAAGCATACGGAAGGCGTGCTCTCGATGGCCCGTAGCGGCGAACCGGATTCCGCCGGATCACAGTTTTTTATTATGCATAAAGACTCTTCTCATCTGGATGGCTCTTATGCGGCGTTCGGAAAAATAGTTGCGGGTATGGATATTGTCAATAAAATCGCTGAAACGAAAACCGATTATCGAGATATGCCGGCAGAGCCCCAAGTCATGAAAACCGTTACTGTTGATACTTTTGGGGAAGAATATCCTGAACCGGAGAAATTGACTTAAGTTTTACACATGGGAATATACATGAATGAGAAAGTATTACGTACTTTAGAGTATGCTAAAATTATCAACCGCCTGACGGATCGGGCTTCTTCGGAGCCGGGCAAGGCATTATGCCGGAGTCTGGTTCCTATGACTGATCCGGAGGTAATTTCCTGTGCCCAGACGGAAACCAGAGATGCTCTAAGCCGATTGTTCCGTAAGGGTTCCCTTTCTTTTGGAAGCAATAAGGATGTCCTAGGGTCGCTTAAGTCATTGGATATCGGCAGCACTCTATCCATACCGGAGTTGTTAAAAATTGCATCGCTGCTTGATAACGTAAGCCGGGTAAAAGCTTATGGGCGCAAAGAACGGGAGGATGATACCTCTGATTCCTTGGATTCCTATTTTGATCAGCTGGAGCCGCTGACTCCTGTTTCCCATGAAATCCACCGCTGTCTTATAAGTGAAGACGAAGTGGCCGATGATGCCAGCTCCGGATTGAGGCAGGTCCGCCGCAGTATTTTGCAGACAGGTGATAAGATTCACAGTCAGCTGGCCTCAATGGTCAATGGTTCTTACCGGACTTATCTGCAGGATGCCGTGATTACGATGCGGGATAACCGGTATTGTATTCCGGTGAAAAGCGAATATAAAAATCAGGTGCCGGGGATGATCCATGATCAGTCCTCTTCCGGCTCTACTTTTTTTATAGAGCCGGCTGCGATTGTCAATCTGAACAATCAGCTGCGGGAACTTGCTATCCGGGAGCAGGAAGAAATTGAGATAGTATTGGCAGCATTAAGCGCCCAGGCCGGAGAGTTTACAGAAGAAATTACTGCTGATCAGAAAATAATGACGCGCTTAGACTTTATTTTTGCTAAGGCATCGCTGGCCATGGAGCAGAACGCTACCTTGCCGCTCTTTAATAATAACGGTTTCATTCATATCCGCAAGGGCCGGCATCCACTGCTGGCTGCCGATAAAGTGGTTCCTATTGACATTCAGTTAGGAAGGGAATTTGATCTGCTGGTAATTACCGGGCCTAACACCGGCGGCAAAACAGTTTCCCTAAAGACTGTCGGGCTATTTACCCTGATGGGACAGGCCGGTCTACATATTCCCGCCTTAGACCGTTCCGAGCTGGCGATCTTCCGGGAAGTATATGCGGATATTGGTGATGAGCAGAGTATTGAGCAAAGCCTCAGTACCTTTTCTTCCCATATGACTTCCATTGTCCACATATTGGAACATGCGGATGCTGAATCCCTGTGTCTATTTGACGAACTGGGAGCTGGCACTGACCCTACGGAAGGAGCGGCATTGGCGATTGCGATCTTGGATTTCCTGCACCGCAGACATATCCGCACGATGGCCACTACCCATTATAGCGAGTTAAAAGTATATGCGCTTTCGACCGAAATGGTGCAGAATGCCTCCTGTGAATTTAATGTCGAGACCCTACAGCCTACTTACCGGCTTTTAATTGGTATTCCCGGTAAAAGCAACGCCTTTGCGATTTCTTCCAAGCTGGGGCTGCCGGATTTTATTATCGATGCTGCGAGAGAACAGGTCAGTACGGAAAGTGTCAGCTTTGAAGATGTCCTGACCGACCTAGAAGCCAGCCGAAAGACCATTGAGCAGGAACAGCTGGAAATAACGGCTTATAAAGCCGAGATTAAGACCTTAAAAGAGCGGCTGGAGAGCAAAAACGAAAAGATTGACAGTGCCAGAGACCGCATTTTGCGGGAAGCTCAGGAACATGCCCGGGAGATCCTTCAAGAAGCCAAGGATTTCGCGGACATGTCGATCCGAACGTTTCAAAAGGCCGGATCCGGTGCTAATATAAAGGATCTGGAGCAGGCTCGTGAACAGCTAAGAGGGAAAATTGCTGATAAAAATGACAAGCTGGCTCTCAAGCCAAAATTAGGTACAGAGAAAGTGAAACCCGGCGAACTAAAGCTGGGCGACAGTGTCCGGATTTTGTCTATGGGGCTGCAAGGCACTATAAGCTCTCTGCCCGACCATAAAGGAAACGTATTTGTACAATGCGGTATTATGCGGTCCCAGGTAAATATAGATGATCTGGTATTGCTGGAAGGGGAGAAGCCGTCGGCCGGTTCTGCGAAGGAGCGTTTTGCCGCTTCCTCCACAGGGAAGATGAAAATGTCCAAAACTTTGACTATATCCACAGAAATCAATCTGCTAGGTAAGACCGTGGACGAGGCTTTGGCAGAGCTGGACAAGTACCTTGATGATGCCTATCTTGCCCATCTTCCCAGCGTCCGCGTGGTTCATGGCAAGGGCACCGGCGCGCTTAGAAATGCCGTACACAAACATCTCAAGCGGGTCAGATATGTCAAATCTTTCCGACTTGGGGAATATGGAGAAGGGGATGTCGGGGTCACGATAGTTACCTTTAAATAAAGACGGGTAGTAACACTTTTTAGCAGGAGGGGCGTATGGTTAATAAGCAAAAAGTATTGATTGTGGATGATGACGAGAATATTGCCGAACTGATATCTTTGTATCTTACTAAAGAATGTTTTGAAACCTTAATTGTATATGACGGCGAGGCAGCGCTCAGCGCCTATGATTCTTTCATGCCGAACCTGATTCTACTGGATCTGATGCTGCCAGGCATTGACGGTTATCAGGTATGTCGGGAAGTACGTGCCAAATCGCCGACACCTATCATCATGCTTTCTGCTAAAGGGGAGGTCTTTGACAAGGTTCTGGGGCTGGAACTGGGCGCCGATGATTATATGGAAAAACCATTTGACTCCAAAGAACTGGTAGCCCGGGTCAAAGCCGTATTGCGGCGTTATAAACCAGTAATCGCCACAGCAGCGGTTTCGGATGTTAAGAGCGTGGAATATCCCGACTTAAGCATCAATCAAACCAATTATTCTGTAATTTACATGGGCAATCCTGTGGAAATGCCTCCGAAGGAACTGGAACTGCTTTATTTCCTAGCTTCTTCCCCGAATCATGTATTTACTAGGGAGCAGCTTCTGGATCAGATCTGGGGCTACGAATATATTGGTGATACCCGTACTGTCGATGTGCATATAAAACGTATCAGAGAAAAAATAAACGATCACCGCTCTTGGAAAATTACTACTATATGGGGGATCGGCTATAAGTTTGAAGTGAGAAATTAGCGCACGTAGGTCTTAATGCATAGCGCATTAAGGCAGTACCGGAAAAGAAGCTACAGGGAGCTGGAAAATGAGAAAAACGCTTTATCTGAAATTTCTTCTGGCATATTTTATATTCGGCTTTTTTGGCTTTGTTATCGTGGCCACTTTTGTGTCTTCGATGACGGTGGAGCATCTGAGGCGCGAAAAGGCTGACTCCCTTTACATGGACGCGACCCTTATTGCCAATTCCTATGCCGCAGATCTTTACAACAACGAAACATCTCTGGATACGGTAAAAAAACAGATTGATGACTTAGATAATTTTATGAATACCTCTATATGGATTATCAATCCCTCGGGACGGATGATTCTTGATTCTCGTTCACCGCTTGATCTAGAACACGAAACCGCAGTGGAAGATTTTGATCCGGCCATCACGGCAGATTCTTTTTATGCGGTAGGTAATTTCTTTAATTATTTCACCGAAGAACAATTAAGCGTAATTGCACCGATCGCCTCGGATTTTGTCGTAAAAGGTTATGTGGTACTGCATTATCCTATGGACAGTATCGACGCTTCCGCTAACAGCTTGCTGAACATCTCTTATTTGATGTTGGTAGTTCTGTTTTTACTGTCATTGATCATCCTGATCTTTTTTACAGAAATGGTTTATTTACCGCTTCGAAAAATCACAGTTGCCACCGAACAGTATGCCGCCGGTAACATGCATTATGAATTTCAGGTGGATAGCGAGGATGAAATGGGCTATCTAGCTGCTTCCCTGTCCTATATGGCCAGCGAGATTGCCCGGGCGGAAGACGATCAGAAAAAATTTGTTGCTAATGTTTCCCACGACTTCCGCTCTCCGCTTACTTCCATTAAGGGCTATCTAGAGGCCATGCAGGACGGCACCATCCCGGCAGAGGCATACGAAAAATATCTGGATATCCTGATCAATGAAACAGAGCGGCTGATCAAACTGACCAACAGCCTGCTGATCCTTAATAACCTGAATACCAGAGGCATGCTTTTAGACAAATCCACCTTCGACATCAACCAAGTAATCCGTAATACCGCCAGTTCCTTTGAAGGCACCTGCCGCAAGAAAACGATTGCCATTGAACTGATTCTTACCGATGATGTGAAAGTAAAGGGCGATGTAGGGAAGATCCAGCAGGTGCTTTATAATCTGCTGGATAACGCAATAAAGTTCAGCCGCAGCGACTCAATTATTAAGATTGAAACCACTGAAAAACACAATAAAATATTTATTTCTGTAAAAGACAGCGGCGTAGGCATCCCTAAAAACGAACTGAAATTCATCTTTGACCGCTTTTTTAAATCAGATTCCTCGCGAGGCCGTGATAAACGCGGAACCGGACTAGGTTTAGCGATTGTTAAAGAGATTATTCACTCTCATGGTGAACATATCAATGTTATCAGCACGGAAGGGGTGGGGACAGAATTTATCTTTTCTTTACCGGTTTCGGATGAAGATCAAGATTAGTGTTTGTATGGATTAGTACTCTTTGTGAATTGCTAAGTAAGCTAATATCCTTTAGACCTTCCAATAATAAAAGAATTCATTACCCTCCAATATCACCCCATCCCAACTCATGAAGATCACCCTGCAATTGCATCTGATTAAAACGGTTCTGCCTTAAGGCTTCATATAAGACAATCGCAACCGCATTCGCCAGATTCAGCGACCGGATCTGATTCCGCATCGGGATTCGTATACAGGCGGCCTCATTTTCTGCCAGCATTACTTCCGGGAGGCCGGCGCTTTCCCTGCCGAACATGATAAAATCCCCCGGCCCGTATGACACCTCGGTATAAATACGTCTGGCTTTGGTAGTAGCCATCCATATCTTGGCTAGGGGATTCTTAGCTTTAAACTCCTCAAAATTAATATAGCGATATACATCCAAGTGCTCCCAATAGTCCATGCCGGCCCGCTTGATTTCCTTATCATTAAGGCGAAAACCAAGCGGCTCTATTAAATGAAGGGAACACCCGGCGGCTAGACATGTACGGCCAATATTGCCGGTGTTAGCGGGTATCTCGGGCTGGTGCAAAATTATATTCATAATATTCCTCGAATACATTTTATAGCATTATCTACATTTATACTTCTACACTTACTTCTCACTACGCAAACGCTCAACAAAGTCTCTTAACTTATCTATAGCTATCTTAAGATTGTCCAGAGAATAGGCATAAGAAATACGCAAATACCCTTCGCCACAGTCTCCGAAAGCACTACCGGGAACAACGGCAACTTTTTCTTCGGTAAGGAAGCGACTGGCAAATTCCTCGCTAGTCATGCCAAATTCCTTGATGCAGGGAAATACGTAGAAAGCTCCGAACGGCTCGAAACATTCCAGACTCATTTCCCGAAAAGAATGTAAGAGGAATCTCCGCCGCTGGTTGTATGACTCTTTCATCTGTGCCACGTCTTCATCCCCGTTTTTTATCGCTTCGATGGCAGCGTATTGGCTGGTAGTAGGGGCACACATAATAGCGAACTGATGGATTTTGGTCATCTGCTCCATGATCACCTCGGGCGCACAGGCATAGCCAAGCCGCCAGCCGGTCATGGCATAAGCTTTAGAAAAGCCGTTGATCAGCACGGTGCGTTCCCACATGCCAGGCAGGCTGGCTATAGACACATGAGAACCTTTGTAAGTCAGTTCCGCATATATCTCATCGGAAATAATATAAAGATCCCTTTCTTTCACGATATCGGCAATCGCCTGAAGCTCCTCTTTTTCCATTATTGCCCCCGTCGGGTTATTAGGAAAGGGAAGAATTAATACTTTTGTCTTATCAGTAATTGCACTACGCAGTTCTGCAGCCGTCAGCCGGAATTCATTTTCCGCTTTCAGTTCAATAATAACCGGAACCGCGTTAGCTAGAATCGCACATGGCTCGTAGGAAACAAAACTGGGCTGAGGTATCAGAACTTCATCGCCCGGATTGACCATCGCCCGGAGTGCAATATCGATAGCTTCAGAGCCTCCTACGGTAACAATGATTTCCTTATTGGCATCATAGATTATATCCTGGGTACGTTTCATATAATTGGCTATTTCCGTTCTTAACTCTTTCAGTCCGGAATTGGAGGTATAAAAGGTACGTCCTTTTTCCAGTGAATAAATGCCTTCATCACGGATGTGCCAAGGCGTGTCAAAGTCCGGTTCGCCGACACCCAATGAGATGGCATCCTCCATCTCACTGACAATATCAAAGAACTTTCTAATCCCGGAAGGTTTTATGTTTACGACTTTTTCTGACAACGGATTTCTCATGGTGTGATCATCTCCCTCGTATCGGTATATTTCTTAGCCATGACGGTGCCATGGTCTTTATATTTTTTAAGGATAAAATGAGTGGCGGTACTTAATACGCCATCAATGGTGGCCAGTTTATCGTTGACAAAGCTAGCCACTGCCTTAAGGGTTTTGCCCTCAAGGGTCACCATCAGGTCATAACCTCCTGATATCAAATATACGGAATCTACTTCCGGGTATTTATAGATACGCTCCGCTATATTGTCATAACCTTGGCCTCGCTGAGGAGCAATCCGTACTTCAATCAGAGCGGTCACTTTTTCAATAGCGGTCTTTTCCCAATCAATCATCGTATGATAGCCACAGATCACTCCTTCAGCTTCCATCGCCGCCAGTTCACTTATTACTTCCGTTTCTTCTGCACCCAACATAACCGCCAGCTCCTTGGTATTAATGCGGCTATTTTTTTCAATAACTGCTAAAATCTCTCCTCGCATACTGTTCTCCTATTTTCATTTTATTTTATAACAAATTATGAAATCAATAGTTAGCTGATAATATTCGGTAAATCTCATCTCTCCCCGGTGGATTCAGGAACCGGATTTCTCCGCCGTTTGTCACAATCCGATCACGTTTATCGGTCGTCTGTCCGATTACCGCGGCAGGTATTCCGGCCACTTTTAGAGTGTCGGTAAGTTCCTCCCCCCTGTCAGTAAGCATCAGCAGCATCCCGCCGGCAAGCAGTTCATAGGGGTTTACGTCAACCAGTTCGCAAACCTCGATTGTTTCTTGTTTGACCGGTATTTTCTTTAAATCAACCCTTATTCCGACACCCTCTCTTTCCGCAAACTCCCAAAGAGCACCAAATATTCCGCCATTTCTGGCATCATGCATTACCGTAACGCCGGCTTTCGCCGCACAAGCCGCCTCAGGCAATATCGACAGGCATCTGTTATACCCTTTGGCTTCTGCAATCAGTTCTGACGGAAGACGGTCAGCTAATTTTTGCTCCAATGCATGCGCAATCAAAGATGTTCCTTCTAGACCGATCCACTTACTTGCCACAATATCCTGACCGGATCTGGCATTTTGAGGCGACGGCCTTTTTACCTGATTCCAGCCTATGCCGACTGCCGTTACAACCGGTCTGGTCACGCCGTCGGTAACCTCTGTATGTCCGCCCATAATCCGTACGGAACATTTCTTACAAGTAACCCGGACTTGTTTCATGATATCTTGGATATCTTTTTCTTCACTTTCCGAGGGAAGTAAAACCGACAGCAAGATGCCGACCGGCTGCGCTCCCCCGGCAGCCACATTATTGACAGCAGCAATAACTGCATGATCTATCCCGGCATTATTATCCAGACAAAAAGGCTGCACCGATAAGGCCGTACTGCTTCCTCCATACATAAGAAAAGCGCAGTCTGTCCCTATGCCTGCGCCTTTTACGTCTATTTCCTGCTTCACACTGTCTTGCCCAGACCCATTATGAACAGATTGATTTATCTCTCGCAATACCGAACGTTTTAGAACCGATTCTGATACCTTTCCTGTTTTCATGGATCCCTCTTCTCTTATCTTTATTCTATCCGTACTCTGTCATTACCCTGCCTGACCTACTATTCTAAGCGGCTGGCTGACCTTCCGCCGGAGCGACCGGCTGGTCTTCCACCGGAGCGGCTGGCTGGCCTTCTGCCGGAGC
>DBDG01000047.1:0-372 GCA_002293475.1 Lachnospiraceae bacterium UBA938
TAACATATGGCATCATCATTTTTATCAGTTATTCCAACATATGCTAAACCACCCTTTAAATATATTTCCTGCAATATATCTATTATGATTGTAATTGCCTCGTCGAATACTCGATTATCCACAAACGACAAATCACGCATTCCTTTTACTCCCTAATGATTGTTTTATTTGTCAGCAAAAGTATATCTAATATTACCGCGCATAGCTTTTGAATGTCAATGAAAAACATGCTCTTCCATAAACTGAAAAAACCCATCCACCATCATCCTCCTTTTGGACCACTCCCAATTCCTTCTGACCAAAATCCATCACCCCACAATTACCCCAGCAAACACTTTTGACCAAACCGGCAGAATTTCTTGACCAAACGCC
>DBDG01000047.1:501-73320 GCA_002293475.1 Lachnospiraceae bacterium UBA938
CCCGCTCAGTTCCCCATCTGCTTGGCAACCTCAGCTGCAAAATCTTCCGTCTTCTTTTCGATTCCTTCCCCGGTCTCGTACCGGACAAATCTCTTAATTGCTAGGTCGGCACCGGTTTCTTTGGCTACCTGGGCTACGTACTGGGCTACGGTCAGGTCACCGTCTTTTACATAGGCTTGCTCCAGCAGACATACCTCTTTCAACTGTTTGTTCAGTCGGCCTTGAACCATCTTTTCAATGATGTTATCAGGCTTTCCGGCATTTTTGGGGTCGTTCTGTGCTTGTGCTATGAGGATTTCCATCTCGTGGGCTTTGTACTCGTCGGAAATCTCTTCTGTGCGGACATATATCGGGGAAAGAGCCGCCACTTGCATGGCAATGTTGTTCAAAGCTTCTTTTACTGAATCATTGACCAAGTTTGTTGTCGCTTCCACGATAACGCCTATTTTGCCGCCGCCGTGGACATAAGATACGACGCAGCCGTTTTCGGCAACGACTTTTTCAAATCTCCGGATGCTTAGGTTTTCGCCGATCCGGGCTATCTTCTCTACCAATACTTCTTTGACGGTCTTGCTGGTGTCGGTAAGCCATTTTTCTGCTAACAGGGCTTCGACATCTGTGGCATCGGAATTGACTGCCTGCTCGGCCACGGCTACAGCAAAGCTCTGGAATTCTTCATTCTTGGCTACGAAGTCGGTCTCGGAATTGACTTCAACCACAGCCGCGGTCGTGTCGCCTTTTACCACTACCTTGCAAAGCCCTTCGGCAGCGATTCGTCCGGCTTTTTTCTCAGCCTTGGCCTGTCCGTTCTTTCTTAAATATTCAATTGCTTCTTCTATATTTCCATTGGTCTCTCCGAGTGCCTTTTTACAGTCCATCATGCCGGCACCGGACAGTTCCCTCAGTTCTTTTACCATTGCTGCTGTAATATCTGCCATTTTTACACCTTTTTATTACCTTTCTACTTGCTTACACCCGGCGTATTTCTAACAGCCGGAATAAATTATGTCTTTCTTTTAATTACTACTATTCTGACACTATTATTCTGTCACTATGATCTATAATTACTATTCCGCGGCCGCTTCTATGGCTTAGCTATTATTCTGCGGCCTCACCGCTTACTCCGTGGCCGCGGCTACTTCTTCAATGTCTTCAGCCGGCGCTGTCTGCGGAGCCGCCGCTACATCTTCTGCAGTCAGGGCTTCTTCGCCTTGGTTGGCTTCAATGACGGCATCGGCCATCTTGGCCACGATCAGCTTAACGGCTCTGATGGCGTCATCATTGCCGGGGATAATATAATCAAGTTCTTCCGGGTCACAGTTGGTATCGCCGATACCGATGAGGGTGATTCCTAAAGTATGGGCTTCCTGTACGCAAATGCGCTCCTTCTTAGGATCTACAACAAAGATAGCATCGGGCACCCTTTTCATTTCTTTCAGGCCGCCGAGGTTCTTCTCTAATTTTTCCCATTCTTTTCTCAAGGCAATGACTTCTTTCTTGGGGAGAACATCGAAGGTGCCGTCTTCCGACATTTTCTCGATTGATTTAAGTCTTTCGATCCTGCTTTGAATGGTTTTGAAATTGGTCAGCATACCGCCCAGCCATCTTTCATTGACATAATACATGCCACAGCGTTCAGCTTCTGATTTGACGGCATCCTGGGCCTGCTTCTTGGTTCCGACGAAAAGGATGGTTCCGCCCTGTGAGGCAACTTCAAAAATCGCCCGGTAAGCTTCATCCACCTTGCCGACGGATTTTTGCAGGTCGATGATATGGATACCGTTCCGTTCAGTGAAGATATAAGGAGCCATCTTGGGGTTCCATCTTCTTGTCTGATGTCCGAAATGAACACCTGCTTCCAGTAACTGTTTCATTGAAATAACGCTCATTTTTTACCTCCGTTTGGTTGGTTTCTTCCGTATGCGTCATATTCGCTGTCGATCCGCGCCGCGGACACCAACAGTCCATCAGCATACGTGTTTTTTGTCACAACATTTGCATTATATCACACCATTCATGGATAATCAATAATTTCCTGTCAGGATATCGGCAATCGTTTTATGATCCGCTCCCAAAGGGATTAGATGGCTTCCCACCCGCAGTTTTTTATCATATCCGTTCTGGTTTAGATAGATGTCGTAATCTGTGGCAGAGGATATGAGGCCGGCTTGCTCCAGTCGCAGGCAGACGGTATAGGAACCTTCTCCGCTATTGATTATTATGGTGATTTCACTAGAATCTTCGGCCGGTAGCCCCATCCCTGCGGTAGAAGGCCTAGCTGACGGCTGCGGTGACGGAACCGCTGAAGCAGAAGGTGCCGGAGATGCCGTCGGTGTGGCCGACGGTGCCGATGCCGCATCTGATATTTCCGATACCGCATCTGATATTTCCGATGCTACATCTGATACTTCCGATGCTACATCTGATATTTCTGATGCCGTTGGCACAGCCGACGGTGCCGTGCCCTGCGGTTCTGCGGAAGGTAATAGGGATGCATCCGGTGCCGCAGACTGTAAGGCGGAACCGTCCGTCTCCTCTTCGCCCTGCAATGCCGATAAGACTACATTGTCTGTCATCCCGAGTGCTATAGCTCTTTCCCTTATTTCGTCATCGCTCAAGGCTTCCGCTTCCCCTGACGCAGCAACACTCATTACAATCGCCGTCATCAGAATACCGATGCCTAAGCCCCTTAAATAGTATTTCAGCTTCATATTGATCCCCTTGCATTCCAGCTAATTTGCTCCCTCAAATAGGTCAATGACTAATTTTACTTCGCCGATGCCCAGCCCGAGGTCTTTCGCAATCGCCATGTTTGACTTTCCGGCCTTATGCAGCTCCAGTATTCTTTCGTTGTTATTCCTGCCCCCATTTCTGCTTCCTTTAAAAAGCACTTCCATCTTTCGGGGAGTACTGTCGGTGATTCCGTTTCCGTCTGGTTCTGTTCTGCCGGCCATGGCGGCGGCAGCGGAGCCGGTCTTCCGCGATGATCTTTCTGGCTTCTTTTCCGGTGTCCTAGATGATTTTATCGGTTCCCCGTCTTCCGGCGGCATATCTTTCCCTAGCTCCGTCCCAACACTTTCTATCCGCTCCGGCTGAAATATTTCCACCCAGGCCGGCTGGCTGCTTTCCATCCGCCCTAGCGGCATGTTTTCTGTCTGGCCTAGCGGATTATCTTCTGCCTGGCCTGACTGATTATTATCCGTCCATTCCGGCGCATTAAGCCCCGCCCACTCCGGCTGGGCGTTTCCTCCCCACTCTGGCTGGATGCTTTCCATCCGCTCTGCCTGGAAGGGGGTAAACAGCTGATCCCTGACGGCCTTGGCGGTTTCCTCAGCTTCTTTCGCGGTTACTTCCGCATCCCTGACGGTCTGCTTCACTTCGCTGGCGGTGATCGTCGCCTGGCTCACGGTGTTTTTCAGGGTCTCATGCTTATCGTTCAGCATGTCATACAAGAAGACGACTTCCTGCTGGTTTTTATTGATTTCATTGAGGACCGTATCAGAGTACTCATTGATTGCCAGCATCTTCTCGTTGGTGACCCGGTCCATAGAACGTTCGGTCTTTTCCATGGCATAGGTAATCGTCTCATCAATGATGTCATTGATATGTTGTTTCGCATCATCAATTTCTTTTTCCACCATAAACTTTATCTGGTCTTCCGTCATTGTGGTGCTGCCATCGGAAGCGCCTCCTCCTTTACCGGCCTTGCCGCCGGGAAGCAAAAAGCTTACGATGAAAACCATCGCGCCCATAATGAGTAGTGTGATCTGCATTCCATCCATGAAACTCACCTGCAAAATTCTCTAGACTTTAATATCAAAACTCGGCTGCCCTTTTAATACCACTTTACCGTCCGTTATCTCGCGTTCCTTTTTCCGGTTCCGGCCTCCGTCGCCGGCATATTGATTATTCCCTTTATCTTTGGCATCATGCCTTTTGCCTTCATTTTCCGTCTCATCTTTGTTCTGAACCTGGCGCGCTTTGGTTTCGGTCTGGTTCTCCTGCTGTTTCTGGATATTTAACTGTTCGACCACGACTTTATTATCCTGATTGTGCTTGATCGTTGATAAATCCTGTGCTCTGGTTATTTCTCCCTGTACTGAAATTGGATTGATTACCATATCCAAACCTCCTTTCCGGAAAAATGACTGTTGCCAGTAGTTACTAAATCGCCTTCATCTTAACTTCCCCTTGGTGTTTCACAAAACGGCAGTATGACATACTAGATTTTACGGTCATCGACACATCGCCGATGCATATCTGGGTGCCCACATAGACTTCGCCCGTCACGATGACCTGGGCGCCGCCGGACAATTCAAATATCTTCTGCAGTTCATCAAGCTCGGCCATCGAAGCTTCAAGCTCTTCTGCTTTCTGCTTGTTTTCAATGGTCAGGTTTTGGACGTATTTAATCTGATCCGGCTGCAGCCTTACGCCTTGTGCAATCTTTTGCGCCATGGTATTAAGAATCGGCTGAGCCGTCTTGATATCCTTGTTCAGCTCGGCGATTCTTCTTTGCAGCTTTTGGATCCGGACTTTCATCGTAGGATCCACCCCGACCTCGACGATGGTATCCGAGCCCATTTCCGAGCCCAGCGTCTTTACCTGAACCTGATTGCCGGCACAGACTTTCCCGCCGGTTATAAAACCTTTCTTACTGGTAACGTTGACTTCGCTGCCGGCAACCACCTCACTGTGGAGGACGGAATCTGTCGAGACATAGCCGCCTGCTTCGACTTTGGTATTCTCTAAAAACTGGGCAATAATATTGCCGGCGGCCTTGAGAGACCCTTTTCCCATGCCTTTCATGCCACAGGCTACGATAATGTCGCCTTCGCTTTCGATATAAGCCCCTTCGACAACCCCCCTGACTTCTACATTCCCCTTGGCCTTAACACTGTAATTGCTGAAAACATTGCCGAGTACTACGACACTGCCTTCAAATTCAATGTTTCCGGTCGCACTGTTAACATTGTCCACCGTGTATACGTTAGAGACAAACACCTTTCCCTCGACGAGCATGACATGGCCGTCCGCACTGGCATACATCGTAAGTTTGTCTTCCGAAAGATAAACATTGTTGGTCGGTTTCAGCTGAAGCTTTCTCACGTCCCGCGGCTTAATCGGTTCATTAAAGATATTGCGCCCGGCTTCGCCGCCATCCTCCGGTATGAGTTTCGCCAGCATCTGGTCTTTATTACAATGATTGATATTGTTTAGGTTAAAAAAGTCAACGCTACCGTCTTCGTTCAGCGTAGGCTTGACGGACAGATCGGTATTAAAGAAATACTCTATACTGGCATCAGTGCCATGCCGCGGTGCCACTCCTTCGGCGATCATTATATCCGTACAGTACTGCGGACTATCGAAATGGGCCTCTATTACGTCATTTTTCAGGCCGCATACGATATTCTGATACTGAAGATCCCGGTAAAACTCGGCGGACGACATCCGCTGTCCACCGACAGAAGGCGCATAAAATCGTACATAAACTGACATTTTATCAGGGTTGACCCATAACTTGTAAATCTCGTTTACTGGCCGGAAAAACTGCGGGTTCAACGGGATGTACATCTCCTTTTCCACACTTTGCGCCGCCATATTGATGCCCTGGTTCAAGGTTATCGGATCGTAGTAGATCCCTTGGGCATTCAGGTACTCCATGATCTCGTTTACTTTACCATTTTCCCCTTCCTCAGTAGCTTTGACAAGCCGTAAATAAGTACCGGATTCATTCTGAAACAACTGAAAATAACTGTTTGGCATAACTTGTCTCCTACTGCAAAATTCCCATATAATTGCCCATTTTAGTTTTCATTTTCTGCAATGCCTTAGTGTGAAGCTGCGATATCCTCGATTCGGAAACCTCCAGAACACGGCTGATTTCCTTTAACGTCAGTTCTTCATAATAATATAGGAGAATTACCTTCTTTTCTTTTTCCGTCAGTAGCTCCAATGCCTGCATCAGCACTTTCTTAAGTTCTTCTTTTTCCAGCACTTCTTCCGGCCCGTCAAACCGCGACTGACTGTTTTGATCCGTCGGGATTTCACTGCCTTGTTCCATAAACTCATTGAGGGAAACCACGCCGGTAACCTTCATCTGCGACTGCCAGTCAAGATATTCATCGTCGGTGATCCCGAGGCTCTGGGCAATTTCTTCATCCGTGGCATTGCGCCCCTGCATCGTTTCGATCTCTTTGATCGCCGAGTCGATCCGTTTCTGCTTCTGGCGGATCGTCCTAGGTATCCAGTCCATCTTGCGGATCTGATCCAGAATCGCGCCTCTGATGCGGAGACTGGCATAGGTTTCAAACTTAACCGCTTTTAAACTGTCAAACTTATCTATGGCGTCAATTAGCCCGAAGATGCCGTAGCCTACCAGATCATCATACTCTACGTTGTATCCCAGATACATGCTAAGTCTTCCGGCTACCAGTTTAACCAGCGGAGCATATTCCAGTATGATTTTCTCGCGGATTTCTGGAGATTTTGTTTTGGAATAATCTTCCCATAATTTTTTTCTGCTTGTTTCGTCCACCGTACACCTGCCCTACTTACTTATTATTAATGGGGCTCCGCCCCATACCCCGCGTTCCGCGCGGCTAAGCCACGCTACACTTACTAAAGTTTTCATAATGAGGCTCCGCCCCATACCCCGCGTTCCGCGCGGCTAAGCCACGCTACAATTACCACACTACTCGTCTTCGCCCGGTTCTTGATCCTTTTCTATGACCTCCCCTTCGCTTTCACTGGCGGCCTTCTCGTTCTGACGGTCAAATCTGTCCAGCATCCTGGCGATCATGGCACCGATTATAAAAAAAGTTACTAATACTAATATAAGTATTCCCATCATTTCTCTTAGTTCATACTCATAAATAAACATAGCAATACTGACAGCCGCTCCTGCTGTAAGCATCAGGAACGGTGCCAATAATTTGCGCTTTTTCATATCTTCCTTTCCGGCTTTCCGACCGCCCGGATAACGAAATCTCCGGTCGCCGGATGAAAAATAACAGTCCGCCCATAATTTAAACCTGTATCTTCTGCCAAAATAGGAATCTTCATCTCCTGAAGCTTTTTCTTGCAAGCTTCGGCATTTCTTTCCCCGATCCGGACCATGTCCGACTTGCTCTGGAAAGAAAACATCTGTGCGCCGCCGGCTATCTTAGCCACAAGACGGTTCCTGGAGCCCCCCCGCGCCACGATCTGCCTGACCAATTCGACAATACCTGTATCGGCAAACTTAGGAATATTGGAGTTATTCTTAATTGCCTGGCTGTCCGGCAGCATAACATGAGCCAAGCCGCCGATTCCAGTGTGCGGATCGCGGATTGCAACACCGACACAGGAACCCAGTCCCTGGGTAGTAATCGTGTCAGGCGCGACACAAATCTTTAAATCAGCCATTCCGACCTTTATCATTTCACTCATTCATTCAGCTCCCTCTTATTTGTATTTAATTAAAAGCTTATCCCCAGGGATGCTAGAATTTTGCTGTACGAGTCTAAATCAGGAAGTAAAATAAAATATCCTTCTAAACTCTTTTCATCAATAAACTGCGTCTGGATCAGCAAAATGTGATCGCCGATCGTTCCGAACTGGATGGCCGGGATGCTTAAGATGGCACCCGCCATGTCTACTGCCAGATCCGGTACCGACGGATAGATCCGCAGGTTGGTCAGACTGGACAGGGAGTTGAGGTATGAACCGGCGATAATATTGCCGACTTCTTTCAGGGCAGATAACTCCATTTCCGTAAAATCCAAAGAATTCTCATCGCCCATCCCCGGCATCAACTTCGTGATCAGATGCTTGGCGGCCTCCTGCTGTAGCAGGAACATGATACTGCCGGTGATATCGCCTTCGACAGCTAGGCAGATGCCCGCCATTATCTGCTCTTCTCCCCCCATCATGCTGCCCACTTCCTGAAACTCCAGTAACTTGACTTGCGGTACTGCCATATCAACTTTACTTCCTATCATCTGAGCCAGTGCCGTTGTGGCATTACCGGCTCCGATGTTGCCGATTTCTTTCAGTACGTCATAATATTCATTTGACATAGTTTCCAAACTAAGGTCGTTCATGACTGCGCTTCTCCTTATATATCATTCCACACGAAGAACGGCAATAGCCGTTCCCGCCGACGAGAGTTAGAAACTGTGAGGCCCGGTATCTTAAGAACCTTACAGTTTCTTCTTCTGGTCTTACACTTCTCTTTCCACGATGACCGAGTTCAAATCCAATAAGGATATGAGGCCGCCGTCATACTTGCCGATGCCTACTATATAATTGACCCGTTCATCCTTACCGTCATAAGACACCTTTTCGATCTGTTCATTCTGCAAGGTCACCACTTCTTTGACCTGATCTACGACAATGCCGATCATGCCGTGTACTTCCAGCTTTAGGATAATGATCCTAGTATCCTTCGTGATTTCATCTTCCGGCAGGTCCATCTTCAGGCGGATGCTCATCACCGGTATTACCTCACCGCGCAGGTTGATGACACCTTTCAGGTACTCGGGAACCTTGGGAACCCTAGTAATATGCTGCATCCTTACAATATTGTCAATATATTTGATATCAACGCCGTACTGCTCTTCCCCTAGCTGTATCACAATAAACTGGGTGGTTTCGTGGATAAGGTTTAATTCTTCCATTCTGTCGTCCTCCTTTTCTTAAATGAGTGCATTTGCATCCAGTATCAGCGCTACTTCGCCGTCACCCAAAATGGTTGCGCCGCTGATAAACTTGCATTTGCTGATATATTTGCCTAAGGACTTGATAACGATTTCCTGCTGTCCCATCAACTCATCTACAATGAGGCCGGCCATTTTGTCACCCTTTTTAACGATGACTACTACCATATCTTCATTATGCGCTTTTTTGCTTTCAATATCAAGCACTTCGCTCATACGGATAATCGGAATTACCGTGCCGCGCAGGTTGATCACTTCTTTGGCCTGGACGAACTTGATATCCTCTGAAGTAATGTCTTCAATGGTCTGGATGCTTCCCAGGGAAATAGCGTATTTCTCGCCGCCCACAGTAACCATCAGCGCCTGGATAATCGCCAATGTCAGCGGCAGACGGATCGTCCAAGTGCTGCCTTCGCCTCTCCGGCTCTTTACTTCCACTTCACCGCTCAGCGCTTCGATCTTGGACTTGACCACGTCCAAGCCGACGCCCCGTCCCGATACATCGGAAACCTTAGCGGCGGTAGAAAAGCCGGCATGGAACAACAGATCAATGATGTCTTTCTCGGTCATGTTGTCGCCCTGGTCAGCAGTGATGATACCTCTTTCAACCGCCCTCTTCTTCACGGCTTCGGCATCGACGCCGGCACCGTCGTCACGCACTTCGATCACGACATTGTTGCCGTCCTGGAAGGCATCTAGGAAAATGGAGCCGATTTCCGACTTGCCGGAACGAATCCGGTCGGCGGTTTCTTCCAGCCCATGGTCGGCGGCATTGCGCAGCAGATGCATCAACGGATCGCCGATCTCATCCACCACGGTACGGTCCAGCTCAGTTTCTTCACCGGACATGTATAACTCGATCTTCTTATTTAGCTTTTTGGATAGGTCACGGATCATCCGCGGGAATTTATTTACTACGCTCTCAATGGGAACCATTCGCACCTTCATAACCGATTCGTGCAGGTTGGTCGTTACGCTCTCCAGATACTCAATCTGCTCATTGACGCCGTTGCGCGCATTAGTTTCTTCGCTGCTGGACGCTGATACCAGTGAATTCTTGGCAATGATCAGCTCGCTGACCAGATTCATCAGGACGTCTAGTTTTTCAATATCGACACGGACGGTACGGTTGACCACCGGCTTGGAAGACTTCCTTTCATTCTGCGCGGCTGAGCCCTGACTGCTTTTCTGGCTGACATTGTCCAAGGCCAGCACCGTATCGCTGATCTGCTGATCGTTCTCTTCCTCTTCCATATCTTCGGCAGCCGAAGCGTCAATATCCATAATCCCGCCGCTTACCTTCTCTATTTCCGACACATTCTCCGCTGCCGCTATGACTTTATCCAGCGGATATTCCGAGATGACGACAATACTGAAAGTCTGGTCGAATTTCTCATCTTCAATATCCTGAGTAGGAGGCTGTGATACGACGATTTCACCTAGGTCTTCAATAGCCTTGAAGACCAAAAATGCTCTGGCCGCCTTCAGCAGGCAGGTTTCCTGCACTTTAACCGTGAGGCCGTATACATTACTGCCTTGTTTCTTAGCGGTCGCCAATACTCTGCTTTCTGATTCTCCTAAATTAATATCCATCCACTTCTCCTGCTTCTCGGCTTCTGGAGCGGCCTCCTTGGCTGACGCCCGCTTGCCGGTTGTAGGTGCCTCTGCCTCATCCGGCTTGTTGGCCAGAATATCCTGCAGCTGCTTGATTAAATGTTCATTATCATTGTTTCCTTCATCCGCATTCTTTTGGATATTGTCAAGATATTCTTCTAAGGCATCCAGACTCTGAAACAGGACGTCAATCAAATTACTCTTTACTTTGAGCGTACCGCTGCGGACCTCGGTAAAAGCGCTTTCCATTTCATGAGTAAGAGCCTGCATTCTCTTATATCCCATCGTCCCGGCCATGCCTTTTAAGGAGTGCGCGGCACGGAAAATCTCATTAATGGTATCCATATCCTCCGGCTCCTGTTCAAGATTGAGGATCTGGGTATTCAGGCTCTGTAAATGTTCCTTCGTTTCATCAAGAAAAATCTCTAAATATTGACTTACATCCATTTCATTTTTGCCTCACTTTCATTGTTATTTCATTNNGCAATCAGGGTAAGGGTCAGTTCCTTGTCGACAATCCCTGCTTTTACGGCACTTCGGGGCATGCCATAAACGGCACATGATTCCGCGTTCTGTGCAATGACATAAACCTTCTTGCGGCGGATCAGGCTGCCGATACCTTTGGTTCCGTCGGCTCCCATTCCAGTCAGTAACACACAGATCACCTCATCATACATACAGTCCTCCAGAGACTCATACATATAATTGGCACAGGGCTTGACTCCTTCCCGATGCTCTTCGTCACTGTACTTAATGACATGCCTGGCGCCTTGTCTCCTTACATTCATATGGACGCCGCCTCTTGCCAGATAAACATGGTTCGCTATTACTTCTTCTCCGTCTTTTGCTTCCACCACCTTAAGCTCGCTGATGGAATCAAGTCGGTCAGCTAAGGTTGCCGTAAATCCCGCCGGCATATGCTGAACGATGAGTACCGGAACACCCAAATCGTTAGGAAGTGAAGAAATTAATGTCTGAAGCGCCCGCGGGCCGCCAGTTGAGCTTGCAATCGCAACCAGCTTCTTAACATCTTCTTTCATGTTACCTTCTTTCATGTTGGTGATTTGCATTCCTGAATATGAGTATAACACAGGCTCTTCTTCACATAAGTGCACAGTCACCTTTAGCCAATATTTGTATAAAACCCATAAAATTTTCGGTTTCATACAAATTAATTTCTATCTATATTTACTAGTTTATTCGTTTAATTACTAGTATCCTCGTTCACGCTTACGATTTTTTCTTTCCTCTTCAAAAATAAAGCGGATGATTTCTTCCCTTTCTTCCGTATCAATATCAATATATTGGACGCGGTGCTCGAACACACCGGGACGGTTTTCCAGTTCCCGGACGCTCAAGACCTTGCCGATCAGATTATATTCTTTATTCTTTCCATCAATGACCAGATGATACCGGCAGTTGATCAAAACATCCGGTTCATAAGAATAATTAGAGACAAACCGCAACCCTCCGCCGCTGATATCCACTACCACGCTGCGCTGCAGCGGCATACCGGGAATCAGCTCAAGGACGCGGTGATCCAAGGACGCGATTTCTTCCTGTTCCAAGGGACGGGAATTCATTTCCAAGGCGCAGCTGAAACGGTAATACTCCCGCCTCTGGAATTTACGAAGGTTGCTGGTCAGCTCGATCAGCAGAAGGTACACGGAATTATCTTTATAGCGATCGATGATCTTGCCAAAACACTGGTACAGACCCTGACTCGTATAAAAATAAAAATCATATTCCACATCGACCGGAAGCAGGATAATCTTGGTCTTTTCCATCGGCATGATAATTTCCATCTGGTCTTCGGAAACGATTTCATAAACCTGGCTCTGGTAAGCTTTCTTCTTTTCTTCCGGACTGGCTGTCTTGAGCTTTTCCACGGCCTGGATCTCCAGCCGGCTTCCCGGCTGAACGTACTTGGATAACATAAATTCACACACCTCCCATAAGTGAAACACATCCGACACAGCCCTTTTATCAATACCAGAGGACAAAATGCCGGATGCATAGTATTCGCATCACATGTTCATACCAATCCCCGCGCACTTCACAGGCCGTGCCTGTAAAACTGCCTAATTAAAATTAAAATTATTTATGGCCTGTTAACTCCCTGCTTTCTTCCCGGTCACAATATGGGAAAAAAAGGCGGCCATGCCACGTTTTTTAAGGCTGACATTTTCTTCTTTATTCATCAGTCTGGCGGCAATCATCTCAAATGCCTGCGTAGATCTGGCGGACGGCGACTGGAGCGAAACCGGCATCTGCTGCATGACGGCCTTGCTGAGCTGCTGGTCCTGAGGTACTGCTCCCAGATAAATGATCGGCAGCTTCAGATATCGTGAAACTACGGCATTGAGTTTATTAAACAACGTCTGGCCTTCATTCTGGCTTTCCACACGGTTGGCAATCACCTTGATCTGCGACGCTTCGGCAAAAAAACGGGGATGCCGGTTAAGAGCCTTTAAAAGCGAATATGAATCGGTGATGGATGTCGGCTCCGGTGTCGTAACCAGTAAAATCTCGCCGCTTGCCACCAGGAACTCCAATACGGCCTCGGATATCCCGGCTCCGGTGTCTACGATGACAACATCCGCAATCGCATCCAGCTCGGCTAGGTTCTTGATAATGTAGATCAGATATTCACGGCTTAAATTCGACAATCCGGCTATACCGGAACCGCCCGAGATAAAGCCCACCTCCATCGGACCCCAGGTAATGATTTCCTTAATACTTTTTCCTTGGTAAATTAAATCACTTAAATTATGCTTGGGAACTGCCCCGAACATAATTTCTATATTAGCCAATCCAAAATCGGCATCCAGAATAATGACCCGCTGTCCCATTTTGCGGAACTGGATCGCTAGGTTGATCGCCGTATTGGACTTACCTACGCCGCCTTTGCCGCTAGTTACGGTGATTACTCTAGCCAGCGGCCGCTGCGGCGCGCCGCTGGCTTTGATAATATTCCTCAACTGTTCTGCCTGATCCATTTAGCTCCCATCCATGCGCTGACTAGCACATTCCTATCGTCAGCCGGGAAAGATGTTTTCACGCCTTGGCAACTCCTGTCTCGCTGCTCTTGACAGCGGTCAGGTTTTGACCGCTTTGGCCGCTACTTCCTGCCCCCCAGCAATTGTTTCACTGTCTTCTGCGGATTAAACTCTTCAATATCATCCGGCACGTTCTGGCCGCACGTCATATAAGACAACGGCGCCCCGGTATATAATTTCAGATTCAATAAGTTTCCTAAAGTAGTCGTCTCATCCAGCTTGGTAAAAATCAGCTTATAATCGGTCATTTCCGAATATGTATCGGCTATGCTTACCAGATCCCGATACTTCGTAGTCGCGCTTAACACCAAAAAAACCTCTTTTTCCACCAGACCGTCCACCGAATGGATAAAGTTGTTCATATTTTCCCGCTGCGTTTCGTTTTGATGAGAATGTCCGGCCGTATCGACAAGCACAAAATCATAGTCCTTGAAATCGACCATGGCCTGTTCAATCTCTTCTTTAGTATAAATGACCCGGAAGGGCACTTCCAGGATATTGGCATAGGTACGCAGCTGCTCCGCTGCGGCAATCCGGTAGGTATCGGCCGTCAGGAGGGCAACCTTCTTACGTTCTTCCACGCTGAACCTAGATGCAATCTTGGCAATCGTCGTGGTTTTCCCGACTCCGGTAGGCCCGATAAAAAAAACTACTTTTGGGCCGTTACCGGCCGGCCGGACAACCTCCGGCTTGCCAAATTTCAGTATCATCTTCTGGTAAATATTGGACAACGCATAATCAAAAGGCATATTGGGCTTGTTGTTTTTCTCAAGTTCATCAATGATCTGGTTGGCGTATTTTTCATTTACCTCGTTATCAAGCATCGTATTATAAAGCAGGCGCATAAAAACGTACATTTCTTTCTGTTCTTCTTTTTCATCCGGATCGTTTTTTTCCTCTTCTGGTTTCTGAAGCTGCTGCTCCAGCAAGGAATGTAGGCTGTCAAGCTTTTCCTCCAGGGCGCCGTTCACTGTCTTGCCCTGATCCGCCATCTGAAAATTCTGCTGCTTATTATGCATCTGGTTCTGCTGCTGACTCTGCTGTTGCTGGCCGCTCATCTGAGTTAGGCCTTGCTGCTTAAGATTAAGCATAGGATCACTCGGTATCTTATCATCCACCAGCAAATCCAGTTTGCTCGTAGCAGTTGCCGGTTTGGCTGCTGCTTGGGGAATTGCCTTCTCTTCTTTGCGGATATTTCCGTTGCCGTAACGCTCATTTTCATCTTCTAAAGCAACGGTAACCTCTACAATCTGCGGGCTTAAGAAACTGAGCACGCCCTTTTTCTTCACGTTGCGGACATTCATTATGACAACATTATTGCCCAGCTCTTTTTTAGCAGTGTCAACAGCCTCCGCTTCCGTTTTCCCTTGAAATTTCTTAATGATCATGCTGTCACCATCCCGACAGACTGCAGTTCTACATTACTGTCGATTTCATTATAAGATACTACGATGAGATCCTTAAAATAATCCTCGGTCAGACGCTTAAAATACATTCTCACGATCGGAGAGGTAATCACGATTGGATTCTTGCCTAGGTTCTCCAGTTTCTTCACTTCATTGCCGACAGAACTCATCAGTGTTTTCGTCGTTTCCGGATCGAGGGTCAGGTAAGCCCCCTGCTCAGTCTGCTTCACGTTGGACATGATTTCCTGTTCCATCTTAGGATCCAGGGTCACGACGCTGGTCGTTTCGTTAGACGGGAAAAACTTATTAGAAATCGCCCTTTTTAAGCTTTGCCGCACATATTCCGTCAAAATATCGGTATCTCTTGTGGTCGGGGCATAATCCGCCATAGTCTCAAAGATGGTCAGCAGATCCCGGATAGAAATCCCTTCCTTAAGCAGGTTCTGCAGCACCTTCTGGACTTCGCCCAGTCCCAGCAGCTTGGGTACCAGTTCTTCGACCAAGGAAGGATGTGATTCTTTCAGGTTGTTCACAAGATTCTGGACATCCTGTCTGGTCAGCAGCTCCGCGATATACTGACGGATCAGCTCAGTCAAATGGGTTGCGATGATGGACGGCGGGTCAACCACCGTATAGCCCATGCTCTCCGCCCGTTCTCTCTGTCCTTCGGTGATCCAGATGGCCGGCAGATGGAAGGAAGGCTCAAAAGTCGGAATCCCAGTAATCTCCTCTTCCACATAGCCCGGATTCATCGCCATATAATGGTCAAACAGGATCTCCCCTTCGCTGACCTGAATACCTTTTATCTTAATAATATATTGATTAGGATTTAACTGTATGTTATCACGGAGCCGGATAATCGGAACAACTGTACCCAGTTCCAGCGCAATCTGCCTCCTGATCATGACCACGCGGTCAAGCAGGTCGCCGCCCTGATTGACGTCAGCCAGCGGAATAATACCATAACCGAACTCCAGCTCCACCGGATCCACCTGTAGCAAGCTGGTAACATTTTCCGGCTGCCTGATCTCTTCCGCCGAAGCTTCCTCAACATCCACTTCCGCTTCAATCTTAGCCGTTTCAATGGTACCGGCAATCACCCGTCCTGAGACGATGAAGACCAGTCCCATAGCCAAGAAGATCATATCCGGTAACGGGGTCAGGATACCCATAGCCATAATTACTGCCCCTACCATATAAAGAACCTTCGGCACTCCGAAAAGCTGACCGATCAGCGCCGAACCGAAATCGGCATCTTTGGAGCCTTTCGTTACCAGGATACCGGTAGACAGGGAAATCAGCAGCGATGGTATCTGGCTGACAAGGCCGTCGCCGATGGTCAGGATGACGTAGTGATCCAAAGCCGCATTGATGTCCATGCCGCTCCGGAGCACACCCATGGCAATACCGCCGACAACATTGATCACCGTAACGAGAAGTCCCATTACGGCATCTCCCTTGACATATTTGACCGCACCGTCCATGGAGCCGAAGAAACTGGCTTCTTCCTGGATCTTGTCACGGCGTCTCTTCGCTTCTGCATCGGTGATGGCGCCGGTGTTCAGATCCGCGTCAATAGCCATCTGTTTACCGGGCATGGCATCTAAGGTGAACCTTGCCGTTACCTCAGCCACCCGCTCGGAACCTTTATTGATAACCAGAAACTGGATGATAATCAAGATAATAAAAACAATCGTGCCGATAATTATGTCATCGCCGCCGACGAACCGGCCGAATACTTCCACGACATCACCGGCGTCACCAAGGCCTAGGAGGTTCTTGGTCGTAGAAACATTGAGGGAAATCCGGAAAATAGTCGTAAACAGCAAGATGGTCGGGTAGTAACCCATATCCAAGACTTCCTTTGAGAACATACAGCCAAACATAATGGCAAAGGCTAACGATATATTAAAGGCTAGGAGAATATCCAGCAGCCAGTTGGGAATATTTATGATAAACATGAGGAAAGCGGCAACAAGATATAATGCGACAAAAAGATCTGCTCTCTTCATTGACTTTTCCTCCTTTCAGTATTGTTGGCAATGTCTGCAGTAGTATTATTTTATCACACTTTGTCGGAGAATTCTACAATGTGAATGTACTTTTGTAACAAGTGCTGTTTTGCGGTTTTTCACTGGATATAGTATAACATATTTTATTCAATACTGCATGTAGTATTTTTTGTCATTTTTGTTTTTTTCTTGCTGTTCTGGGCTGCGGAGTCGGTGGCAAGTGTTCTGGTGTTCTGGTGTTCTGGTGTTCTGGTGTACGGGGTCGGCGGCAATATGCACGAACGGGCGGCTGACTTTGGTTCATGTGTCCGCGATCTAAGTGCTCCTAAGTATCCCCCTATCGTTTTCGTAACTCCCGTAACCGTCAGCAAGCGCCCTCCATGGCGCGTGCTGACTTGTGCGGACATCCATGTCCGCCCATTCCTAGACGTTCCCATGGCGATACTAAGGAGCACTAAGACCGCTCCCAAAATCTCCAAAGTCAGCCGCCCGTTCGCACATATTGCCGAATCTACGTTGTGGTTATGACTGTTTTAATGCTTTAACTGTTTCAATGCTCTAACTGTTTTAATGCTTTAACTTTTTATATGGTTTGTCCGTTTATACTTGTCAGTTGGAGTACCGAATCGTCATATTGCCCAAGCATCATCTGCTCAGGTGACTTGCGGGAGGAAATTAGTGTATCTTAGCTTCTCACGTTAAGCAAGAATTAGCTATGGTCGGACACGGAGGTCCGACCAAGGCTTCACGCGCCATGGATGGCGCTTGAACGCCGGTAGCGGGAGCAGCCGACACTGGGGGTGAGAAGCTTAGATTCACTTATTTCCGGGAGCCGGAACCGGAGCAGATGATGCTTGGGCAATATGACGATGACCGAGCACCCATCCCCCCCCAAGTACGACAAAACATGACCAAGCAACCTACGCCCTCCCCTGAGCATGATAAACCATGGCCAGCACTTCCGCGACAGCCTGATATAGCTCGGGAGGTACGAAACCGCCGATTTCTACATTAGCATACAACATTCTTGCCAGCGGTTTATTTTCAATGATTTCGATATGATGCTCCTTGGCTATTTCTTTGATTTTGAGAGCCAGATAATCCTCCCCTTTGGCCAGCACTACCGGGGCTTCATATTTATCCGCATCGTACTTGATGGCTACGGCATAGTGCGTGGGGTTGGTGATTACGACATCGGCTTCCGGCAGCTGCTGCATCATGCGGCGCTGGGATGCCTGCATCATGCGGCGCCTTATCTGTCCTTTTACCTGCGGATCACCTTCCTGATTCTTGTATTCGTCTTTGACCTCCTGTTTGGTCATCTTCATGTCGTCGCTAAATTTCCATCTTTGGTAAGCATAGTCGGCGAAGGCGATGATCATGTAGATTATGGATATCCTGATTCCTAAGTCGGTTACCAGCTGGCCTACCAGTCCTATAGCCTGTTCGATACTGATGTCATAGAGCAGATAGAGCTGGTCTTCCTGATCCATCAGGAAGGAGTAAGATACATAGCCGATCAGTCCGATTATGGCGAGGGATTTGAGCAGCTCTACAAGGGAATTCTTGGAAAATATCTTGCCGAAGCCCTTGATGGGGTTTAGCTTGCTGAATTTGGGCTGCAGCGGTTTGCCAGAGATTTTCCATTTTACTTGGACGATATCGCATAGGAAGGCTACGACGAAGGCGATCAGCATGATGGGTGCCACCATTATGATCAGCTGTAACATGGTGTCGAAAACCATGTCGCGGATAGTGAGTACTGGGACTTGTCCGTCGTATAGTTTGATGGCGTCCGGCATCCGGCTGTAGATATTGTCGAATAAATTGCGCAGACTGTTTCCTACGGTGCCAATATAGAAACGGATGATCAGAAATAGCATCAGCAAACCAAAGGCATTGGCAATTTCTTTGCTTTTGGCAACCTGGCCTTCTTTTCTGGCATCTTCCAGCTTTTTGGCGGTCGCCGGTTCTGTCTTTTCACCACCTGGTCCGTCTTTGGCAAAAAACTGTAAATTATATTTCAGCATCATACCATGACCTCCACGAAAGAAACTACCATTCTTCTCATTTGCTGCATGATAAAATCGGCGGCACTGGGCATCATTCCTGTAGTAAGAAACAGAACGCCGAATCCTACTAGGATCTTGATCTGGATCCCGACCGCAAACATGTTGAGCTGCGGAGAAACTTTTGCCAGTATTCCTAAAATGGCGTTGACCAATATTGTTGTGACAAAAATTGGTAATGAAATACGAAATCCGATGATTATATAATCCCTTAAAAATTGTAACATAGTAGAAACGATTCCGTCCATCCTGAAAACTGCACCATTAATGGGAATTAATGTGAATGTGTCGGCCAGCGCTTGTAAAAGGAACTGGTACATGCCGCTGACCATGAGCATCAGCATAATAATATAGTTATAGTAAATGCCGGTAATGCTTGTCTGTTCTCTGGTGGTCGGATCAAAAAGCGAAGCCATGCTCAATCCGGTTTCCATATCGGCGATGTGGCCGGAAAAAGCTACGATACTGGTGCAGAGATTGGCACCGAAACCGATCAGGAAGCCGCAGACTACTTCCTTTAGGACGATGGCTACAAAACCGGTCAGGGTTGTGTATAGTATTTCACTGTGCGGAAATGCACCGTTTAGCAGGTAGGCAATAAATAAGCCCAGACCGATCTTCACTCGGTTGGGGGTATTGGTCATGCCGAAAAAAGGGGCAATATAGATGAAACTGGTGACCCTGACGAAGATGAATAAAAAGTATTCTAAATCAGCAAAAGTAAAGGATATATCTATCATTCTGCTTTTTTAGCTCCGTTCTTGTTTAAAGGTGAATCTCTAGCAAGCCTGCGCAGTGTGAGTATTGATGATAAATCAGGCTACATTCATTTTTTAGTTCATCGTTTATTTCTTGGAATACAAAATAATATTCATCTTGATCCCATTCGCTGCCATAGACTTCTTTACATTTTTCGAGTTCTGCCCTGCTGGGGAAAGAAATGTCACCAATAAAGATAGTCCCGGTTTTTTCTACATGATTAAGCAGTTCTCTGATAAAGCTTAGTTTTTTATTATCCGTCAAGTGATGAAGCGCGTAAGTGCTGACGATAAAGTCAAACTTGGTATTGTTTAATTCATTTGGCAATCCCTGGGAAAATCGGATTGGATTAATCTGGCATCGGGCATCCTGTTCCTTGCTATGTTAAGCATTTCGACGGAAAAGTCCAAACCTGTTATGGCGTTTCCTGCCTCGTATAATTTGGCTGAAAGCGTTCCTGTCCCTATGCCTATATCCAAAACCGTGGCGGGGGATTGAGCCATGACTTCTCCATATACCGCATTGATCAGTTTCCGGTAGCCGGCAAATGGGTAGCGATTATTTTCATCTGCTACTATCACATATTTATCATATCCGTCAGCCCATAGGTTGAACCCATGTTTATCCAATGTGTTGATTGTTTGTCACCTCGCGTTGATTTTGAGCGATATTTACCTGATATATGCATTAAAATCTCCCCATAGATCAACCATGAATCCGCTCATGTTATCCAACATCCATGTTCCTGCCACAATTAATGCCAGAAACTCTGCCAAGATCTTAGGTACAAACGTCAAGGTCTGTTCCTGTATTGACGTCACTGTCTGAAAAATACTGATGGCCAAACCGACTATCAAGGATACAATTAATACTGGTGCCGATGTCGTAATTACCAAGTAAATTGCCCGGCCTGCTATCGCTGTTGCATCTCCAACTGACATATTTTGATGCTCCTTCCTAGATATTTTTAGAGGAAATCAGATAATAGTTATTATTACTTACAGTTAATGGTTGCTATTACATATAGGTTGATACTAGCTCGCCGATAATAAGGTTCCAACCATCCGCAAGTACAAACAGCAGGATCTTGAACGGCATGGAAATCGTCGTAGGCGGAAGCATCATCATACCCATGCTCATCAGCGTGGAAGCTACGACCATGTCAATCACGATAAAAGGAATATAGATTACAAATCCTATGATGAATGCGGAACGCAGCTCACTGACAACAAAGCTAGGGATCAGGACCGAATTGGGTATTTCTTCCAAGGCACCCGACCATTCTGTGCCGCTGATTTCCATAAAAAGGCTGACATCTTTGATTTCGGCATGTCCATACATAAAATTACGCAATGGTTCCATTGCCCTGGCAAAAAACTCATCCTGATTTATTTCGCCTGCTTCAAAGGGGATGACCGCCTGCTCATTTATCTGTGTAATGGCCGGCTGCATGATGAAAAAGGTTAAAAATAAAGCCAGCCCAAGCAATACTTGATTGGGCGGTGCCGTCTGGGTATTAAGTGCTGCCCTCGTGAAATGAAGGACGATGATAATCCTCGTAAATGAGGTCAGCAAGATCAGCAGTATCGGTGCCAGCGATATTAAGGTCAGGGTAATCAGGATGCGCAGAGCACCGTTTAACTGACCGTTTCCGTTATCATAAGTCACTGTCACAGTATTGGCAATATTTAATTCCTGTAAATCCTCTTCTGATTCTGCCGTCCCCGGAGGATTGATTACGGTTCTGTCTTCGGTAGTTCCGGGATCGACGTCCTCCAGACCCGCCGCAAGCAGTCCCCATGAAGGACCGATACAGAATATGCCTACTAGGAACAGCAGGCACATAATCTTATTCGCAACGGCAAAAAATCTGTGACAGTTTTTCAATTTTTTCGCCTTCTTTTTGTTATTAATAGTCTAAATATTCTTATTACAATTACTATTGTTTCTTATTATTATTACTTTATTATTATTATTACTTTATTATTATTACTTTATTATTACTTATTATGCTTTTATTACTTAATAATCCTTGTTTCTTGTTATCCTTGTTACTTATTATCCTTGTTACTTATTATTCTTGTTACTTATTATTCTTGTTTCTTATTATTCTTGTTTCTTATTTTTTCCAAGATGCTGGCAAAATCCGGCATGGGCATGCTGGTCCGTTCCGGCAGATGGATTTCATCTTGCGCCACTTCGCTTAAGAAGGTTACTTCATCCTTACCTACCGCAATAGCAAGATATTTGTCGCCGACCCGGATAATCTGGACGTATTTATTGACAGATATCCGGTACGTTTCGATTATTTCTATATTGGTGCCTAAAGATTTCCCTTTTTGGTAATTACTCATCCACCTTGTCGCAAAAAGGGTGATTGCCACCACAATTACAAATAGAATGACAATCGTCAGAAACTGCACGATTCCATTTACACCGCTATACCCTGTCAGCATCATGATATTGTTTTATCCTACTACTTTCTTTACTGCTTCTAACACGCGCTCGGCTTGGAAGGGCTTTACAATAAAGTCCTTGGCTCCGGCCTGGATCGATTCGATAACCATTGCCTGCTGCCCCATAGCGGAACACATGATAACCAGCGCGGCGGCATTGGCGGCTTTTATTTGCTTCAGGGCAGCAATACCATCCATTTCCGGCATGGTTATGTCCATAAGAACCAAATCCGGTTGCAATTCGTTGTACTTTTCAATTGCCTTCAGTCCGTTTTCTGCTTCTCCTGCAACATTATACCCATTTTTCGTGAGAATATCCTTGATCATCATTCTCATAAATGCTGCATCGTCAACAATTAAAATATTTTTCGCCATGTTTCTTCTCCTAACTATTTATTTTATAATTTCCGTTACACGAACACCAAAGCTTTCTTCAATGACTACTACTTCGCCTTTTGCTACAAACTTACCGTTTACCAAAACATCTATAGGCTCACCGGCGATCTTATCCAGTTCGATGATCGTACCCGGTGCAAAATCAAGAATATCTGATATGGATTTCACACACCTGCCCAGTTCCACCGTTACTTCCAAGGGAACATCCATGATCAGCCCGATATTTTCCTGTCCGGTCATGGCGCTGAAATCGGTGGTAAAGCTCTGGAACTGCGCCGGCTGTATGTTCATAGGCTGCATCTGCGGCTGCCCCATAGGCATCGGCATCCCCATCTGACCCATGGGCATCTGACCCATCTGCGGCTGCCCCATGGGCATCGGCATCCCCATCTGCCCCATAGGCATCTGACCCATAGGTGGCTGCCCCATGGGCATCGGCATCCCCATCTGCCCCATGGGCATCTGACCCATCTGCATTCCCATGTCCATCTGTGCCATTGCCATCTGTGACTGTGGCATGGCAGCGCTCATCGGCATACCGGCGCCCATGTCGGGAACCGGCGGGCTCGGACTTGGCGCAGGTGTCGGCGGAGGCGGCGGGCTGCTGGCCGGGGTTCCGGTCTGGGTACTCATGAAGGTGTCAAACAAAGTCCTAGCAAAATCGACCGGGTACAGCTGCATGATGACACTGTCTACCAAGTCGCCGATCTGCATCTTAAAAGCTATTTTTACAAAGGTTCCGCCCAGAAATTCGGCGATGTCGCTCCCGTTCACAAACTCCATCATATCTACCAAGCTGGCATCGGGCGGGCTGATGTCGATAACCTTATCAAGCATGGTGGAAAGCGAGGTGGCAGCAGCGCCCATCATCTGGTTCATGGCTTCTGAAATCGCGCTTAAGTGCAGCTCTCCCAGTTCGTCGCTGACATTGCTTCCGTCTCCCCCCATCATCAGATCGGTGATGACCTTGACATCCGCTTCTTTCATGACCATGATGTTGGAACCGTCTAGGCCGCTCGTATATTTTATCTGGATAAAAACACAGGGCTTTTCATATTCTGCTATTACACTGCTCCAGGTAGCCAGGGTGACTTGCGGAGTGGTGATATTTACCTTTCGGTTGACTAACGCATAGAGGGTGGTTGCCGAGGATCCCATACTAATATTGGCTATTTCACCGATGGCATCCCTTTCATCGACCGACAGCATACTTTCGTCAATTTCCGTTGAGTCAGCTGCCGCCGGCGCATCATCCGAAAGACTTACGCCGCTTAACAGGGCATTAATTTCGTCTTGAGATAACATTCCGTCCATTACTTAACCTTCTCCTCCCTCAATACTGACGTGACCCTTACGGCATAGCTGTCTTTACTTGATCCCGGCAGTGCGGTAAATTTCTCGATATTACCCACATACACGCTTAATTCCGAATCCACCTTGGAATCCAGCCGGATGATATCGCCTAGCTGTAGATTCAGGAAATCATTCACCGATACGCTGCTTTTTCCCAAAACGGCTTTGACGGGGACATTGACCCGTTTGAGCAGGGCTTCGATATAATCCTCATAGTCATCGTCCGCCCCTTCCTTCATCGTTGAAAACCAGAACTTGGTATTCAGCTTATCCATTATGGTTTCCAGTGTAAAATAGGGCAGACAGATATTCATCAGTCCTTCGACATCGCCAATCTTGATGTTCATGGTAACGATGGCAATCATGTCGTTGGGCGATATTACTTGGACAAACTGGGGATTGGTTTCGATCCTTTCCATCATCGGATTAATATCAACTACATTTCGCCAAGGATCCCTCATCAGCTGCATACAGATGATCATAAGCTTCTCGATAATAGTCATTTCGATCTCGGAAAAATCCCTGAGCTTCTCCAGAGGCAAGCCCTGACCCCCCAGCATTCTGTCTATCATAGCATAACCTATATTGGAGGCAAGTTCAATAATAACATTGCCGACCAAGGGCTGAAAGTTAATAATTCCCAGAATGACCGGATTGGACAAGGCATTGGTAAATTCAGAAAAAGCCACCGTCTCGGAGCTTACCACACTGACCTGAATGTTTTTCCGCAGGTAAACCGGAAGATTCGTTGAGATCAAGCGCCCATAATGCTCATATATGATTTCCAATGTGCGCAGATGCTCTTTGGAAAATTTAGCCGGCCGCTTGAAGTCATAATTCTTAGCCTGCTTCGCTGAATCCTCCTGCATCCGTTCCACGTCCAGCTCGCCGGTACTTAAAGCTGCCAGCAAACTGTCAATCTCGTTTTGAGACAGTACCTCGCCCACGAAATCACCTCCCTGCCTGCACCGTGGTGCCTTATCCGGGTTATGAGTACTTAATGTCCCTAAACGATATGTCGTATACGATCTCGGAATTGAGCCGGTCGCGTAGCTGCGCCACGATCTCTGACTTGATCTGCGTCAAGGTATCCCGCTCCTCCGACAGTACATCACTCTTGGTATAGCGACCGAAAACACTAATGATCTCATCCTGTATAATAGCCACATATTGGGTCAGGTCGCCTTCGCCGAAGTCTTTGTAATCCTCATGCTTGCTGTTAAGCTGTAAAGACGCTTGGATAATGATATAACTTGTCGGACTTGTCGTGCCGTCGGCAGCGGGCGGTTCGGCTTTTAACGGTATCGTCATCGGCTCTGTGATATTATAAGGCACCTGATCCGTAACCGGAACATCTTCTGCCTCTGCCGCCTCCGTAGCCGGAGTACCGCCTTTCGCCATATCCATGGCATAGGCTATGTCCGAGACAACCATCCATGTCTTCTGCGCCGCGCCAGTAAAGCTGAACATCATAAAACAGGTAAGGAACAGGTTTACGATCAGTAGCGCCAGTATGATGATGGAGACTAAATTCTTCTTCATCTATATATATCCTCCTAATAGGAACTTAATGAGTTATAAATCTTGATTTCGACCCTGCGGTTCTTCGCCCGGCCTTCTTCCGTCTCATTGGACGCAATCGGGATATATTCGCCGCGCCCGGCAGGTATCACCCGCCGCGGGTCTAAAGCAGCATTGTTGATCAGATAGACAAACACCGAATAGGCGCGGCCGCTGCTCAGTTCAACATTATTAGAATATTTTGCACCGGCCATCGGCACATTATCCGTATGACCTTCGATCTGAATCGTTCCTTCCGCGTAACGGTCAACGATGGCACCGACCTGATCCAGTAAAGCCATGGCGTCTATTTTTAATTCTACGCTGCCGGAGTCAAACAACAGCGCGCCGCTTAAGGTCAGCTGAACATACTGCGCGGTAAATTCAATCTGCACTTCGTCGCCTAGGTTCTGCTCCTGCAAGGCTTCTTCTATTTTGCCGGCCAAGTCTTCCGATTCTTCCAGCTGCGCCTGTTCAACCTCGGCCTCGGCACTCTTAAGATCCTGCGGTATGGCTTCGCCTTCGTTGCTTAAGCCGGTGCTGTTGATATATTCAGCCAAGTCGTTTAACTGACTGGCTCCATTGCTGATCAATATCCCTTCGCCGATCGCCGTGGCACCCTGGGAAAAAATACTGACGGTGTTAGTCATTGATTGCACCATCGCTTCATACTTCGTAGCATCGACTTCCGACATGGAAAACAGTAGGACAAAGAAACAAAGGAGAAGATTCATCATATCCCCGAATGTCGCCATCCATGCCGGCGACCCCGGCGGCGGCGCTTCTTCTTTTTTCTTAGCCATCTGCCTCACCTCCGTCTTCTTCGGCCTGGACACGGTCACTCGGCGCCAGGAACGACTTCAGCTTTTCTTCTATTACGCGGGGATTTTCACCGGCCTGAATCGACAAAAGCCCCTCGATCATAATCTCCTTTACCATCATCTCGCCGTCATTCTGTGACTTTAATTTATTGGATACCGGCGCACAGATCCAGTTGGCCAGCAAAGAACCATATAGGGTTGTAATCAGTGCTACCGCCATCGCCGGTCCGATGGAATCCGGATCAGCCATATTGTAAAGCATATTGACCAGACCGATCAGGGTACCGATCATGCCCCAGGCCGGACCCATAGCCGCTACACTGTCCCAGAAACCGATCTTGCTCTTATGTCTTCCGTCGACACTCACCAGCTCGGTTTCCATAATCCCTCGCACCAGATCCGGATCGGTTCCGTCAACAATTAAAAGAATCCCCTTCTTTAAAAAGGGGTCGTCTAAATCCGCCGCCGCCTCTTCCAGTGAAAGCAAGCCTTCTTTACGGGCAACATTGGAAAGTTCAATGATTTTCTGAATAATCAGCTTGGTATCCAAGGTAGGAACCTTGAAAATCAGCGTAAAGCTCTTCAGTCCGGCCATAAAATCCGCCATGGTATTGGAAGCGAAAATACAGGCAAAAGAACCGCCAAAGGTAATCGCCGCAGAAGGTACATCTAGGAAATTGACTATTTGACCCAAACCGCCGCTCCCGCTCGTGGCAATGCCTATCAACATAAATATAAAACACGCGACCAAACCGATAATTGAAGCTATATCCACACGAACTCACCATTCTTACGTATATCAGCGATATTACTGCCGCCAAAGCTCATATATTAAAAATATGCGAGATTGCCCTTCAGCCTACGTAAAAATATCCTTTCTATACGATTTTACTAAATTTTTCACTTCTTGTCTACTTTCTTTTACAATAATTTTTCTCCCGGTAGTAAACGAAATGACGGTATCTGGCGTCTCTTCAACCAGTTCCATCAAGTCGGGATTGATCAGGACCTTGACCCCGTTTATTTTGGTAACCTCCACCATTCCTGTCTTCCTGCCTTTCTCCGAAACACGTTTTATGCTATATTGAGCCGCATTTACATCGTATTATATATAACCCGGGCCGATATCAAAACATAGGGAACTATTGGCTAGTTCCCTGTGTTTTACTGGTAAACAATGGTCACCGTTCCGATCATAGATAGCGTTTACCGCTGCCATTGTTTACCCTTTATATTATTAATTAAAATCAAACTAAATACAACCTTTATTTGCGTTATTAGTTTATTATTTACAATTATGCCAAAAGATTAACGTTTCAGATTAGTTAATTCCTCTAAAAGCGTATCGGACACGGTGATAATCCGGCTGTTGGCCTGGAAACCTCTCTGAGTGGTGATCATCTCCGTAAATTCGGACGAAAGGTCGACGTTACTCATTTCCAGTACGCCGGAGGTCATATAGCCGCCGCCTTCCTTGATGTCACTGCCGATGCCGTCAAACTCGCCCGAGTTCATGCTGGCCGAATAGAGGTTGTCGCCCTTTTTTTCCAGTCCGGAGGGATTGGCAAAGGAAGCCGTGGCAACCTGGCCCAGCAGGCGGCTCTGGCCGTTATCGTAATTGGCATAGATCTTACCGTCGTCCTGTACGATAACCTCGGTCATCTCGCCGATCTTACGGCCGGTCCCCAGCCCGGCATTGGCTCCTGTTCCGCCGGCCTCCGCACTCAGTGTAGATTTCGCGTCTTTATTGTTCATCAGGGTGGAGCCGAAGTTAATCGTGATGTTCCGGAAACTGGATAAGTCTTGCGGTCCGGCACCGAAGCCAAGCGTGATGTCGCCTTGGGTATTGCCGGCGATCCGGGCAAACTGGCCGGTCCCCGGGATATAGTCCAGAAGCGCGGCATTGGTTACCTCTTTCTCGGTAATGGTCATCATGCCGGTTCCGTCTATCGTAAAGGAACGGGCGCTTGCCAGTACTTCCGCCGGCATGCCGTAAAGGGCCGAAAGAGTGGCTATATCCAGCTCATCGCCGTCGGCATTAGTAAATACGATGTTCGCCGGATCCGAATCATCATATTCATAAGCGGAAGCCGTCGACAGCTCCGAACCATCGCTCATGGTGAGCTCGGTGATATCAGTGCCGTCCGGAAGCCGGGTGATAACCGGCGCGGTCGTCCCGGCCTTGGTTACCGACAGGTTCCCACCCGCATCCACGGAAACCGTGTCACCGGCGGCGACGTCGAGAGTGGCGCCGTATAGGGCCTGAAGATTGGCCACGCTCGGTGCACCTGCCGTTGTTCCCATTATATAATCGGTGCCGACGGCGGCGTCAGTCCAATTGGCAGTACCGTTGCTCAGGGTGATCGTAGTCGCACTGATGTTGTTGTTCAGCAGGTAGGCATTGTCGGTTTTAATGGTCTGCGTGCTGCCGAAAGAGATCTGCTGCAGCTTGGCCGCACCGATCGACTCGCCGGCGTCATCCAAGATGTCATCCAGCTGTACGTAGAACTGGCCGGCATCGCCGTCGATGACGTGCGCACTCAGCCTAGCGGTATAGGAATATCCCAGTTCGTCATAAAAGCCAAGGTTTATGAGCTTGCCGCCGGAAGACCTGATATCGGAATCATTTTTATCGGTGATACCGGTTACCGTAGCCAAGGTTGTAGCCTCCGCCTGATAATTCATAAATTCAGGAGCCATGACCTTAAGCGGAACCACGGTATCCTGTTTGATATCGCCGGTGGTCGGGTCGGTCACCCAGCCCATGACGTTATAGCCGGTACTGGTCATGGCCAGATTGCCCTCGCCGTCCACATAGAAGGAACCAGCCCTGGTAAAGAAGTTTTCCTGGCCGTTATTGACGATGAAAAATGAATCGCCGGTAATCGAAAGGTCAAAAGGGAGGTTGGTCGTCTGGGTCGCGCCCTGGCTGCTGATATTGGTGTTGATGGCTCCGACCTTGACGCCGAGACCGATCTGGCCGGCATTGGTACCGCCGACGCCGGTGGCGGCACTGGCACCGGAAGCTCTCTTGGTGGTCTGGTACATCAGTTCGTTAAAGGTAATTGACTGGGACTTATATGCAGTTGTATTAACGTTGGCGATGTTGTTACCGATAACATCCATCTTGGTCTGGTGGGTCTTAAGACCGGCTACACCAGAATATAATGATCTCATCATAATGAAATGACCTCCTTGCAGGTATTTGCCGTAGTCTGTTCCTTCTGTCAGTCAGGAACTTTTGCCTCCAAATGGTCCGGCTATATGATTACGGCTCCGTCTATATTGGTAAAAATATTTTCGTAGGCGTCTTGCTGATTCATGGCCGTCACTACCGTATTATTGGGTATGTTGACGATAAATGCCATCTGATCTACAATCACCAGTGATTCTTTGATTCCTTTTTCTCCGGCTTTCGCAGTGCCCTCGTTCAAACGTTCGATCTGACTGTCTGATAGGGTAATATTCCGATCTGCCAGGCGTCCTATTGCATGTTTGGAGAATCTGACCTCTTCATGATTCTTAGCCTGTCTGTTTAATATCTCCTGGAAGGACGTGCCGTCCGTCGTTTTGACCGCGGCTCCCGGTTTTGTTTGCGTGAGGTATTGGTCTTGTAACTGCTCAATGGAAAGGAATTGATTATTCTGTAGCTTCATCCGCTTCTCCTCCTTGAGATATATGCCTCCGGTATCAGACCGCTTCCCGCCATGTTATGCGGTTATTGCCGCTGCTGCTTCCTCCTTCAGGACTTCGATCTGCGCTGCCAGCTCGGTCAGTTTCTCTCTTAATGACTGGGGTATCAAGGCTTGCTGATCCTCCGTCATCTTACTGAACATGGTATTCAGCTCACTGACTTTTTCCTCGTCGTCTAAGGTAAGTTCATCGGCACTGGGCATATCTTCGACATCCTTTTTAAAGTTAAGGATCGCCATCCGGTCTACATATTCCTGAAGCTTGGGTATCAGTTCCGTAGGTATCATGGATTGCTGATATTTGGTCATGTTGTTAAAGCCTTCCCGCAGGTTCTCCACCACATCCGCATCGCTCAGGGTGAGATCGTCGACGCTTGGCATCGCTTCCATCGCATCCACAAAGGCTGTTGCCAGTTCCACGGCTGTCGAATACTGCGCACTCTTGGTGGCATAGATGTCGCTGGCGGAATAGAGGGCACCGTCTACGGATACCATGGCTTTATTGTTTTCATATACCACATATTCCACGACACCTTCAATCTCCTGGACCTCGCCGGTCGATAAGGTGGTTCTGATGACAACCTCCTGCCCTACATAGGATGACGCTCTAGAAAGCTCCATCGATGCGCTCATGTTCTGCATCTGCTCCAATTCGGAAAATGTCGCGTACTGGGAAATATATTCCGTATTTGAAGTGGGTTCCAGCGGATCCTGATACTTCATCTGGGCTACCAGAAGCTGCAGGAAGGCATCCTTATCCATGACATCGCCGGCCTTATTCGCACTGGAGGCTGATGCCGCGCTGGCGGTTTCCACTAATGAACCTTCTTTTATCGCCGCGCCTAATCCATCTACTAATGCCATACTGTACTCCTTTCTGTTTTGTGAATTGAATTGCTTGGTGACTTAAATTATGTTGTGATCTTAATTGATTTGTGACTTGAATTATGTTGTACTTTGAACTGTTCTGTTACTTGAACTGTTCTGTTACTTGAACTGTTCTGTTACTTGATCTGTTCTGTTACTTGATCTGTTTTATTGCTTTGGTGTTTTACGTGATGCCGGTCAGGCGGTAAAATCTACCGTGCCGCCGTTTTCCATCATGATCTCCGTCGCCAGCTGTTCGGCTTCGGTCATGTCATCGGGCAGTTCTTCGAGGTCAAGGCCGTTCAGATTGATCCGGCGGGCTCTTTTCCGGTCGGGCTGATAGCCTCCGTCGTTTCCTTCCCGTCCCTGCCAGAGATTGCTTTCAAATGACTGGCTCTGTACGTTGACTTCCACGGCTTCCACTTTGATGCCCTGATTCCGCATGTTTTCTTTCAGCTCCACGAGCTGGCTTTCCAGAGCCGCTTTCACGACGTCGTTCTGGGCGGTAAACTGGGCGGTGATAACGCCTTCTTTTGACGCAATCTGAACATTGATGGTTCCGAGACTGGCCGGGTGGAGCTGCATTTCCAGCTGAGTCATCTCCGGCTTAAGCTGTATCCTCATGACATCCATTATCTGTCTCATGATCTGCTCGGTATCCGGGACTTCCGCGACCGGTATGGCTTCCGTAAATACTTCGGTCGTCTGGCTACGGTTCTGTAGCAGCGTCTCCAGAAGGGAATTTCTTCCGGCCATTTCCTGTTCAGTGCTGTTCTCAGAGCCTTTTTGCTGGTTCCCGGTGCTCTGTTCCCCCGTGCTCTGGGCGGCGGCTGATTCCGTCGGTATCGCCGTAACCTCCTTTGTTGCTTGGAGATTGCCTTTCTCGTCCGCCTTGGCGGTGATTTCGGTTATCTCCCCGTTCTTTTCGATGACGATGGTAATTTCTTGGTCGCTTTCTCCGCCCTGCTCTGGTATCATATTGTCCTGAGCCGGTGCTGCTGCTGCATCCATTTCTTCTCCGGCAGTCAAGGTTCCTTCCTCAGGGACTTCCGCCGCTGCCGCTGCCGCCTGGTCGGCTGCCTGCTTAAGGGCTGCCTGTAAAGCTTCCGGGGGCAATCCGGTCTCTTCCTGCAACTGTCCGGCGATGGCGTCGATCTGATCTATCAGTTTGCTTACTGTCCCGTACAGCTGTTCATCTGTCACCAATGCCGAAGCGTCCTCGCCGCTGATCCCTAACAGCAGTGCCGTCAGGTTCTGCGGGTTAAGCAGGTCGGCCGGCATCAAGCCTAGGGCTTCCATGGCGGCTATCACTTCTTCTTCAGAGATATTCAGCTCTTCCGCTATGGCTGTAATCGCTTCCTTGCCGGCGGCTTCGGCTTCATTCAGGATATTTTCTTCCGCCGTACCGTCAATCTGTCCGTCCTGACTGTCAACCGCTTCGCCCGGCGGCTTTTCTTGCAGTTTTTCTTCCGCTGCTGCCGCTTCTTGCGGTTTAATCTCTCTGGCCGGCCGGGACTGCCTGGTGATGTTCGGGCTTTTATCGGCTGCCTCGGCATGATTCTCCGACATGCCTTCGGCGGCTTTGCTCATGGCTTGGCCGAACCCGCCGACATCACTCCCGGAAACGGCTGTGTTCCGCTGCCGTACAAAGTTCATGATCGGACTGTTAATTACCGCATTGCCATCTCTCACAGATGTGCTTGTCATTTCCATTCCTCCTTTCTTAAATTATCAAGGTCCAAAGGTGTGAAGGTAGTCTAAGGCGTCAAAGAACGCTGCCACAAAATAGCTAAGTCACGCCTCATGCATATATATCGGCAAAAACTTAGGATAACTTAAGACTCGGGATCCATAAGTTTTGTAATCATCGCGGCGATCTCGGGATCCATTGCCCCTAGTATCTGTCCCCGGCTGTCGGCGGCCATGATATCTAGGATCCGGGCCGCCAGATCCAGATTATCCGTCATCGCTTCAAAGATCGCCGCGGCTTCCTTCGGCTTCATCTCCGAATATGCCTGGGCATAATCCTGGACCTCCTGGGTTTCCTCCACCTGCTGGGTCACCTGTCGGTACAGGTACTCGGCGGTAGCAGGGTCAATCCCCTCGTAGTATTTCTGGTATTCTTCCGCGCCCGGCCCCTTTTCCGCATATACCACTTCTTCGTAAAACTCCGTCTTGATGCGCTGGAACTCTACCTGACGGTCTTCAAACTCTTTCAGCCGGCTGACTTCCGCCCTCAGCTGCTCCAGCTCTTCGGAACTGCCGGTCTCAGCCGACTGCGCACGCTCCAGCTCCAGTTCCAGTTCCTTGATATAGTCCACTGCTTCACGCAGGTTGTCGTAACCGCCGTAAGCTTCCTGTTCCGCTTCATCCACCACCAGCTCCGTGCCGGAAGGAAGGAGCTTATTGAGGATAGGTACATCCTTGAGGATCGGTGTCAGCACGCCCGAACCGAAGCCGCCGACATCCAGCTTGATCAGCAGGCATAAGATAGCGACCCATACAAGGACGATGACAAGGGTCACGAAAAAAACCGAAACATTGTTGGTATCCGAGTCGACATCCAGGGATTTTTCCTGCTTGGCAATCTCTTTGGCCCGTGCCTTGGCTTCTTTTTTCTGCTGCTTCTGATCGCTTTTAAGTTTCTTGCGCTCTTCGGCCAGTCTTTTCTGTTCGGCTATTTCATCAAAATCAGTCAGATCTTCCTTGGGCATTTCTTCACCTCTTTGTTATGGGGGCTATTTGGCTTTCCGGCCATGGACGTAACTGGTAAGTTCGTCTATTTCTTTTGATTCCCTGGCGTTTTCCTCGCGGATAAAGTCTTCGAAGGCCTTTTCGCGCAGGCGTTCATAAGTTTTGCGTTCCTGCATGGCATCCTGCAGACGGAGACGGGCTTCTTCCAGCATGTCTTCTGCCCTTTTGACCCAGACCTGCTGATTGGCAATGTATTCATCCATTTTCAGGATGGCCTCTTTGTTGTCCAGGATGTCTTGGACGTAGAGCTTGTCTTCCCGGAGATGCCGGCCTTCTTCTTCATAATGTTCTTTTCGCTGATACAGGGCGTCCAGCTTGGCTTCTTCTTCGTCAAGGCGGCGCCTGGCCTGGGCAAACTCCATCTTAGCCTGGTCTTCCAGCTTGGCTTTGATATTCAGGATACTCTGCATTCTATAGTTAAACCTTGCCATAGTCAGTGAAACAGTCCTTCCAGTAATTGAATGGTTTGTTCAAAATCGACTTTCTCGTCAACTTCCTGCATTAAAAAGGCATTAACCGCATCTATTTTTTCCACGGCATGGTCGATGTTCTTATTGCTGCCGGCTTTATAGGCACCGATGTTGATCAGGTCCTCGGCTTCCATATAGGTGGCCAGGACGTTCTTCAGCTTGCCGGCCAACTGCTTGTGCTCCCGGTCGGCGATCTGGGACATACAACGGGAAATGCTCTGCAAAACATCAATGGCCGGATAGTGGTTCCGATGGGCTATCTTGCGGCTTAACATGATGTGGCCGTCCAAGATGCTGCGGGCGGTGTCGGTAATCGGCTCATTAAAATCATCGCCGTCTACCAAGACGGTATAAAGCCCGGTGATGGAACCGACGGCAGAACATCCGGCCCGCTCCAGCAATTTGGGCATTTCCGAATATACGCTGGGAGGGTAGCCCCGGGACACCGGCGGTTCTCCGCTGGCCAGCCCGATCTCCCGCTGAGCCATAGAAAAACGGGTCAAGGAATCCATCATCAGAAGGACATCCTTGCCCTTGTCGCGAAAATATTCCGCTATCGCGGTTGCCGTCTTGGCGGCTTTATTTCTTTCTAGGGCCGGTTTGTCGGAAGTGGCGACGACAACGACCGATCGCCGCATTCCCTCAGGACCCAGGTCTCTTTCAATAAACTCGCGGACTTCCCGGCCGCGCTCGCCGATCAGAGCAATGACGTTGATATCCGCCTTGGTATTACGGGCGAACATGCCCATCAAAGTGGACTTGCCGACGCCCGAACCGGCAAAAATGCCGATCCGCTGGCCTTTTCCTACGGTCAGCAGGCCGTCTACCGCTTTGACACCTAAAGGCAGCACGTCGTCAATGATCTTGCGGCTCATCGGATCAGGCGGCGGCGCCTCAACGGAATACTTCGTGCCGGACGGCAACTGACCGTCAACCAGCCTTCCTAGGCCGTCAAGGGTCTGACCCAGTAAGCTGTCATCCACATGAACAGTCAGCGGTATACCGGTGTTTTCCACTAGGCTGCCCTTGCCGATACCCTCGACGACTTCATAAGGCATCAGCAGATTCTTGCCTTCGCGGAAGCCGACCACTTCTGCCATGACCGGGTTCCCGCTCTCGTTCTGCGGATAGATCATGCAGATATCTCCCAGCTTGGCATCCGGTCCCGCTGATTCAATGGTAAGACCGACTACATTGACCACTTTCCCTTTTAACCGGAAATAACTTTCTGCTAATGCCTGTTTATATTTTTCAAGATTGATAAATTTTTCTTTTAACATCCGACTCCCCTGGCCATCAGTATTATTCGGTACTATTTTTCAAAAGATAACAGCCTTAATTTCTGATTGAGTCCCGCCAGCTCGGTGCCGAGACTGATATCAAATACACCGCCGCCGGTTTCGATCATACATTCGCCGGGCAAAAGCGTAATATCATTGATAATCTCAACGACCGCCTTTCCCGCCGCGGCATTTTCCCTGATCTCTTCCTTATGGCCGCTGACATATTCATATTCCTCTTTGGAAACATGAATCAGAAATTGTTTGTTTTCCTCGCTCTTCCGCATCGTATTGGAAATCAGGTGGGAAACTATCGGACCGTACTCCTTCAGTTCCACATGAAAGATCTGTTCATAGATATCCGCCAGCAGGTCAATAAACTTTGGCTCCAGCTCATCCACCCGGCTGTCATATTCCATCTGTAGCTTCCGGCGGTCTTCCTGAAGCTTCGCCCGCAGCTTTTCAATCTCAGCCACGCCCTTTTCAAAGCCTTCGGCATAACCCTGGCCCCTGGCTTCTTCCGCGGCAACCCGCTTCATCACTTCGATATCCGCCTGGGCAGCTTCCTTCATGGCCTGAATCTCGGCTTCGGCTCTGGCCATCTCTTCTTCAGCTTGCCGCAGCAGTTCCTGCCGCAATTCTTCCTCCCCGGCGCTACCGGCCTTGATGATATTTTCTTCCTGATCCGCTAAAAGCCCCGCCACTTGTGCCGCCGCCAGCCCGCCGTTAAAATCATCCTGGAAGCTTTCCGGCTCTTCATCCGGAGACACCGGTGACGCTACACTCCGGCCGTCGTTCTTTTCCGCCAAGCGGCCGTCGGAATCAATTATCCTTTTATCGTCCGGATCGATGGTTACGAAATGGGATTTCAACAAATTAGACAATGATCTCGTCACCTCCGCCTCTGGAGATAACAATTTCCGAAGAGTCTTCCAGTTTTCTTATAATATTAACAATCTTCTGCTGCGCTTCTTCCACATCCTTCATCCGCACCGGTCCCATGAATTCCATGTCTTCTTTGATCATTACGGCAAGACGCTTGGACATATTGTTGAAGACAGCCGTCTGCACTTCTTCATTGGAACCTTTAAGCGCAATCGCTAAGTCATTATTGTCCACGTCACGCAAGACTCTCTGAATCGCCCTGTCATCCAGCAACAGGATATCCTCGAAGACAAACATCTTCTTCCTGATCTCGTCCGCCAGTTCCGGTTCTTCGATTTCCAAGGTCTCCATAATATGCTTTTCTGTTCCGCGATCCACGGTATTTAATATCTCGACCACGGCATCGACGCCGCCGATAATGCTGAAATCCTGATTAATCAACGATGCCAGCTTAGATTCGAGCACTCTTTCCACCTCTTTGATGACATCCGGACTGGTCCGGTCCATAACAGCAATACGTCTTGCCACATCGGACTGCCGATCCGGCGGCAGAGCCGATATGATCATCGCCGCCTGGCTGGGTGACAGATAAGAAAGAATCAACGCAATCGTCTGCGGATGCTCATCCTGAATAAAATTAAGGAGCTGTGAAGCATCGGCTTTCCGAACAAACTCAAAAGGCTTCACTTGAAGGGAGGCCGTCAGCTTGCCGATTACATCCATCGCCTTCTCCTGGCCCAGCGCCTTCTCCAGTAATTCCTTGGCATAACCGATACCGCCTTCGGCAATATAACGCTGCGCCAGACAGATCTGATAAAACTCATCTAGGATGCCTTCCTTTATCTGCGGGGTAATACTTCTGGTATTGGCAATTTCCAGCGTCAGTTCTTCGATTTCTTCTTCTTTCAGATGCTTAAATATCGCCGCCGACTTTTCCGGCCCCAAAGCAATCAGCAAAATAGCCGCTTTCTGGAGCCCGTTTATCCTGTCATCGGAACCTCTTGCCATAACACAACATTCCTTCCGTGGCGATGAAAGCCAAGCTTCATCGCAGTATAGCCATTCGGCTGTTATTATTCTAGTTGTGACACATCATTAATTGCAACCTGTCTGCACTAAGGTCTTGTCATGCCCACTCCTCATTCAGCCAGTTCCGCAACAAAGCGGCCGCCGCTTCCGGATTATCTTCGACAAATTTATCAATTAGCCTTTTGGCTTCACTGCCTTCATCAATATTAATATCTTCCAGCTCCACCTCGGGCTGTGACTGTAACAGGGACTCTACCGACAGCTCTTCTTCCTCGACCACCTCGCGGTTGCTCCTCATAACCTGAAGGACGATGAACCCGGCCATCAACAGACAGATGGCAACAATCGCAATGACAGCAATGTCCTGCCAGGCAATATTAAAGCCTTCGGCGTCAAAAAAGACATTTTCGCTCGTCGCCATGATAGAGATATTCTCTACGGCTATTCCGGTTGATTTGGCAACTATGTCGTAGATCCCTTCCGATACTTCAAGCGTTGTCGGATCGCGGTGGGCCACCTTATACTCTTCCCATGTCATGGTATCTAACAGCCCCTGCGCCTCAACATCTTCTTCCTGTATCATCACAAACTTCTTAGCGGTGACAGCAATCGAGGACTGCGCGTAATCAACCGCCCCCGGCGGGTTCTCCAGATTAACGATTCTTTCATTCCAAATAAGATCGGTCACCCGTTCCGACTCCGAAGATTCGCTTTCGGAAGTATCGAGATATTGGTAAGAATTCTCATCATCATTGGAATCGGTTCCCGGTATGCCGCCGACGCCGCTGGTGCTTGAACCGTCATAAACTTCTTCGTGGACGATGCCGCCCCCTTGTTCCTGGCCTTCCGGCGGCGAGTATTCATGGCTGGTCTCCGTCTGGCTGGAAAAGTTCAGAACTAGGTTGCTGGCCACTTCGATCTGATTATATTCGCTCGTGCCCAGCAGTACTTTCCGTACTGCATTGTGCAGCGATGTTTCATATTTGCTCTTGGCGCTTAACTGGGAATTAGCACTGCCTGCGGTGCTATATGTATCGTTCCCCGAATATAGCATATTACCCTGGGTATCCATGATGGTAATATTTTCCGCCGTTTTATTGCCCAGCCCGACGGCAATTGACCGGGCTAAAGAAGCCGCATTTTCTTCGGTAAAATCCGCTAACAGCTCTAAGATGACCGATGCCGATTTGTCCTTTTGCTCATCAAGCAGCCCATAGCCTTCTTCCGGAATATCAAGGACTACTTTGGCGGATTTAACGGCACTTAGTGACATGGTCATTTCGGTAATCTGTCCTTCCAAATACACTTTGTACAACCGCTGCGTGTTGGCCTCGGTAGTTCCAAAACCGCCGCTGACTACATTTTCTATAGAAAAGGCGTTGGACTGGATATCATTTTCGCCCAGCAGCAGGTTGGCTTCCCATATTCTGCTTTCGTCGATGTCGATCCGCAGACCGTCATCGGATATCTTGTATTCAATGCCTTCGGCATCCAGGAGTGTTCTCACTTCATTGGCTTGCTTGGTATCTTCACAGGCTAGTAGTAATACATACTGGGTCTGGCTTAACAAGGTGATCACCAGCGCAACGGCCATAATCACGCCTGAACCTACGGCAATAATCATCGTCTTCTGTTTTGTAGTAAATTTATTCCACCACTCCAGAACTCGGTTTAACAGTCTCTGTACTATTTCCGGCATATTACCCTCTCCTCATCATTATTTTCATGTTATTTACTTGATTATATTATATTGTCCGCCCGCCTTAAATCTGCATCTGCATGATCTCTTTATAAGCTTCCAGCAGCTTATCCCGGATCGCCACCGTATACTGTAGCGATATATTTCCTTTTTGCAGGGCATTAGTCAGGTCATGGGTGCTTTCCGACTCCCCTATCGCCCATTTGATTTCTTCATTTTCCGCATCGGAAAGATAAGCGTTGGTTGAGCCCAGATTGTCCATGGCTGCGGAGAGCATGCCGTCAAAAGCGCTTTGTTCTGTCTTGACCGCATCCGTACCCAGCTGGCTTAAGTCATTGTTTGAATATGCTTCATTAACCGCATTGGAAGAAAGAAACCGAAGTGCCGATATATCCATACTAATATCCTCCTATTCTTAAATCATTGACTCATTTCCAGACCCTTCATCGCAATCGCCTTACTGGCTCCAAACGCCGTGGCATTGGCTTCATAAGCCCTGCTGGCATCAATCAGGTTAGTCATTTCCGTCACTATATTCACATTGGGATAGGTAACATAACCGTTTTCATCCGCATCCGGGTGGGATGGGTCATAGGCCATTATCATCGGTGTCTCCGTATCCTCACTTACGTTTGTGACCCTGACCCCTTGGCCGTCGTAACGCTGTCTATAACTGTCAAATAAATTCCGGAAAGTGGCGCGGTCAGGCTTCTGCTCGAAAGTCACGACTTTACGCCGATAGGGCGTTCCGTCCGCGGTCCGGGTCGTATTGGCATTGGCTACATTCTCGGCAATAATATCCATACGGTAACGCTGCGCTGTCATACCCGACGCATTCACGTCAAATGATGAAAAAACTCCCATTCCATTCCCTCCTTAATCTTCACACTTTTTATAAATACCAAAAAACCCCTGATTATACGCATTTATTTCATTACTAATTTTAGATTGGCAAATTCCTGATTCATACTGTTAACCAAGCCATTATACTTGATCTGGTTCTCGGCAAGCTTGACTCCTTCAGCATCCGCATCGACATTATTGCCGTCCAGCCGATAGGAAAAGCTGGCGCTGTCAGTATATACCTTGGTACGTAAAGATGCCGTCCGGACTGCTTCTACCTTGGCGTCTACGGATGTATAACGGGAAAATCTCAGGGCGCGCTTGAGCTGATCATCGAAATTTACATCCTGCCGCTTGTAACCGGGGGTCGTATTGTTGGCAATATTATTGGCTAGGACTTCATTACGAAGCCATGCCGCGTCAGCCGCTTTATCCAGTACATTAACGTAATTAAAAACATTAGAATGTATCATATCTGACTCCTTTCGCTCAGCGCACTATATCACCCTATTTCATTATAGATTATCTGTGTAAAAAAACAAGTTTTTTTTTAAAAAAACTCCTAAAAAAAGCACTCTATATAGTACTTTTGTCTACCAAACGACCCAATATATGGTGATAAATCCATATAAAACCGTCAAAATATACAAAAAAAGGATATATCACACTTCTTAAGAAGTTCATAAATCCTTTTATGCTACCCTTCAATCCATTATATGTTTTTTAATTAAATAATGATATTTTAATATTAAATATAAACATCCAGAAAATATCCGAAATCTCTTCATAACGATTCTTAACTTCAGACGAACTTCCGATGATTTTAACTGCTGACTCTTAACCTCTGATTCTTAGCTTATGATTCTCAACTTCATCCTGATTCTTAAAGCCTGATACTGTGACGTTCCCGTTTGATCTTATCCACTTCCGCAAAAACCATGTCATTCAGGACCTTGATATAAGTACCCTTCATCCCGGACGATCGGGACTCAATCACACCGGCGCTCTCAAACTTGCGCAGGGCGTTCACGATGACCGATCTAGTTATCCCTACTCTATCGGCAATCTTGCTGGCTACCAATATCCCCTCCATACCGTTCAGCTCGTCAAAAATATGTACTACCGCATCCATTTCTGAAAAGGAAAGGGTATTAATCGCTGACTTGATGACGGCCAGCTTGCGGCTTTCTTCGGCACTTTCTTCATTGACCGCGCGGAGCATTTCCAAGCCCACCACGGTGGTTCCGTATTCACATAGGATGATATCGTCGATATCGTACTGCTCTTCGGATTTATAGATAAAAAGGGTTCCCAGACGTTCGCCGGCTATTTCGATAGGGGTAATGATGCCTTGAAACCGCTTGACATCGGCATTTTCAAAGCCCAGCGTCTCCAGATTGACATTTTCTTTGGTAGAAAGCACTGCTAAGATCCGCTCATTCAGCATGTTGTCGATGAAACCGCCGACTTTATCGACGATAAGCTCTGATATTGATTCCTCGTCCGGCATCGAGCCAATCCCTAGGACTTTCCCTTTCTTGCTGATTACCAAGACATGGGAATGTAGAATCTCGCAAAGCACCAAACATATATCATTGAACACTACTTTAGTTGAATTGTTATTATGTAATAGCTTTCCGATCTTTCTGGTCTTATCCAGCAATTGTACGCTGCTCATTAGTATCCTCCCATAATGTGTAATAACCCCCACATTGTTGCTGATTATACATATTGTAACATAGTATTAACTATATTACAACGGCTGTTATGGAAAGATCCGTCGATTTATATAGGAAATTATACCTATTTTTTTTCTTTTTATAGAAATTGGTACGATTAATTAGTTGTATTTTGCTTAACTTGGATGTGGCCGCAGTTTTCATCGGCACAGACCAGCTTATTGCCTTTTTCCAATAAAACAGAGCCGCACGCGGGACATTTCTCTCCCGATGGCTTCTGCCATACCATGAAATCACAGTCGGGGTTGTCGATACAGCCATAGTACCGGCGGCCTTTTTTCGTCTTCCGGACGACAATATCCTTGCCGCATTTGGGGCAGGCAACGCCGATTTTCTCCAGATACGGTTTGGTATTGCGACATTCCGGAAAGCCTGGACAGGCAAGGAACTTGCCGTGGGGCCCGTACTTGATGACCATATTGCGGCCACAGACCTCACATATTTCTTCGGATACCTCGTCGGCGATCTCCACTTCCGCCAGTTCCTTTTCGGCAATGTTAACCGCTTCATCCAGATCCGGGTAGAAATTGGAAACCACGGTCTTCCAGTTGACGCTCCCTTCTTCCACTCCGTCCAGTAAAGCTTCCAGATTGGCGGTAAAGTTAACATCCACTATCGTTGGAAAAGCATCCCGCATGATCCGGTTCACCACTTCGCCAAGTTCCGTGATATAAAGGCTCTTATTTTCCTTGATCACATAGCGGCGGGCCATGATCGTCGTGATGGTCGGGGCGTAGGTACTGGGGCGCCCTATCCCCAGCTCTTCCAAGGACTTAACTAGGGAAGCCTCGGTATAATGCGGCGGCGGCTGGGTAAAATGCTGGCGCTGTTCAAACTCCTTAAAAGCAAGGCTGGTGGAAAGGCTGATGGTTTTGCCGATTATGCCGTTCTCTTCTTTTTCGTCTTCGTCGGAATAGACCGACATGAAGCCGTCAAATACGACTTTGGATGCCGATACGGTAAAACGGTGCGTCCGGTCTTCCTGATCAAGGGGCGCATTAGTGCCGGCAGACGTGATCGGCTTAAGGCAGTCGGCATCAATCAGGACGGAAACGGTCTCATAACGGGCCGGATTCATCCGACTGGCCACAAAACGCCGCCAGATCAGCTGATAGAGCCTAAGCTGGTCACGGGAAAGAGAATCCTTTAATTCGGCAGGCGTCATCTGGATCTCGGTAGGACGGATGGCTTCATGCGCATCCTGGATCTTTTTGCTGTTCTTCTTTTCTGCTCCGGTACCGGCCGCATAGTCGCTGCCGTAGGCGGAAGCAATATATTCTGCCGCGGTTTGTTCCGCTTCGGCGGATACGCGGGTGGAATCGGTACGCAGGTAGGTAATCACGCCGACCGTGCCATGGCCCTTGACATCGACGCCCTCATAGAGCTGCTGCGCCAGACGCATGGTCTTCTGGGTGGAAAAATTAAGCACCTTGCTGGCTTCCTGCTGCAGCGTGGAAGTAATGAAGGGCAGCGGCGCCTTCTTGATGCGTTCGCCTTTTTTTATGTCGGCAATATGATAGGAAGCCCCTTCCAGTTCTTCCTTAATGGTCTTAAGCTCCTGCTCGGATTTGATGGCCAGTTTGTTTTTGGGGGTACCATAATATTTAGCGCGTAACAGGTTCTTTTCGCCACGGATAGCAAAAAGCGCGCCAAAAGTCCAGTATTCTTCCGGTATGAAGGCATTGATTTCCTCTTCCCGGTCGCAGATGATGCGCAAGGCTACCGACTGGACACGCCCGGCACTTAAGCCGCGCTTGACTTTAGCCCACAATAGGGGCGAGATGCGGTAGCCGACCATGCGGTCGAGCATCCGTCTGGCCTGCTGGGCATCTACCAGATCCATATCGATTTCCCTGGCGTTTTTGAGGGATTCCTTTACGGCGGCCTTGGTAATCTCGTTAAAGGTAATCCGGTACACTTTTTTGTCCTCCAGCTTCAGGGCCTTTAACAGATGCCAAGAAATCGCCTCGCCTTCGCGGTCAGGGTCAGTAGCAAGATATATTTTTTCCGCTTTCTTGACCTCCTTGCGAAGTTTGGCAAGGATGTCGCCTTTGCCGCGGATGGTGATGTATTTAGGCTCATAATCATTGGCGGCGTCAAAACCAAGCTGGCTTTTGGGCATGTCTCTGACATGGCCGTTGCTGGCTGATACCTCATAATTAGCGCCTAGGAATTTTTTAATTGTCTTTACTTTCGCCGGAGATTCTACGATTACCAGATATTTTGCCATAATTTTTCCTGTTGTCCTAATGCGTTCCTTCCATATATAATATATATAATATCTTTTAAAATATACTTTGATACTGATTCGATACTTATTCCCTTATTAATTCTATGTGACGTGCTAAACTATACACCATATTGAGCGGACTTGCAAGGGGAATTTAAAATTATTCATAATTATTACTAAGGTCATGAACAATAATTCTAATAATTGCCGACAAACCCCGCCTATTTCAACATAAAGCTTAGGCGGGGTTTGCTCCGGGTACTATGTTATTCTGATCATATTAGCGTTAGCCTTATACAAAGGGCATCATTCCCAAGGTATCCAGCTTTTCACCGGTGATGTCAGCACCGTTTCGGGACGTAATATCCTCATAATGGCCGATTCTTCTGCCTACTCGGGAATCGGAAGCATCCTTGTTGGATTCATAACCGCCATTGATAATAAGAATGGTCACCCCGAAGCCGGCTTCGGTGATACCTCTTCCTAGGTCTTGCGACGAAGGTGTCCAGAGGTTGGTTATGACATCATGGCAGGAAGGCTTGGGGTACTGGGGTGTCATCCAGAACAGCAGCGCCGTCATAAATCCCAGCTTGCCATCTTGTGTGATCAGTTCTGGATTGTTTAGCAGGTAATTCTCATCCTGAAACAGGATGGCACTAAAGAGCCCATAATTGTAGTTCCAGCTCAGCTGAATCGGTCCCCGGCCATGGTAGGATTTGCCAGGAGCGGGCGGAAAGTCCGTATTGCTTGAATCCACATAGCCGATCAGGTTGGTACCGGCATAGGCAACTTCCTCGTTAAAATACAGACCCCAAGCCAACATTCCGTCCGGTGCCGTTGCCCAGCCGCCGCTGGTCTCATGGGCGATATTGGCTAAAAAGGCGGCGATTTCCCGCTTTTTGTCATTTTCGGTGCCGTCGGCAAGGAAGCAGCCGAAATCAACGATCTTCGTTTCAATCGGCTTATTGAGGTTCCAAGGCGCATTAAAGTCTTGATTTTCCATAACCACCGTCTGGATTTGCGTGGCTTTGTTCAATACGGTGATGCGCGGCGCATAGTAAACCCCCTGCCGATATTCGACTTTGTACATGATACCGGCCACATGTTCAATGGCCGCCTTAAGATTGGCGTAGGAATAATATTCCGGCCCGCTATACTGGGGATTGAGTTCCCGCCACAGGGAAGAACCGTGGCGGCGCGGGAATAACGCTTCAAAATCGCTCTGACTTAAATACTGTTCTAGACGCTGCCCGGCATTCTCCGGTGAGTATTTGGGGTCGATTCCGCCCCAGAGGGCAATGACCTCCGCATCGGTTAAAGCCCCAGAGCCACCCGGCGGAACCGTCGGGGTCGGGGTGGGGTCGGGATCCGGATCCGGGGTTGGCGTCGGGGTCGGCGTCGGGTCGCTCACGCCGCCCGAACCGATGAGCTGCCAGGGATTCGCGCCACCGGTCGTGACGGGATTGTTTCCCTGGGTCCACCACTTGGCCTCATACACCATGCCGTCATAAGACACCCTGTCGCCGGCTACATATACCGCACCAGCATCCCAGGCCGGATAATCACCGACCGGATCAGGCTCTTCTTCGCCGCCCCCGCCGTCATCCGGCCCGATCAGCTGCCAAGGATGGGCGCTGTTCGTAGGCACGGCGGGATTATTTCCCTGGGTCCACCATTTAGCCTCATAGATATTACCTTCATAAACCACGCGGCTGCCGCCGGTATAGGCTACCGCTGGCTGCCACTCAGGGTAGCTTTGCGCCTGGGCACTAATCGCCCCGCCGCTCATCCCGCCCAGCGGAACAGCGACCAACGCAACGGCCACAAGGAGCATCAGCAGTTTGGGCAATCCTTTGTTTTTCATCTTATCCTCCTTTGTCCAATGAATCATTTACTTGTCAGCAACTTGTTAATTACATTGTAAATTATTGGGGAGGAATATCAATATGCCCGTCATGATCGACAGTTTTTTTGTATAATTAACAGTTTTATGAGATGGCTGCCTTCATCTGTTTTATATAATTATATATGTATTCGGGAGCCGCATGGCCATATTGGGCGGCCAGCCGGACAATGGCACTGCCTACGATGACGCCATCGGCTGTCATGGCGATCCCGGCCGCCTGCTCAGGGGTATGGATGCCGAAACCGACGGCGACCGGGATGTCGGTAACGGCTTTGACCGCGGCCAAGGTGTCATTCAGGCTGTCGCTTAGCTGTGTCCGCGTTCCGGTCACTCCCATCGAGGAAACGATATAGATAAAGCCGGCGGCTTCTTCTGCCAGCCGGGTAATACGCGCCCCGGAAGTCGGGGCGATCAAGGTAATCAGGTCGATCCCGTGGGCAGCCGCGAACGGCTGCAGCTCGCCTTTTTCCTCATACGGAAGGTCCGGAATAATGATGCCGTCGATCCCGGCTTCCTGGCACTTGGCAAAAAAAGCCGGGTAGCCATAATGAAATACGGGATTGAGATAGGTAAGCAGGACGAGCGGAACCGTGCTTTGGGCTCGGACGGCCGCGGCCAGCCCAAAGATGCCGTCAACGGTCACGCCTGAGGCCAAGGCCCGGAGGTTAGCTGCCTGGATGACCGGCCCTTCGGCAACCGGATCGGAGAAAGGGATGCCAATTTCAATCACATCGCAACCGGCTTCCGCCATTTTTAAGAGGATGGCTTCACTGGTCTCAAGATCAGGGTCTCCGCCAGTCACGAAGCCGATGAAAGCCTTTTTATCCTGAAATGCGTCTTTTATTCTACTCATGGATGCTTACCCCCTTGTATCGTGCTATGGCGGCCACATCTTTGTCGCCGCGGCCGGAAAGGCAGATGATGATGTTGCTGTCCCGGTCAAATTCATGGGCAATCTTTTGGGCATGGGCGATGGCATGGGCGCTTTCGATAGCACAGATGATGCCCTCGCTCCGAGCCAGATATTCAAAGGCTTCCACTGCCTCGTCATCGGTGACGGCGGCGTATTCGGCCCGGCCGCTGTCATGAAGACTGGCATGCTCAGGACCGATGCCGGGGTAGTCAAGGCCGGCTGAGATCGAATAAACCGGGGCGATCTGCCCGTATTCATCTTGGCAGAAATAAGATTTCATGCCGTGAAAAACGCCGGGCGAGCCTTTGGTGATGGTTGCCGCATGGCGGTCGGTATCAATGCCCTGGCCGGCCGCTTCACAGCCGATCAGGCGGACATCTTTATCCGGGATAAAATGATAAAACATGCCCATGGCGTTGCTGCCGCCGCCGACACAGGCGATGACAGCGGACGGAAGCCGCCCTTCGGCTTCTAGTATCTGGGCTCTTGCCTCCCGGCTGATGACGCTCTGAAAGTCCCGGACGATGGTCGGGAACGGGTGCGGCCCCATGACCGATCCTAGGACATAATGGGTATCATGAACCCGGTTCGTCCATTCCCGCATGGTTTCATTGACGGCATCCTTCAGGGTCTGGGTGCCGCTGGTGACTGGATGGACCTTGGCTCCCAGTAGTTCCATGCGATATACATTGAGAGCCTGTCTGTCTGTATCTTCCTTGCCCATATAGATCTCACATTCCATGCCTAGTAAGGCCGCCGCCGTGGCTGTCGCCACGCCGTGCTGGCCGGCACCGGTCTCGGCAATAACACGGGTTTTCCCCATCTTTACGGCTAACAGGACTTGTCCCAAGACATTGTTGATCTTGTGGGAGCCGGTATGGTTCAGGTCTTCTCTTTTAAGATAAATCTGCGGACCGCCCAAGTCACGGCTCATCCGTTCGGCATAATAAAGCCGTGACGGCCGGCCGGCGTACTGGTTAAACAGGGCGGTCAGCTCCCGGTTGAAATCCGGGTCGTTCTTGTAAAACTCGTAGCTTGCTTCCAGCTTAATGATTTCGTTCATCAAGGTTTCGGGGATGTACTGGCCCCCGTGACTTCCAAATCGGCCTTTCGACATGGTGGCTTTTCTCCTTTTATGTGGCGGTATTTTATCTTGACTGCTTGGTGGCATTGTCTGATTTGATAGTCTGATTAATCAGTCTTATGATGATGCTTTTGGTATTATACTGCATATTTTGTCATCTGCTCCTTACAAGCTTGACGATTTCGGCTATCTTGGCCGCATCCTTGCGGCCGTCAGTCTCTACGCCGCTGCTTATGTCCACGGCATATGGCTTAAGACTCATAGCCGGGATCACATTGGTAGCATTGAGCCCGCCCGCCAGGAAAAAGGGGCGGGGAGATGGCGGTAAGCGGTTCCAGTCGAAGGTTTTCCCGGTACCGCCGCTACCCTGGTCAAACAGGAAATAATCGCTCCCGGCTTCTTCATATTCCGTGATCAGGGCTTCCTGAACCCGGTTACCGACGCTGATCGCCTTAATGACCGGTACCGCTACCCTTTGCTTAAGGCGGTGCAGATATTCGGGGGCTTCCGTGCCGTGAAGCTGTATCACTCCAATTACTTGTTCATCGGCTAGACGGAGCACTAGGGCTTCCTCGGCATCTTTAAATACTCCGACGGAAACAATCAAGCTGCTGAGACAGCGGCGCAGCCCCGCGGCCTTCTCCGCGTCAATCTGGCGCTTTCCGGGGGCAAATACAAAGCCGGCATAATCCGGCTGGGCCTGATTCACATAATCAATGTCCGGACGGCTCTTGAGGCCGCATATTTTTATCTTTGTCATGATCGGCTAATCTCCCCGCAGCCGGGCAAGGGCTGCTTTCTTGTCCTGGCTTTTCATCAGGGTTTCGCCGATGAGTACGCCGTTTACGCCGTTTCGCCGCAGGCCGGCGATGTCCGCGGGGCCGGCGATACCGCTCTCGGAAACAAACAGACGGTCCGGCGGAACTAGGGCACGCAGCCGGTATGAAGTGGTGATGTCCACTTCAAAGGTACGCAGGTCACGGTTATTGACACCGATGATCCCGGCACCGGCTTGCAGGGCAGTTTCCGCCTCTTTCTCATCGTGGGCTTCCACTAGGGCAGACAGCCCGAGGCTGTGACAGACGGCCAGATATTCCCTGATCGCCGACTCTTCCAGCAGCGCTACGATGAGCAGGACCGCCGCTGCCCCTAGCAGCCTGGCTTCATATATCTGATAAGCATCTACCGTGAAATCCTTGCGTAATACCGGGATGGCCACTGTAGAAGCGATATCTTGCAGGTAGCGGTCGCTGCCCATGAAATATTCCGGTTCCGTTAATACGGAAACAGCGGCGGCGCCGGCCTCTTCGTATTCACGGGCAATGGAAAGATAAGGAAAATGCTCCGCAATAATGCCTTTGGAGGGTGATGCCTTTTTCACCTCGCAGATAAAAGCAAGGTCGCTCCCCGAAAGCGCTTTATAAAACGGGAATCCGGTATCGGCTCCCAGTTCCTCCGCCGCGCGGCGGATGTTCGCCAGCGGCTGTTTATTTTTGCCGCCGGCAACTCTGGCACGGGTACTTTCTGCTATGGTATCCAGTATCATGACGGGTTCCTTTCACCAATAATTTTAGCGGTTAGATAATTCAATGAATGTCTCCAGCTGTTCCATCGCCTTGCCGCTGTCGAGCATGGATTCGGCGAGCCGCACGGCCGCCGGCATGTCCGCGGACTGCCGGGCGGCATAGAGGGCGGCGGCGGAGTTGAGGACTACCGCATCTCTCTTGGGGCCTTTTATGCCGCTCAGTATCTCTCTGGTAATCATGGCATTATCCTGGGCGTTTCCGCCCAGCAGTTCTTCCTTATGGCATGGACTCATGCCGAAATCTTCCGGCTTGATCTGGTATTTGAAGAAGCGGTCTTCCCGCACCTCGCATACAGTCGTGGGGGCGCTCATAGAAACCTCGTCTAGGCCGTCCTGGCCATATACTACCAATGAATTGCGGACACCGAGATTATACAGTACCTGCGCCATAGGCAGCACGAGTTCCTCATCATAAACCCCCAGCAGCTGCATCTTGGCTCCGGCCGGATTGGTCAACGGACCCAAGATATTGAATACGGTGCGGATGCCCAGTTCTTTCCTGACCGGCGAGACGTATTTCATAGCGATATGATAATTCTGGGCATACAGGAAACAGATGCCGATCTGTTCCAGCAACTGTTTGCTTTTGTCCGGGGAAATATTGATATCGACCCCTAGGGCTTCCAATACATCGGCAGCCCCGCACTGGCTGCTGGCAGCGCGGTTACCGTGCTTGGCCACGGGTACGCCGGCCGCCGAGACGACGATGGCCGAGGTGGTGGATATGTTGAAGGAGTTGGAACGGTCACCGCCGGTCCCCACGATTTCCAGCACATCCATATCGTGCAGCAGGCGGATGCAATGCTTCCTCATGCCGGCCGCGGAGGCCGTAATCTCGTCAATGGTCTCGCCCTTCAGGGAAAGGGCAGTCAAATAGGATGCCATCTGAATCTGAGAGGCTTCGCCGCCCATGATCTCATGCATCACGGCTTCCGCTTCCTGATAGCTTAAGTCTTCTTTTCTTACTACCTTATGAATTGCTTCTTTAATCATTGTTATAACCCCATAGCCGCGAAAGCGGATTCACAATCAGCTGAACGGCCAAAAAAATCCGTCCATGACAATCAGGTATCTTGTCAAGGACGGATGTAAAATCTTTCCGCGGTGCCACCTTGTTTCGGGAGAAAACCCCCGCTCTCTGCGAAATACTGCATATTTCCGGCAACTGACGTATGCCTCACGTCGCAGATACTCGGCGGCTGCCTTTGACTGCGCCCTCCATGGTCCATTTAACAAACTGCGTTCTGCCGGTTCTCAGCTTATCCGGCTCTCTGGGAGGGCACGATTGTTTTTACTTCCATTTCTTCGGTTTCGGATATTTAGTTGTTAGTAGTCTATCACTGACTGCGAAAATTGTCAATAATTATTTATATAATAAAAACCTAATTTAACATAAAGTTTTCTCTTACGATTATATCCACTGTTACCGCATCCGCCGGATCCCCGATTCCGTCACTCGCGGTTATGGTAACCGTTCCTCTGATGACGTCCGGGTTTAATATATCGGGGGAACCGCCTAATGCGAATCCTACCCGGGCATTGGCCGTATACTCCCTTTCGCCGTCAGCCCCCGTTCCCGTCGACACCGTCAAGCTATAGGCACTGCTGGTAACAAGATCACAGGTAGTCGTCACGTTGGTGGAAAGAACTCTCATCCCTATATCTTCCATAATCTGATACTTAACCTCAAAAGATTTGGCATCATATTCATTGGCATAAACAACCCATTTGTAACTACCGTCAGGAGAAACGACCGCTTCTGCGTTGGTAGGCCGGATAATTAATTTATATTTCTCTTCCACTTCCCGCTTGTGGATAATGGTCCACAGATCACTGGTGCCACTTCCCTTGCGGATTGCCGCACCGAACGAAGTAGACGGAGTCTGACCCATGACCAGAAAGGTTTCATCATTCTCGTTATAAATATTGTTACCAGCAGACAGCCATGACCTAGGGGTAAGCCCCGGTATGTCCCTTGCCGCATCCGCGGTACTTTTAAAGTACTTGATGTCCCATGCCGTACCATAAGCAATCTGTTTTGCCGTCTGTGTGTTCCATGTGCTGTTAAAATTGCCCGACCCGTTTGATCTTTCCGACACAGTCAGGCTGCCGTCCGTATTGATCTTGGTAAATTCAGCCTTGGCAATATCGGGATAAAGGGTCGGCAGGAAATACTTGAAGTCTCTTGCATCAGTAAAGGCACGCAGCATAAAAGCCAGTTTGGCATAATTTTTAACCGGACTAGCCGCACTTATATTTGCTCCCGGTCCGATCATACTATCGATCGGCATCATCAGCGCCACTTCCCGGGAGTAAATACACTTATCATAGAGAGCCAGCAGGGTATCACCGCGCAGATCCTCTCCATTCAGCGAGAACCTTGACGCATTACCGGGGCTGCTCTCCATATTCGACGGCCAAGGCGTCATCTCTTCCTGACCGGCCGCCCGGCGGAAATCATTGATTCTGTTCCAAGTACTCTCATCAACAGCTTCTATCGCCGAATCATTGGCAATATAGATCAGATCGGCATTCTTATTGACATCATCGGGGGTCAGCTGTGCCATTGATTTCTGAACAATCTCAATACGGGTGCTTTGATTAAAAGTATCGATAATCGTCTTGGCCGCCGGCATCGCCAGGTTAGCCAGCGGCGTTTTGTTCCAGTCATAACCCACACCGCCAATCATCTGGGCATAAGAGGCCTCTTCGTTATTCGGATGGGTACTAAGATGCAGAAGCTTAAGCCATTCATTGTTTTTAAAGCCGTTACGGCAGTAATACCGGATCCGGATGGACTGATTGGTCACATATATCCTCGTCCCGATCGCAACACCCTGATTGCTGTTGGTTCCGGTCGTATTGAGATAAATCTTCCTAAGCTGGGTAAGTTCCATCTTGCTCTGATCGGTTACCGGAACAAAGACCCAGCCGCCGTACTGCGTCTGGATATTAGCGCCGTTGGGAGAGTCGGCTCCGCCCAGCCGTACCCCGCTTTCAGCGGCACTGTCCCGACCAGTCGTAGTGGCGGCATTGACAAATTCTATATTGGTGATGACCGCCGCATAATCCTTCGGAAGCGACAGGCCATTGTCAACATAGGCGGGCAGCTTGGAACCGCTTGCCGTTTCAACAGTCGAGGTCAGGCAATAACGTCCTTCGTTATCCGATACCGTCAGTACCTTCCCGCCATAGGCATTATTAGTGTCCGTGTCCGGACCATACTCAAAGACAACGTCGTGGGTACCGTTGCCGCTTCCCACATATTTAAAATGATAATCGGAATAATCAATGTCATTCCAGCCGTCCGGCTGAGCCGGGTAATAAAAACCGCCGCCGGCCGCGGCCGTCTCCTGGAACTCTAGGTCAAAGCGGGTACTGACGCCGATCTCCCCGTCCGGATCATATATAAAATATCCCTTGATCATATTTGCGGGAATGTCCGGATCCGTACAGGCATCATTCTGGGTCGTACTGTTCATCCGCACATATTGGCCATCGACGTTATTGACCACGACATCTCTGATCTCGTAACCGCCGCCTTTCCCAAAGATAAAACCGGCTTTCCATTGCTGATCATCCTCCACCACCAAAATATAATCAAAGGCGTTTCCCACCGGACCTGTCGATATATCCGTTACTTTATCCAGATCCGCATGGTATTCTCCATAAGTGGGGTCATGTGTAAAAGAGAGATCATAATTCCAGCCGCTGCTGCTCAGTATCGGCTGACCGTTATAATTCAGTCTGGCGGCACCGATATGCTCAATAGCCTGATAATAGGCCGGGCCGTCCAAGTACCACTCACCGCCGGCCGGTTCCCCTTTCGCCACGTCACGGGGAATCGCCTGGGTCTGATGATGGATGCCGGTAACCAGCTTAGCCGGATTCTTACCGTCAGCAGCGCTACGGTTGATGTAATAGAGACCCTTTTGATCCCCGACAAACTCAAAGTATCCGCTATATACCGGCAAAGGATCCGTCGTCGCCGCCGAATCCGGGTACCACAGACCGGTATTGTCATCTGCTGAACCATTCTTTAAATTATGAAACTCAAAGTCATAATTGCTTAAAGAGGTCTGCTGTATGGATCTGCTCACCCGCGAATAAAAGAAGCTCGAGCTGCTACCAGCCACCTCTCCACTGGGATACATCAGGCTGGAGTTGCTGCTCCCGCCGATGGCAAGCGCCATCAGTCCTTCAAAGCCGATCGGTACATTCTTATCATATTCCTCCGGGCTGCCCCAGTCTACCATATAAGGAAAGATTGAACAGGCATCGTGCGGGATCACCTCAATAATCTGGAATACGTTCCTTTTGTCGTTAGGATAATCAGTCGCCGGATGATCGCTGCCCCGGTTGATAAACGTATAGCCATATTCCGGGCTGACCACCTCCCCGGACTCCACGCTGTCATAGAGCGCCACGGTTTCTTCTGGTGCCGTTATCGCGGCCGGCACCGCCGCTGCTTCCTCCGCTTCCGCTGTTTCCTCCCTGACGTCAGCCACATTCCTGCCGTACAGATAGATGCCGCCGCAAAGTACCAGACTTAAGAGCGCCAATATCCCCAGCCGGATAAATGGTCTATCCTTTCTATCTTTATGATTACCTTTATGATTACCTTTATGATTATCTTTCAGTCTAAGTTGCATGAGACCGCTCCTTTCCAAAGATTCATCCTGTCACTCTATTGATGTCGGTATTCCTGCATCCCCATTGCATTATCTTGCACATAGATGGTTTTTAACCGGCTCCTGACTGCCACGTCGTCCATGATGTCCCTGGTTACGGGAAGTGTATTCGACGTATTGTAAGTATTGTTTGTCAGCCGCAGGCTGACCCGCAGGGTCAGCGGCTCCGTATAGAAATATTCCACCCGCGGGGGAATAGACGCATTCACAAAGGTAGTGGTTACTTGCCGCAAAGGCGGCTCAGGATCACCGGTATTGGTCAGTCCGGCCGGGGTTCTCATAACCCATTCCGTAGCGGCTGTAGCCTCAAAACCCGGCGGACCCAAGGCCGGCCGCACGGAAAAACCGGTCACCCCTTGGCCCATGACCCACGGAAGCCTTTCGTCTGCGCTCATATCCCCAATAAAATCTTCGACCGCTACTAAGGCAGCCGCTGCCGCCGCCTCCACACTGCCCCCTGATGCCAGTTGACAATAACCTGCATAATTGCCGCTTGCCACCGTTCCAAAATCAGTGACCTCAAGGTCGATCAAGAGCATTTCCTGGCTGGCGGCGGCATAACCTAACACCACCCCTCTAAAAAACGCCACAAAAGTATTGGAAGCCTGCTGCTCGATCTGGAAATCGCCGAGCAGGAGGGCGACGGTATTGGCACCGGGATCCGGGATCCGCATACAGAGCCCTTGGGCTTCCATAACGCTTTCCATGGTCAGATTCAGCACCCGCTGGGATTCATTTTGAATCTCCGCATTGGCATTGCCCCTTCCGTAAAGCCGCAGGCTGGAAAAAAGCAGCGAGGCTATACCCAGCATCAAAACAGCGGCCACCGCTATGGCAACCAAGACTTCCACCAAGGAAAAACCGCCGCTTCCATATCTAGTTGTCAACCGTCCGCGCTTATACATATTCCACATAATGTTTTCCTGTTCTCCTGATCAAAACTACGGTAGCAAACTTGCTGCCATCCCTGTTGACACAGCGGATCCTGATGATGCCGGCGTTGTCATAGCTATCCGCATCCGTATCGCCGCGCACGCTTTCCACCGCGCCGCTTGCCCCGTCAAAAGTAATTACCAGTTGTGTATCTGTTATGTCGATAAAGTTCAAACCGGGTGAGCCGGGCTGTGATTGTTGAAATGTCATGGTCACCTGCGACGGCAGTCTGATTGTCGAACTCGCCCCGCTGGCCGTGGACGCCATGATCATCTCGTGATTAGTGCTGTTAATGGTCAGCGTAAACTCACCGCTCCTCGACATGGCATTCATGCGCACTCTTTCCAGCTCCGTATCAATCTCTTTGGCGCAATTTTCCGCATCCCGGCTGAACGCCAGCGACATGCTGATCCCGCCGATCGCCGTCAGGATGCTCATAACCGCAATTATGATTAATAATTCTACCAATGAAAGACCTTGATTATTCCGCTTGATTGATCTCACCCTCTTCTCCAGTCCTCATAGCTGATAAAGTCCGTATAATCCGTTCCTCTGATTCTTTCCCTGACCCTTTGGTTCTCATCCCGGGCGGCCGGAACTACCTGGATGTCTTCCAGATAGGTGACCGCAAAATCCGCATTGGGTTCCACATCTCGGCCTGCGCCGTTTTGTGACTCTATCTCCAGCTCTTCATCTAAGATGGTCTGTACCATACCGCGGTTGGCCTGGATCGTGACATTCCCGTTCACATATATCCTTCCCGCGGCAATAATCAGGCCGTTAACGGTCACCCCGTTATTGATAATTACATCGCCGCCGCAGATGATAATCCCGTTAAAATCCATATTAACCTCGATAGGACCGTTAGAAGATATCTGGCTGTTATAAGCGCTGTCACGGTAAGACGTTATGGCACCGCCGCGCCCCGCCGTCGAAAGCTGAACAAGATTCACAAAGGCCCGCACCGGGTACTCGCTGGTGACGCTCTGATCCAGCGTGTAGCTATCATCATCCATGGCACCGGGAATGATAAGGGCATTTGCCGGCACATCTCCCGTCAGAGTGGATCCTTCCATGGGATCCAGCTGTTCATAAAGAGCTATATAGTGCTTATGGATATTTGCTGATAAATCATCCGCATAATCAACCGTCATCTGCTGGCTTAGCGGAACCAACGGACCGCTTGACTCGCCGGCCTCCACCGTCGTCATGGCTCCTTGCGTGTAAATCCGGGCTCCATTGCTGACAGCATCCGCTACCCTGATGCCGGTTGCTTTGATCCGGCCATCCAAAGACTTTCTGATATTCCAGATATCCAGCAGCTCAAGAGCAGTAAATCCAGTATACAAGCCTTGTAAGTCAGCATCCAGACCATTGATCGCCGCCGGTATACCGACCGAGTCGGCCGGAATCGGCATGTTCAGAATCATATTGGCATACCGTGCCTGGGCTTCGGGGCTAATGAAATTAAGGTAATAATACCGATAAATTACATTGCTTCCTCCCTCTCGCACCACAACATCCCTCTCCACCAATGGAGAGCTTCCATCCACAAAGCCCTTGGTACCGAACCAAGGATTTGAGACGGTGTCCCTGATCCAGATGTCACTTCCATCTGTCGGGATGTCGCTCACCCTGATCGGATTGGTAACGGAGAGGCAGTCGGAAGGTGCCAAGTAAATAAACTGATTGGCTCTGACCGCCAGGGATTCGCCGGTGGCATATTCGCCAATTCCCGTATCTACGTCCGGCCTCGGCAGCGGCTGGTAGGCGCTCCCGGCGGGGCGGGTGGCAAAGTCCACATAGGCCAGCCCGGCCAGCATCAATGTATCAAGACCGCTTATATCCAGCACACAGTCGTTTCCGTTGATCAGCATAGAGCTGAAATAGGTGTGGATGGCTTCTTGATAGCTATCGGCTCGGACGCCCTTATTCTCCCACGTCATATAGCTTCCCTTGTTATACCCGTAATAATTACCCGTGAGGGTGACATTGCTGTTATCGGCATTCAGCTCCAAGTCATTGGCGACATAAATATCGCCGTGAATGATCAGATCCGACCCTTCATCAACCGTCACCTGACGGTTTTGCTGCTGCAGCGTCCGGATGCTTTCCACCCAGACATTGGTTTCGTCCTCAGACAGGTCACGGCCGATCTCGACCGATGACTGGCGCAGATTCATATCGCCTTTGGAGACCAGATAATTGCTTCGGAATATTACATTGGCATTATGAAAATTAAGGCCGCCGTAGACACCCGCCGCATCCGTCGCGCCGCCGCCTGATCCGCTGCCGACGCCAAAATAAGTCTCCAGATTACGCTCACTTTCTTCATTACTGATTCCGGCATACACATTGCCGAACACTTGGGCGGGAGCGGCGGTAGCATTGCTAAAGTAAATGCCTCGATTGGCAATCATTGCATAATCTAAGATCCGGGTAGAGTCCTGATAGAAATTAACAAAGGGCACTTCAATGACTATGTCGGTCGTAATAGTTGATTCAAAACCGGTACTCGCGCCGCTTGCATCCGTCTCCAGATAGTTCACCACCAGATCCTGGAAGATATATTGATAAGGCACAGCCCCACTATCTATAATATCATCCCTTGACAGCTGCTCCCCGTCCACATCGATGATTTCCACCTCCCGGAAAGACTCAAGCGTAATGACGGGATTGGAAGGATCCGACGGATCCCGCACCGTAATATAGGACTGCAGCATCGAAAGTGTATTCGGAGTAGCAGTCGCACTGGTGGCGCTGGTGCCCGGATTGCCATACAGATCCATCAGCCGAATAACAAAGCTCTGTGAAAAAGCATTAAAAGCCGCTTGCTGGTCTTCATATTCCTCAGCAGCACCGGTGGCATCGATGCGGGCCAATACTTCCGTATAGGACCTAGCCAGATAATCGGAAGCCACCTTCCCGATCCCATGATAGACATCGTCCAGCACCCTTTCATCAGCATAAAAATTCCGCGTGGAAACATACTCCAGATTCTTCATCTGGACATTGGCGGCACTCACGGCAATAATGACCGTACCTAACACCGCCAAAAAGCTTACTGCCACGATAACCACTATAAAAGTCGAGCCCCGGTTGCCCAGACGGCGCTCCCGGCTGTTTCGTGCGGTATTTGTTATATTCTGTTTTGCATGTATTTTTAATTCCTTCACACTTTCCATAGGCATTCCTCCCTGCCGATCAAACGCATCCGGTACTTATTATTTCACTCTTTTCGTGGATGTGACCCGCGCCACTACGTCACCGGTGTCTGCCTCCGTCAGCGTGACCGTTACATCATAACTCCTTAACGAAGGCACCGCCATACCCATTGTATCTGTCGCATTGGTCAAGAACCGAGCTAACGGAACGGTTCCCTTGATATTGGTATGCAGATTAACCCTGCCGGATGACCATTCTCCGGTCAGCACCGTACCGGCCGTCCGGTAATAACTGTTGCCGCCTATTATTATGTCATCAAAATTCAAGCTGGCACTTTCTATCGCCGGATAAACAGACCGGGTCAGATAGACATCCAGATTGCCGGCGGCCGTATATCCTGTTGCATCAATTTCCACTATATTTATCGGAGCACTACTGCTATCAAAGGCTGCTCCGTTTTCCCGATATGCCTTGGCGGTCAGGTATATTCTCCCGCCGTTATCCCATCCCGGGAAAGTGCCCTGATAAGCGTTGTAGGTATCGGACAAGGTTTGGCTGTTGACCGTCAATTCATACCGGACATCACAATATACTTCTACCGTATCACCGGAACCGGTCAGGCCACGGGTGCCATCATAGATCTTGACCACGACTGTTTTGGTAAGACCCTGATACACTTGCGCCAAAGTCCAGTCTGCATTGAACCGGTCTTTGATCTGCTCCTGAAAGTAACTAAGGACCGCTGCACCTTGTGACGGATCCAGCGCAACTTCCCGCCGGTGCAGTACATCGTCAGGAATAACCGCCGCCTCATCGACATCTTCAACCGGCGCCACTTGCGCGACATTGGCATCCGAAGCCGGGTTTCTCGCTAGGTTGGCATCGGCCGCATTAGAATTGGGCTGGCTGTAAGGAAGCGGGTTCAGCACCACTTCCATATTGTAATCCTTGCCGCCGATGTCAATACCGTTAAGCACACAGGTAAAAACCCGGAACAGCGGATCAAAATCCGCATCGCCGCGAAACTGGGTAAAATCATCCCGCCCCAGCCATTCCGGCGAATTAACCATATCCTGATTCTGATATAGCCGACCGTTTACCGTCGGTGCCGTCCCGGTAGCAATATCTTCTAACAACGCTTCCAGCTGGGCTTCCGCCACCGCGCCTGTCGTGTCTTCCGTATCAATGCGCATGGTCTTAACAGACTCCAAGGTCTGTTGGGCATAGGCTGTGGCACTCTGGGTATGATGTGCCCGGTTATTATTATAGGCCGAATAACGAAAACCCTGAAAGAGCGGAATGCAGAATATCGCCAGAATAGTAACGCAAACCAGGATTTCGATCAAACTGAAACCCTGATTGTTATTAGTCAAGCCCTGATTCTTTCCGGTGTTCCTCATATTATTTCTGCCTTTCTGTCTATTTTATAGTTTTACCTTGCCATGACCGCTCCCGTGATCCCCATGATATTAACCCGCGAGTCTTCCTCATCATCATTCAATATCGAATAAAATACCGTCTGATCCGTTCTGTTGACGATATTGAGGCTGGTTGCCACGTCGTCCCGGTCTTCGGCCCGCGGTGAACTGCGGATATCCAGATAGATAGGGCCGGTCTTGGAAAATTCTATCGGCTCTCCCTCATAGGATTCTCTCCCGATACTGTAATCCGCCGTATAGGAACCATCTTCCCCTTCAAAGGTAACGGTAATCTCCTGCTCACTGTTATCGTCATTGATCAGATAGCTGTCCTGGGAGGCGTCATTGGCCCTTCCCACGATCTTAGCCTCTGTAGCTGCCTCCGGCGGGCTCAGCATAATAAAGAAATCAGCGGGAGCCGCTTCGCTTGCCGTCCCGGCATTGCCGGCCGCCGACATAAAGATATTGGTCGTTCCCTGAGATATGGACGGCCGCGTCACGGTAAGCGGATCTCTGTCCGGGCCGGTAAGGGCATACTGATTCAACGTGAAATTACCGGAGACCAAATCCATATCCGATCCGTAAGAAACACTAATATCATAGATTACCATGCGGTCTTTGTAGGTTAAAATATATTCTAGGAATTCTTTAAAATCATCATATCTGGCTGTAAAGGTAAACCGCGTGGTAGTTGTGATACTTTGCAGCCCGTTACCGAGCGAAGTCGTCTCCGTGGTATCCCTTATTACCTCTGGGGTGGAATCCTCCATCCCGGTGGCCTCCTCCACTTCCTCGATGGCCTGCGCTTCCGCCTCAGAAGTGATCTGAGCCGCCACGTCTTCACCAAAACCCACCTGATATAGCCCAATAGGAACCACTCGTTCTGCTTCAGCCATAAAAAGCAGGCTGTCCTCCTGCAGCAGTTCGGTAGGATATCTGCTGAAAAACTCCTGTTCTTTCTCCACCGTCGCTTCTATTTCTTCACGATACCCGTTGGCATCGGCTGCCCATCGGGTCAATTGCTCTTTTCTGGTCGTCAATGCGGCTATTTCATCTTCAATAACCCGGCTTTCTTCTAGCGTGGGCTGAATATACAGAAAGAAAGACAACGCCCCGATAACTATTATTATAAGGAATAATATTAATTTTATTTCCCGTGAATTAATCGTCATTATTCTTCGCCCCCTTCCGTCGCTGCCTGCTCTCCGCCGATTGGCGCTACGTTATCCGGCGGCGTTGAGCCTTCCTCCCATATAGCAGTAACACCCGCATCCAACGCTAGGTAGATGGGATGGCCCTCAGGAAGCTCTATGGTCGGTGTGTCCTTCACAATCCCCTCTATACTGATTTTTAGGATCAAATTAAAGTCAGAGGTAACGGCGCCGACTTCATCATAAGTATCCCGGATACTATCAACCCGCACATTGCTTGCATAAGGTAATTCCTTCAACGCCATGATAAAAAGGGCAATCGATTCCTTGCCTGCTGTCTGGCCCGTTATGCTGATCTCACCGTTTTGTGCCGATAGGCTGTTAAAGCCCATGCCTTCCGGCATGATCGCTTCCAAATCCATGATAAACGCATGGAGTGCCTCATTACTATTTAGTGTGCTCACCGTATGGGATGCCAAGGTATCAATATACTCTTTAGCATCTTCATAAGCATTAAATATGTCCTCCGCATCCTCCAACTGGCTGATGGCCGTTTCCAGATAAACCTTTTCATATTCCAGCACCCTCTTTTCATATCCTAAAAAGATAGAAATAGAAGCCGAAGCCACCACTGTTATCCCTAACAAGATAAACATCGGCGCGTAACCGCCGCCCTTATTACGCTTCCCTTCCCCATCTATTCTTAAATCTAGGGTGCCCATCATCGCGCCGATATTAGGCAGATAGGCATTTAACTGATCGGCCGTCAGCCCCTGAGGATTTTTCTTTTTTACCTGGACGCCGTTTAGCTGGAATAAAGTCTCTATCTCCACTCCCAGCGTCCTGCCAAGGACATTGCCTACATCTGCCAAGGCAACGCCTTCACCGTACAGCTTAGCATGTTCGATCATCAGATCAGGGTTTTTAGAGGTGTAAAACTCCACTACCCTAGTTATGGCTGAGGCAAAATCCCCTACCAGTTCCCCATATTCTTCCGGAGTGAGGTTTTCCTCCATCATCCTGGTATCCTGCAGGATCATCCGGGCTTCTTCTTCATCCAAGCGGTTATCAGCAGCAAAGCTCTGAATCAGCGAATCGCTTCCGTGAGGAATCGAACGGCGGAAAAGCTGAGCCTGCGCATTCATAATCGTTACATGGGTCGTATCGCTGTCCATTTGCAGCACAAGCGATATCCCGTTTTTTACCTGTTTCTTCATCAGATTATTCAAGCTGTTAATCTGATAGTCTACCGTCAATACCGGCAGCCGCAGTTCCTTACCTAACGCATAATAGGATGCCACCATTTCCTTTTGAACCGCAAATACGGCTATCTTATTGAATTTACGGCCTTCTGACACGACCTGGTCCAGCACCTGATAACGAATCAGATAGTCTTCCATGTTATTCATGGGGAAGTAGTCATCTATATTGGACAGGATCATGTCATTGATCCTGTTCACCTGCTTGACATAGGGAAGCTCTATTTCCTTGGTGGCGATTTTACGGGAGTAGATGGTAAAGGCAAGCTTTGCTTTCCTAATCCCGTTTTCCCGAAAGGCATCCCTGACGGCGGCCGCAACTCTATCCACTTCTAAGATCAGTCCGTCATCCACGCTCCCGTCCGGTGTCCGGACCTGAAAGACCCGGTTGACCAAAACATTGGAACCGGACTGCACCGCTTCGCATATTTTGATCACATCGTTGGTAATATATAATACAATTTTCTTTTTAGCCATACTTCCTCCCTGCCAAGTTATCAGGTATATCGTAAATACCGATATCGATACCTGGCATCAAACTATTTATAAAAACCGATGTACCAGTCAATAATTAGCGTCCCATATAACATAGAAATCATGATTCCCAAGGATAAATACGGACCGAAAGCCAATACCCTGTCTTTCCGGCAAAGCTTCATCAAAGCAATATGTATGACCGATCCCGCCACCGCGCCGATCACCATGGCGAGCAGGGCACCCTGCCAGCCAAGCAGCAGTCCTGCCGCCGCCATCAGCTTGATGTCTCCGCCACCGATCCCGCGCCCCTTGGTGATCCAATGGATGAGCAGAAATAATCCGCTTACGACAAAAAAACCCAAAACATATTCTAACCATCTGGCCGGGTCGATCAATATACGGAAGATGCCGAGTATACCGATGAAAAGATTACATCCCGGCGGTATCTCATACGTTCTCCAATCAATTATACTGATTATGAGCAATGCGGAGGCACACAGGCAATATAACAAACTTGGGATAGCAAACCCGTGTAATACGACGATCCAGACATAAAACACGCCGTTTGCTAATTCAATTAAAGGATATTGCCAAGAAATCCTGACCCCGCAATGGCGGCATTTTCCCCTTTGTAGCACAAAACTCACAACCGGGATGAGTTCATACCATTTCAAAACGTTCCCACAGCTTAGGCAGTGGGAACGCTCAGAAACGATGTCATTCTTGTCAGGTATTCGGAAAATACATACATTTAAAAAGCTGCCAATCGTGATCCCGAATATAAATACGGCAATATATAAAATCATGTATTCCATCATCCCACCTGATTGATTTTATTAATATATAAATTAACCAACTACAATATCTGTTCCGGCAGTATCACCGATAGTACTGTTGAGAATTGTTACTGTTACGCTGAAATCCGTATTGATAACTACCTGGAAAGCCATGGCGCCGCCGCCGTCTCCAGCTGAACGAAGCTCATCTAAAAGTCCGTCTGAATTGAGAGCTGCAACCATTGCGGGAGCATTAGCAAAACCCAAAGTCTCTGCAACACTCTGGCCAAATGCACCACTGAAATTATTAGCCGGATCGTTTGGAGCCGCAGGGGGAACACCATTTGAAGACCAAACTAAGGTTACTGCTGCAGCAGCCGGATTGGGCACGCCACTATTAGTTGCATTAATAACAACCGGATCCATAATGGCCGTCATAACTGCCGTCCTAAGTGAATCAGCCACCTGAGTATCCGCAGAAATATTGGTCCGCTCCACGTAACGCAGTAAGTTGGGTGCCAGAACGCCGATCAGGATTGCCATAATAGCAATAACGATGATCAGCTCCACCAGTGAAAAGCCTTTGTTGTTTAACGATTTTTGTTTCTTCATAACTTTCTCTCTCTCCTTTTATTAAATTATTTATTGTGGGTTTTGTAACGACCTACCGATTATAATATGTTTACAATCTTTTATTATATAATACTACCATATTCTGGTTACAATGTACAGTAAAATATTAATTTTGTATTAAAATTTCATGAAAATTCCCCACTACTTCTTGTCCGTCAACCTATGGATTCATACAATGTCATCATCGGCTGCATAATCGCTACAATCATGACTCCCACGACAAGTGCCATGACGATAATGATCATCGGCTCCATCAGTGCCATCATCTGGTCGGTCGCCGTCTGCACATCTTCTTCGTAATAATTGGCAATATTTTCCAGCATGGTTTCGATGTCACCGGTCTCCTCCCCGATCCCGATCATGTGGGTTACCATCGGGGGGAACAGGCCGCTTGACTTTAGCGGCTGGGACAGTGCCCGCCCGCGCATGATCTGGTCCTTGGCATCTAGCATGGATCTTTTGTAATGTACGCTGGACATGGAACGCGCGGTTATTTCAACTGCTTCCACCAAGGGAACGCCGGCACCCAGCAGGGTACACAGGGTACGGCCCAGCCTAGCGCACTCGGTTTTCCGCTGTACGGGTCCGAGCACCGGCATTTTTAATTTAACCCAGCCCATCGTAAACTGGCCTTGTTTGGTCGAGGAATACCATTTTATTAAACCGAACACTCCGCCGCCTACCAGCAGGATCAGCCACCATCTAGCCTGGACAAAATCGCTGAGATCAATGATGGCCTGGGTAAAGGCCGGCATCTCTGCATCCAGTTCCGCAAACATGCCCATGAAAGTGGGGATGACCCAGAGCAGCATCAAAAAGAGGATGCCGATCATCAGCACCACCAGTATGATGGGATAAATCATGGCTTTCTTCACCGACTGCCGGAGTTTTTCTTCTTTCTCGAACTGGACGGCCATACGGGTGAACGCGGTTTCTAAGCTACCGGAGGCCTCGCCTGCCTCTACCATGTTGCAGAGCATGCCGGGGAAGACCTTGGAACGTTTTTTCATGGCCATGGTGATGGATTCGCCCTTGGAAACATCTTCCTGGACGCCGGCCAGCGCTTTTCTCAGGGTTTTATTCTCGGTTGAATCGGTCATCATCTCTAGGGCGTTGATGATGCTTACCCCTGCCGATATGATGCTTACAAACTGACGGCAGAAGATACTGAAATCTCTTGCCTTGACTGAGCCGCCAAAGGGAAGCTTGACTTCTTTGTGCATTAAATCGGCTTTGCCCACGCTGATTACGATATTGCCCTGACTTTTTAAGAGCGCGGTAATCTGTTCCGTCGATTTAGACTCCATCGTCCCCTTTTTTTCTTTTCCTTCTGGCGTAATGATACGATATTGATATTCTGCCATATCTTCTCTTACCCTCCGTTTCCCGTACTTTAACGATGCACGCATAAACCTGTCAATGAAATCAAAAACTCCGCTTAATCTGCTTCATAAGCCACCTTGATCATTTCGGCGATGGAAGTCGTGCCTTTCTTCACCTCCCTGCTCGCCGCCATCCGCAGCGTAGACATGCCTTCATTAACCGCTTCTTCTTTCAATTCGTCCGCCGTTACCCGGTCATGGATGCGGTTCCTGATCCGGTTGCTGATGGGCATGATCTCATAGATTGCGGTTCTTCCTTTATATCCGATGCCGGCGCAGGCGGGACAGCCGACGGGCTCATAGACGGTAATCTGATCCTCCGGTCCGGCTCCCAGCAGCCGCAGTTCATTCTTTTCCGCCAGCCGGGATGCCTTGCACGCCGGACAGAGTTTGCGCACCAGACGCTGGGCAATGATGCCCACCACTGAATCACCGATCAGGTATGGTTCGATCGCCATGTCCAGCAGACGGGTGATGGCTGCCGCGGTAGAATTGGTATGCAGGGTGGAGACAACCAGATGGCCGGTTATAGAGGCTTTGACGGCAATCTGCGCCGTCTCGTTGTCACGTATCTCGCCGATCATGATGATGTCGGGATCCTGACGGAGAATGGAGCGCAGGGCGTTGGCAAAGGTCATGTCCGCCCTTACGTTGACCTGGACCTGATTGACGCCGTCGATATTGGCTTCTACCGGGTCCTCTACGGTGATGATATTTACTTCTTCGCGGTTGAGTTCGCTTAAAACGGTGTATACGGTCGTGGACTTACCACTGCCGGTCGGTCCGGTGACCAAGATGATGCCGTGGGGGTTCTGTAAGATAGCGTCCAGACGTACTTCATCTTCTTCCGTCAGTCCCAAGTATTTCTTGTCCCGGGATAGGCCGTCCTTGGCCGTCAGACGCATAACGATCTTCTCCCCGTATACGGTGGGGAGGACGGAAACACGGACATCATATTCTTTATTATCCACATGAAGGGTGAGGCGGCCGTCTTGGGGCTTTCTCTTCTCGGAGATATCCAAGCCGGACATGATCTTGACCCTGGCTACCATGGCGGGGAGGAGATTGGGATTGTAATCCATGACCTCCTGCAAGACGCCGTCGATACGGTAACGGATCCGGAGTTTACGCTCGAAGGGTTCAATATGAATATCACTGGAGCCTTGGCGGACAGCCTGTTCCAGCATAGTGCGGACGATCTTGACGATGGGGGCATTGTCCACGTCGGCGTTGGCCTCCGCTTCCGCCTCTTCTCGCATCTCTTCGGCATGTTCTTTCTGATATTGTTCGGCGGCGGCCATGGCCTGTTTCTTGCCGAACATCCGGTCTAACTGGACCGCAATCTGAGCTGTCGTGGCAAAGAAGGGCCGGACTTCCATATTGGTAATCAGGGATACGTCGTCCAGCGCGGTCAGATCCAAAGGATCCGACATGGCGACGTTGAGGATGTTGGCATTTTTCGGATCAATGCTGAAGGGAACGAGGCCGTATTTCTTCATGATGTCCTCGTTGACCATCTTGATGGCGGCATCCTCCAATCCGGCGGTGATCAGATCTACCGAATGGATCCCCAGCTGTTCGCTGAATACCGTAGCAAAGTCCTTGTGGGACACGTAATTAAGCGCGATCAGGGTTTCGCCCAGTTTGGTTCTTCTTGTTTTCTGTTCATCCAGCGCGGTCTTAAGCTGCTGTTCCGTGATCAGTCCCTGCTGTAGCAGCAGGTCGCCTATTCTTACACGTTTGCCGTATAAAGCCATGAGTTGTTCCTCTTATAATAATATGGTTACATATGCTTATATGTCTTTATTATATATCTTTACTTATATATCTTTGTGAATATATCTTTTGCCTATATATCTATATGCCTTTTGATAACTGCTTAATCTGCTTAGTCATAGAAGCTTTATTTTCAGACGGCGGTGACACCGGAACCACTGCCGGCAATCCGTTTGACGGCCTCCACTATCTCATTTTGCTGGAAGGGCTTGGTTATAAATTCATCGGCACCGGCTTTGAGACATTCGAGGATCTTGCTTTTCTGGCCGGCGGCCGATACCATGATCACCTTGCTGTCCGACTTAAGGGCTTTGATCATTTTCAGGGCTTCGATGCCGTCCAGTACCGGCATAGTAATATCCATGGTCACCATATCCGGCCGGTGCTGCTGAAACTTTCTTACGCCGTCTTCCCCATTTACCGCTTCCTCCACCACGGTATGTCCTTCCTGCTCTAAGATCTGCCTGAGGATTCTCCTTGATGTCCGGGAATCGTCAACCATTAAAATATTAGCCATCTTCTCTCTCCTTTAAATCTATTACTTTTTTTATTATTTATTCAATAATATTGGTAATTTATTGGATTTTAAGCGGTGAATCCAGGGAAACGATAAAATCCATGCGACAGTCCCTTATCATAACGGGCAGGACATAAAAGCTGCCTGTTATCGTTATTTTACTTTCTGTTTTGTTTTCTATATTATTATCACAGAAATTCTTTAGATAGAAAGCCGGGGGGAGCATATCGATTTCCACATCTTCTTCGCTGAGAGCCGATGAAAACAGCCCGTTCACACAGTTGGTAAATTCACCTACCGCATCCAGGGCATCCATGTCTACTTCTTCAAATTCTTCTTTGGCAAAAGGAACCGCCATCGCCAGCAGGTTCTTTCCCGCGCCAGCAAATCCGGAGGTAAGCTGAAAGGCTCCCGCTATCTCCTGTACCGCACATTGGTCGGCTGTGATCATGTCCGTCCGGTAGGCCTTGGATATATATGCCGATGAATCAACGATCCTGATCAGGGTACGCACGGCAAGGCTGCACAGTCTGGCGCAGTAACTGTTGTCCGCCGGCAGGAACAAGGCGATGATCTTATCCGGGTCGCCGCTTACAAAGTCGGCCATCTCCGTTGCCGAGAGACCATTTTCCTGTCGGTAACTGTCGAGATAGGCGGCGATGTCTTCCAAGGTACAGATCCCCTCGTCAACCAGTGTCTGAACAAATGTCAGATAGAGATTGCCCTGCTTCTTAAGCAGTAGGCCGACCTGATCATCCGTCAGATAGCCTTTTTCCACTGCTATATCGCCGAATCGTTTATCCATGACCGACTGCAGCATGTTAACCTCGTCAGCCTGCTGCGCCGTCATCAGCTTGTCGGAAACAGCAATCAGGCCAAGTTTGACACGGACGGTGCTTTGCCGCTCAATCACTTTCGCAAACTGTTCTTTCGTCATCCGTCCTGATTCCACTAAATAATTGCCAAATACCTGATCAAACATTTTGACCTCCAAGTAGTTCTTTTTGATAATGCTTTATAGCTATTTTATATTATTTTCCGCAAAAAAGGAAGAGTCTAATTAATTTTATTTCCTTTTTCCGGCATTAATTTCATTTTTATTACTTATTATTGCTTTTTATTGGTTAATATTACTTTTTTTGCAATAGTAGCCGGCGCCGATCTGTTCCGCCCGGTCGTTTAAGCATAATGATATCAATATCATGGCCAGGCGGCTAAGCGGAATTTCCGGGCAGCCGGCGGCAAAATATGCTAGGGGCTGGGGATTATAATCCAGCAGATCATACACTTTTCTTTCTTCGGGCGGTATTACTTCGGGCGGTTCGGGCGGCATTACTTCGGGCGGTATTACTTCGGGAGGTATTACTTCGGGAGGATCATCCGGTCTCTCCGGCTGCTCTGGCGCGGTATCGCCGGCAAGGCCGGGAGCTGTATTCGTGCCGAGTTCCCAGATGAACTCTTCCACTGACAAGATGACTCCGGCACCCTGCTTGATCAGCCGGTTACAGCCGCTGCTCAGCCCATCAACCAGGCGGCCGGGAAAGGCATAGACATCTTTTCCCTGTTCCAGTGCCATGTCGACGGTTATCATGGTGCCGCTTTTTTCCCTAGCTTCGATGACGACTATCGCCTCAGACAGGCCGCTGATCAGGCGATTCCGACACGGGAAAAGCCGCGCCTTGGGCATGGTTCCCGGCGAGTATTCCGACAGGATGCCGCCGCGTTCCATGATCCGCTCATACAACCGCCGGTTTTCCGATGGGTAAATCACATCAACGCCGCAGCCCAGAACCGCAAAGGTACTGCCGCCGGCTTCCACCACGGCACGCTGGCCGATTCCGTCGATCCCCCTAGCCATTCCGCTGATCACTTGGATCTGTGCCTTAGCCAGGGCGGTTCCGAGCTGGCCGGCCATCGCACTGCCATAGCCGGAGCATTTCCGTGTCCCTATCACGGCAACCGCCCGGCCGGCCGGGTCAGGAAGCCTCCCCCGGACATAGATAGCCGCCGGCGGATCGGGAATCTTCCTGAGCGCAGCCGGGTAGGCCGGATGGGCATAAGGGTAAAAGCATATCCCCTTTTCTGTCATCTTATGATACTCGCCCGCTATATCCCAGTTTCGCCGGCTGTCGGTAAAATCACGGAACTGCCGCTCATTCATCAGCCATTTCAGGTCATTGGCCGGCAGATGATAGATTACCTCCGCACTGCCGATCAGCGCTTCCAGAACCAGCAGGGTCTTTCTTCCGAACCCGGCTATGCTGTATAGCCAGTATAGATATGGCATCTCGGCAAGCACTGGTTCAACCGTTGAAAATACCTCTTGTTTATCGTTTTTATCGTTATAAAATCCATATATTACTCTATCTTCCTGGTTATTGTCGCTCACACAAACCTCGCTTTCTTTCCGTTTATACGCTAAATATGCTAAATACATTATGTTAAATATAGATATTTTTAGCATCCTTATGTTCAACATTTATCTATCTACCGCCAGTATTTTCCATCATTCATGCGGTAATGTACCGCTTCCAGCAGATGCTCTTCTTTGATGTTCCGACTTTCGGCCAGATCGGCAATGGTTCGTGCCACCTTAAGAATCCGATGATAAGCCCGGGCGCTCACGCCCATGGTTTCTAAAACCTTATGCATCAAGGCGGTTTCTTTTTGACCCAAGCCGCAGTATAGCGGTATGTCTTTAACTTTGATATCCGAGTTAAATCGGCAGGTCGTTCCCTTAAAACGATCTTTTTGGATCTGCCTAGCGGCCGCTACCCGTTGCCGCATATCACGGCTGGACAGACCCGCCTGGCCGGCCTGCAGACATCCTGCTTCGATGCGTATCACCTCGGCGCAGAGGTCAATACGATCGAGAATCGGTCCGGATATCCTCCCCAGATAACGATGGATTGCCCGGCTGCTGCAACTGCATTTCTCCTGGTCAGGAAAGTAGCCGCAGGGGCAAGGGTTCATGGCACCGATAAACAAAAAATCAGCCGGATAAGTAAAGTTCCCCTGGACCCTGGCGATGTTTACCTTTTTGTCCTCGATGGGCTGGCGCAGGAGCTCAATCACGGACTGCCGACATTCCGGCAGCTCATCCATGAACAGCACCCCTCGGTGAGCCAGGCTTACCAGCCCCGGCATGGGAATCTTGCCGCCGCCGGTCATAGCCTGCTCAGTTACGGTATAATGCGGATTCAGGAAAGGGCGGCCGGTCAGCAATGCCGGCCCCGACGGCAGCTGGCCGGCGATACTATATATAGAAGAAACCTCCAAGCTTTCCTCCGGCGTCAGCGGCGGTAAAATACTGGGAATCCTTTTGGCAATCATCGTTTTCCCGGTCCCCGGCGGGCCGATCAGCAGTAAATGATGAAAACCCGCCGTCGCGATGACAGCCGCCCGTTTGGCTGTTTCCTGACCGATAATCTCTACAAAGTCCTTCTCCTCCAGCTGACTTCCGGAGCCCACTATTGCTTCCGTCCTGTATTGATCGTCAGCATTTTCCTTAACATAAGGAATGATGTGCTGACGCTCCGTTTCATCGGCCGCCAAATAAAACAGTACCTCCTGCAGCGAACTGACGCCGCAGACATCTGCCTGCGGTATCGCCGCTGCTTCCCGGACATTGGCCGCCGGGACCAAAAAGCGGCGGCAGCCCCTCTGCACGGCATCAATGACGATCGGCAATATGCCGTTGACTCTTTTTACCGCCCCGTCAAGCCCCAGTTCCCCGATGATCAGCATGTCTCCGGCTGCCTGCTGGGGCAGCTCGCCCATAGCAATCAGGATACCTACGGCAATAGGCAGGTCAAAAGCCGTCCCTTCCTTTCTAAGATGTGCCGGTGACAGATTGACGGTGATATGTAATGGCGGCATGGATATCCCGGTATTCCGCAGTGCCACGCGCACCCGCTCACCGGCTTCCCGAACCTCACCGGACAAATACCCGACCATAGAAAAGCAGGGCATCCCCCCCGAAGCATTTACCTCCACCTGAACCTGATAGCTTTGAATACCTAAAACAGCACCTGATGTAACCGTTGCAAACATAAAACCCTCCTCTCTCGTATCGTATTTCTAATCTGTTTACCTGTCATTGTTACCTGTAACTATTTTTTTGTTACTGTTCAGATCTGCCGAAGTGCATCAAACCACTGCTCCACAGTAATATCGCCATATTACCTAGACATTATTGTTATTCTTTTAGCGGTCATCGCCATATTACCCAGGCATTATTGTTATTTTTTTAGCGGTCATTGCCATATTACCTAGGCATTATTGTTATTCTTTTAGCGGTCATCGCCATATTACCTAGGCATTATTGTTATTCTTTTAGCGGTCATCGCCATATTACCCAGGCATCATCGGCTCCGGTTCCGGCTCTCGAAAATAAGTTCCGCTAAATTTCTTGCGCCTGAATATTGGCAGCTTCCGTGTCGCCGTCAAGCGCCGTCCGTGGCGCGTGACGGCTTGGTCGGCCATCCGTGGCCGCCCAACACTGATTTATCGTGTGGCAAGAAATAAGCTGCACTAATTTTCTGCCGCAAGTCACCTGAGCCGATGATGCCTGGGCAATATGGCGATTCGGTATCTCAACTGGATGGTTTTAAGAAACGTATGGAATACTTTTGTGCAAAACACCTCGCGAAATACCATCTGTAAACAGTAACATTTTTTACCTGTAACTATTTTTTACCTTCTTGACATGCCCATTAGGAATGTTTTATAATGTATTTAACAAGACAGCCGACAGGTAGGCGCTACTACCTGATCCGGCGAAAATAGACAACAAAGAAAAAGTCGTCCTTTTTGCCAAAAGAAAGCAGGACGGCTATTTCTTGTTATTTATGTTGAGAACTGCGACTATCAATAAACCTACGGTCAAGATTATCATAAATTCTTCATATGTGCCCATAAACATACCCCCTTTCCGCAAGACTCGGATAGGAAGCGTGCCGCCTGTTCGGCTGCCTTGCTAAATATATTATATTATCAATGTTCTGTAACGGGGCTAATCATTGGGGTTTAATTGGAGAAATAATGTTTAGAACAAACATGAATATTAAACTATTCGACATTAGAGTATTAGAGTATTAGAGTATTAGAGTAATTAGAATTTATAAAATTCTTTTTCTTGTTTCATTATATCCAATCTTGGCAATGAAATCAATAGGGTTATCTAATAATATAACCGAATATAAACAAAATCTCATAATAGAAGTCGAATCAAGCACATCTAAGCAGAATCTTTACTGGTAACCCAGCAACAAAAGAACGATACTCAGTTAACCTAGAATACTTGAACACTACCGCTTACGAAGAGCTAGGCAGAAAGTGTTTGCATTTTTCCGGACAAAGATTGGAGCACTGTCTGAGCGAAGCGAGTTTGCTCCGTTCTTTGGCTGGAAAAATGCAAATCAGCTTTCTGACTGGCGGAGTAGTGGGTAACAAATCCAAA
>DBDG01000047.1:73515-80002 GCA_002293475.1 Lachnospiraceae bacterium UBA938
ACCGACAGAGTAGTGGGTAACAAGGGTAAAAGGGCAACAAATCCAAACCATCTGTCTAACCAGCAAAGCAGCAGGTAACGACTGCAAACTATATCTTCCTATCCATCCCGTCAGGATCAGTCGCAAACTGCACCGCCTGCTCCCTGCTGATCTTTCCGTCATAGTAAAGCTGCATAATCGCGTCATCCATCGTGATCATCCCGATCTTACGGTTGGTCTGCATAACCGATACTAGCTGATGGGATTTCCCCTCCCGGATCTGGTTCCGCACCGCATGGTTGGCATGCAGCACTTCAAACGCCGCTGTACGTCCTTTGCCGTCAGCCGTCGGAATCAGCTGCTGGGAGATAACCGCCTCGAGGACATTGGCAAACTGCACGCGGATCTGCTGCTGCTGATGCGGCGGAAAAACATCGATGACACGGTCCACGGTACTGGCTGCGCCGATCGTATGTAGGGTCGAAAGAACTAAATGCCCGGTTTCCGCCGCGGTGATCGCTACGCTGATCGTCTCGAAATCACGCATCTCCCCCACTAGGATCACATCAGGATCCTCACGGAGCGATGCCCGCAGGGCATTGGCATAGGTCAGGCTGTCCAGCCCGATCTCCCGCTGGTTCACCATGGCCTTTTTATGCTGATGAAGGTACTCAATCGGGTCTTCTAGCGTTATGACATGACAGTCACGGTTGTTGTTGATTTTATCGATAATAGCCGCCAGCGTCGTCGACTTGCCGCTGCCGGTTGGTCCGGTAACCAGAATCAGGCCACGCTTCCGCTGATAAAGATCAATGACGGACGGCGGGACGCCCAGCACTTCTGGGGACGGAACCTGGGTTCCGACAAGACGGAAGGCCGCCGCGGAAGAACCTCTCTGCTTAAAAGCATTGACACGGTAGCGGCCTAACTCAGGAATAGAAAAAGACATGTCCCACTCGCCGCGCTCCTCGAATTTGTTTCTTTGATCTGCCGTCATGACTTCATTGATTATCATGGCCGTATCCGGCGGCATCATGCGGGGATATTCCATCGTGATCAACTGGCCGTTCACCCTCATTTTCGGCGGCACGCCGACGGTAACGTGTAGATCCGATGCTCCTGCGTCCTTGGCTTGTCTGAGTAATTCTTCAATGGTAGGCATGTAGTTCAGTCCTCTCTGGCTTATTATATTGGTTTATCTTGATGGCTGTCCCGCCAGACGGCGGATGCGCCATTATTTTTCGTCTTTTACTTTGACAAATTCCGGTCCCTCCACGCTGATGCCCTGTCGGCGGAGCGCATCGATATCCATGATATGGCGGTTGTCCATAGTTTTCATGATGTCGATAATCTCCAGGTCACCGTATGCAAACTTATTGCCTAGGTCAATGATCATATTGTCACGGAAGTTCAGAAGCACCGGCCGCAGGATATTGTGCGTGTTTTCAGTTAAAACCAAGGCTTTGTCGCCGTTGTTAAGTTCCACGCTAACTCCTGGCGCCAAGATGTTGATGCTGTCAATCAAGGCGCTGACAATATCTTTGTCATAATATTCCGGGTGGTCCATCAGGTATTTGATAGCCAGCACCTCCGATGCCGGCGGCTTGCCGTAACGCATGGCCGTCATGGTATCAAACGTGTCCGCGATCAGCAATATCCTTGCCCCGATCCCGATCTTGTCATCAATAGCCTTGAACTTCTCGGTTTCGATGTTTTCTTTCATCCGGCAGTAGTGGCCGCAGAGCCTTTTGACGCCCGGAGTGGCAGAAAATACATTGTCAAAAGCGGAATAGGCATATAACATGGCATTGCGGATATCGCCCATTTCTTTCTGATCCAGCGCGTCGCGGGCAATCAGTTCGGTCGGCAGGTTGAGCTTGCCGATGTCGTGTACCAGAGCGGCGGTCACCAGCTCCGAACGCTCATCCAGCCGCAGGTTGGCTTTATTTCCCAGCATAGCCGACAGGATGGCGACATTCATGGCATGCTTGAAAATATAATCTTCGTTGCTCCGCAGGTTCTGGACAAAATTGATCTTTGCATCCAGATGGCCGTAATTCTTGATGATGTCGGCCACAATGAACTGGATCCGGTTCTGTTTATGCGCGGTATTGATGTTGGCCAGCTCCTCGGCAATGGAAAACACGCACATGGTCTGAAAGCGTTCAAACTCCAAGTCCGCCCGGGTCATCGGCGGCACCGGCTCGGCCGGCTCCAGGATAAAGATCCCGATCAGCCCGAAGTTTTTGATGCTGACAATGCCTTGCATGGTCAGCTGGGAATTACGTTCATAAAGCAAGACCCCGTTTTTGTTATAAATGGGTCTTGCTAGTCTCATACCTGGCTTCAATTCATCACTTTTTTTAAAAAGCATGATGCTGCACCCCATATATCTGCGAGAAAAGAGTCTCTGACTTGAGACTCCGGCTCACATTAACTTATATTATATTATATATCGAGGCAGTTGACAATCAATTTCAACATTTCCCTTTCTGTTTATACATGGAAGGTTGCTGTATTCCGTTTACGCGCGTTTCGAGGTACAAGTTTCAGAATTTCTCAAAACCCTCCCTCAATTTGAACAGCGCCCGTTTCTCGATGCGGGAAACATAGCTGCGGGAAATCCCTAAAAGTTCGCCGATCTCGCGCTGGGTAACTTCCTTTCCGGTCGCCAGGCCATAGCGGAGGAAGATAATCTCTTTTTCCCGGTCATTTAAAACTTTGTCGAACAGGCCGGCCAGCTTTTTGGTATTCTCGAACAGTTCCATGCGGTCGAGGATGTCTGTCTGCTCATGTTCGATAATATCTAGAAGATTGATTTCGTTTCCTTCCTTATCTATGCCGATGGGCTCATAAAGGGAAACTTCTTTGGAGGTCTTCTTCTTGGTCCTAAGGAGCATCAGGAGTTCGTTGTCAATGCAGCGTGAGGCATATGTACTCAGTTTCCCTTTGTCCGCATCGAATGAGGATACTGCCTTGATCAAGCCGATGGTGCCGATGGAAATGAGATCTTCCATGTCCTCATCGGCGTTTACGTATTTCTTGGCTATGTGGGCTACCAGACGGAGATTGCGTTCAATCAGGATTTCTTTGGCCTTTTCGGCATCGGCGTCGCTGCCTTTTTGCAAGGTCCGGATATAATCGGCTTCTTCTTCAGCAGACAGCGGTTTTTGGAAGGTTTTCAAATGGCGCCCCCAAAGTCATTTTTTACTATTCTATGACTTTGAAAGCTTACAAGTGCCTTTCCACTTGTTTTTTGTGGAGCGGTACAACTTGAATTTGGAGGCCCTGTCCCGCTTATTTTTTGTGGAGCGGTACAACTTGAATGTGGAGGCCCTGTCCCGCTTATATATCGGAAATCAGGAACTGGCGCATGACGTAGTTGCTGATGTCGGTTCCATAGGGGGTCAGGGCGATATTGCTGCCGACGGTAATCAGTTTCTGCTGTTCCAGGCCGGCCAAGACGGCTCCATAGACGGCTTCTATGTCCTGGTTGAAGCACTTTCGGAACTGCTCGCGGCTGACACCTTCCATCAGGCGGAGGCCGAGAAACATGAACTCCTCCATCTTTTCTGACGTAGTCAATATCTGGATGGCCTCTTTAAGCTGCTCCGGCCGGTCGAGATAGCGGCTTAAATCCTTTAAGTTACTCCAGCGGGTATCGGCCACCATGGATGCCGCCCCAAGGCCAAAGCCGACATAATCCCCGCGCTGCCAGTAGACCATGTTATGGCGGCACGCAAAGCCAGGCCGGGCATAATTGGATATTTCATAGCGGGCATATTGGTGCTGCTGCAAGAAGGAGGCGGTCAGCAGATACATTTCCCGCTCTTCCTCTTCCGAAGGCAGGGATGCCTCGCCTTCTTGTCCGGGGCCATACCGGTCATAAAAAGGCGTGCCTTCTTCGACAATCAGGCTGTATGCCGATATATGCTCCGGCTTAAGTGCGACGACCTTGGCCAGGGTCGCCGCGTAAGTCGCTTTGGTCTGTCCGGGCAGGGCCGCCATCAGATCTACATTGATATTGTGAAACCCTGTCCTTCTGGCCGCTTCGTAAGTCTTCCGGAAATCGTTCCAGCTATGAAGCCGCCCCAGTATTTTCAGCTCCGCCGCGTCAGCTGACTGGAGTCCGATGCTGAGGCGGCTGATCCCTGCTTCCCGGTATTGTTTCAGTTTGTCTAAAGAAACCGTCCCTGGGTTTGCTTCTATCGTGATCTCTGTTTCCGCCGGCGGCCCAAAGGCAAACAGTTCCCTCAGCCGGCCTAAGATCATCGCGGTCGCTTCCGCCGCCATGCAGGTCGGCGTTCCGCCGCCGATGAAAACCGTTCTGACCTGATGACCGCCGTAATGCCGCGCTTCGCGCTCCATCTCGGCTAAAAGAGCCGCTAGGTATTTCTCTTTTACCGCTTCCTCGGCCGGGGCGGATAAAAAGTCGCAGTAATGGCATTTCCGGAGGCAGAAAGGGATGTGGATATAAAGGCTCAGTGGCTTCATCGTAATGGCTCCCTACTCCTACTCATTATCCAGCTTCAGCACGCTCATGAAGGCCTTCTGCGGAATCTCGACATTCCCAATCTGGCGCATGCGCTTCTTTCCTTCCTTTTGCTTCTCTAACAGCTTCTTTTTCCGGGTGATGTCACCGCCATAGCACTTGGCCAGGACATCCTTCCGCATCGCCTTGACGGTTTCTCTGGCGATGATCTTACCTCCGACCGCGGCCTGGATGGGAATCTCGAATAAATGCCGGGGAATCTCGTCCTTCAGCTTCTCGCACATCCGGCGGCCGCGCTCGTAGGCACTGTCCCTATGTACGATAAAGGATAAGGCGTCCACTTCTTCCCGGTTGATCAGGATATCCAGCTTGACCATCTCCGACTGTTCGTAGCCTTTCAGGTCATAGTCAAAGGAAGCATAGCCTTTCGAGCGGGATTTCAGGGCATCGAAAAAATCATAGATGATCTCATTTAACGGCAGTTCATACCGGAGAACCGCCCTAGTTCCTTCGATATATTCCATGCCGAGGTATCGGCCACGTCTTTCCTGGCACAGTTCCATGATCGACCCGATGAATTCGCTGGTCACCATGATCTCCGCCGCGACGATCGGCTCTTCCATGAAAGCGATCAGCGTCGGATCCGGCAGATTGGTCGGATTGGTAAGGTCAAGCACTTCACCGTTATTTTTGTGGACCAGGTAAACAACGCTCGGCGCCGTCGTCACCAGATCCAGGTTGTACTCTCTTTCCAGCCTTTCCTGGACAATCTCCAGATGCAGCAGACCTAAAAACCCGCAGCGGAAGCCGAAGCCCAAAGCGACCGAGGTCTCCGGTTCATAATGAAGGGAGGCATCGTTCAGCTTCAGCTTTTCTAGGGCATCCCGCAGGTCAGGATATTTGGCGCCGTCAGCCGGATAAACGCCGCAGTAGACCATGGACTGCACTTTCTTGTAGCCCGGTAGCGGTTCCACACAGGGGTTCTCGTCGTCAGTCACGGTATCGCCGACGGCGGTGTCCTTGACGTTTTTAATGGAAGCCGTGATGTAGCCGACCATGCCGGCACTTAATTCTTCACAGGGAATGAACTGCCCTGGGCCAAAATAGCCTACTTCGACCACTTCGGAGCGGGCACCGGTAGCCATCATTTTGATGATGCTCCCTTTTTTTACTATGCCTTCCATGATGCGGCAGAAAATAATGACCCCCTTGTAGGAATCATATAAAGAGTCAAAGATCAGAGCCTTGAGCGGGTTGCCGCGTTCCCCCTTCGGCGGGGGGATCTTGGTGACGACGGCCTCCATCACCGCTTCGATGCCGATGCCGTTCTTAGCCGATATCAAGGGCGCATCGTGCGCCTCCAGGCCGATCACGTCCTCAATCTCTTCTTTGACCCGGTCGGGGTCGGCACTGGGCAGGTCGATCTTGTTGATGACCGGAAAGACATCCAAGTTATGATCCAGAGCCAGATATACATTCGCCAAGGTCTGCGCCTCAATCCCCTGGGCGGCGTCCACTACCAAGATGGCGCCGTCGCAGGCGGCCAGGCTGCGGCTCACTTCATAATTAAAGTCCACATGGCCCGGCGTATCAATCAGGTTAAAAACATATTCTTCCCCGTCCTGGGCCTGATAAATAATGCGGACCGTCTGAGCCTTGATGGTAATCCCCCGCTCCCTTTCCAGATCCATGTTGTCCAGAACCTGAGCCTGCATCTCACGGCTGGTCAGCAGGCCGGTCTTTTCAATGATCCGGTCTGCCAATGTGGATTTCCCATGATCAATATGGGCCACAATACAAAAATTCCTGATGTTTTTCTGCTCTGTTCCTGCCATTTTCGTACCTCCGCAGATATTTGGTAAAATACGATATTCACCGCATAGATAAATCCGAATAATCAGCATATACATATAAAGGGATAAGCCCGCTGAAATAATGCGATTAAGTATATCACATATCACCGCACGTTGTCCAGCAGGCCGGATGGCAAACACAGGGTCACCGCATTTACTTTTT